>NZ_CP086615.1:2162045-2470909 GCF_020883455.1 Spiribacter halobius | reverse complement strand
GGCCGTGGCCGAGGCGCTCGATGCCACCGTGGTCAACATGCGCTTCGTCAAGCCGCTGGATCGCGATACGGTTCTCGCCATGGCCGCGGAGCACCCTGCCCTGGTGACCCTGGAGGAGAATGTCATCGGCGGGGGCGCCGGCAGTGCCATCCTGGAGACCCTGGCCGCGGCCGGCGTCCAGCGTCCGGTGCTGCAGCTCGGCCTGCCCGACCGCTTCGTCGGCCACGGCGAGCGCGACGAGCTTCTGACCGCGGTCGGGCTGGATGCCCCCGGCATCGAGCAGCGTATTCGCCAGTGGCGGCGGCAGTACGTCGAGGCCCCGGAATGAGCGCTCGCGTGTCGCTTGCCAGCACGTCGCTCAGGCAGTAGGGTTTGCGCGGATCGGCCGCGGGAATCCGTCCGCGCCCATGTCTGCCCGGCCCGACCCGAGTCCTCGCCGCAGCCGGGTTCCGCGGGTCCGGATTTCCCTAGTGCGGCACCTGGATGGTCATGACCGGCAAACCCAGCTATTCCTACGACGAGCTCCTCGCCTGCGGACACGGCGAACTGTTCGGCCCGGGCAATCCGCAGCTGCCCATCCCGAACATGCTGATGTTCGACAGCATCTCGAACATCGATGATCACGGCGGCGAGTTCGGCAAGGGCTGCGTGGAGGCAGACCTCTCCGTGCGTCCCGACCTCTGGTTCTTCGCGTGCCACTTTCCCGGGGATCCGGTCATGCCCGGCTGCCTGGGGCTGGATGCCCTCTGGCAGCTGCTCGGTTTCTACCTCGGCTGGCTCGGGGGTACCGGCAAGGGCCGGGCCCTCGGCTGCGGCGAGGTCAAGTTCACCGGCCAGATCCTGCCCGACAACCAGCACGTCCGGTACCGCCTCGACGTCAAGCGCGTCATCCGTCGGCGCCTGACCATGGGCATCGCGGACGGCCTGGTGATCGCCGACGGCAACGTCATCTATCGGGCGCAGGATCTACGGGTCGGGCTGTTCCACAACCCGCAGACCGCGCTGTAGGCGCGGCTGCAACGGCGCCTTGGAGGGGGGGCAGATCGTGCGCAGAGTCGTAGTCACCGGAATGGGCATCGTGTCCTGCCTGGGCAATGACCCGGAGAGCGTGACCAAAGCGCTCCGGGAGGGGCGCTCCGGCATCCGCCACAGCGACGCGTACGCAGAGCTTGGCTTGCGCAGCCAGATCGCCGGACGCCCGGAGATCGACCTGGAGGCGGCCATTCCCCGCCGTGCGCGGCGCTTCATGGGCGACGCCGCCGCCTACGCCTATGTCGCCATGGACGAGGCCATCCGCCAGGCCGGGCTTACGCCGGAGCACATTTCCAACCCGCGCACCGGGCTCATCGTCGGCTCTGGCGGCGCCTCCACGGAGCACCTGGTGCAGGCCGCGGACATCCTCCGCAGCCGCGGCGTGCGCAAGATCGGCGCCTTCGCCGTGCCCAAGGTCATGAGCAGCACCACATCCGCCTGTCTGGCGACGCCCTTCGGCATCCACGGCGTCAACTTCAGCATCTCCTCGGCCTGCGCCACCAGCGCCCACTGCATCGGCTCGGCCATGGAGCAGATCCAGCTCGGCAAGCAGGATGTGGTCTTTGCGGGCGGCGGCGAGGAGGAGCACTGGAGTCTTTCCATGCTCTTCGATGCCATGGGTGCGCTGTCCACGCGCTACAACGAGACCCCCGAGCGGGCCTCCCGCCCCTACGACGCCGAGCGGGACGGCTTCGTCATCGCCGGCGGCGGCGGCATGCTGGTGATCGAGGCGCTGGAGCATGCCGAGGCCCGAGGCGCCCCCATCCTGGCGGAGCTGGTGGGCTACGGCGCCACCTCCGATGGCCACGACATGGTCGCCCCCTCCGGCGAGGGCGCCGTGCGCTGCATGCGCCAGGCGCTGGACGGCACGGACGGGCCCATCGACTACATCAACGCCCACGGCACCAGCACCCCGGCGGGCGACATCACCGAGCTCAACGCCATTCGGGAGGTGTTCGGCGAGGCCATGCCGCCGGTGAGCTCCACCAAGTCCCTGAGCGGTCACTCCCTGGGCGCGGCCGGCGTGCAGGAGGCGATCTACTCCCTGCTCATGCTCGAGCACGGCTTTATCTCCGCCACCGCCAACGTCGAGCATCTCGACCCCGCTGCCGAGGGTCTGCCCGTGGTCACCGAGCGCCGCGACGACGTGCGCCTGAACACCGTCATGAGCAACAGCTTCGGCTTCGGCGGCACCAACGCCACGCTGGTCTTCCGCCGCTTCGAGGGTTGATCGGTGCCTGATCTCAGGGAGGACGTTCAGACGTCACGCCAAAGCGCATACATTGCCCCGCGGCGTGGCGGGCGATCTCCCGGCCGTGCCGGGCGCGAGGCTTGGCAGGAGCGCCCGGGACACGCTGTGAATACGTCCCTGTAAGCTCGTAGGCGAGGTCCCTCTCGCCTACGGTCCCGGCCGCTCCTGCCAAGCCTCGCTCAGCCACCGTGAGTGCCCGCCGCCGCGGTGACCGGGGATGTCGTCAGCCGGAAGCCGCAAACGGTGGGCGGGGCTCGGGACCGCCCGTTGGGCCATAGGATGGTGCCCGGAGTGGGACTCGAACCCACACGGCCTGAGCCTCGGGATTTTAAGTCCCGTGCGTCTACCAGTTCCGCCATCCGGGCGGGAAGACCAGGGAAGCGGTAATCCGCTCCCTGCTGGGAAGGTGGAGGCTAGGGCCGGAATCGAACCGACGTACACGGCTTTGCAGGCCGCTGCATGACCACTCTGCCACCTAGCCTTCGGGAGTGAAGGATAGCAGGCGCCCGGCGGCAATGGCGAGGCACCCCTGCCGGGCGTCCGGCACAAAAAACCCCGGCCACAATGGCCGGGGTCGGCTGTTGGAGCGGGAAACGAGACTCGAACTCGCGACCCCAACCTTGGCAAGGTTGTGCTCTACCAACTGAGCTATTCCCGCTTGGCGAGGCCTATTCTATGGCCACGCGCCTACCTGTCAACCCTGCCCTCGCCGGATGCCGGCATCTCCCCCACTACCCGCCAGGCCGCGAGCAGGTAAAGCACCATGGAGTAGATCGTGAGCACGGCGGCGACATAAAGCAGCGCAAGGCCGATGGCCCAGATCGGCATCCCGTAGAGATCCTGGCGGTAGAGCAGGCAGATGATCGCCGCCATCTGCGCGGTGGTCTTGATCTTGCCCATCATGCCCACGGCCACGCTGGCCCGCTGACCGAGCTCCGCCATCCACTCGCGCAGCGCCGAGACGGCGATCTCGCGGCCGATGATTACGGCGGCGGGCACCGCCACGGCGGCCAGCGGCGTCTCCACGATGACGACGATGAGCGCCACGGCGACGATGAGCTTGTCTGCCACCGGGTCGAGGAAGGCGCCGAAGACCGAGGCCTGATTCCAGCGCCGGGCAAGGTAGCCGTCGAGCCAGTCGGTGATGGCGGCGAGGGCGAACACGGCCGCCGCCACCGGATTGGCCCACGGCGCAGGAAGCAGGAACATGAGGCCGAGCACCGGGATCAGCACGATGCGCAGCCAGGTCAGCAGGTTCGGCAGGTTCCAGCTCATCTCGCCCTCTCTGAACACCTTGCCCGCGTTGCCTACCGATCCGCGACTGCGGGCGCGACTCGGCACACTAGCACACGGCGTCAGCCGTTCAGCGTCTCGTGGATGCGCCGGGCGAGAGCATCGCTGATGCCGGGCACCCGCCGCAGGTCCTCGACGCCTGCGCGGCGCACGCCACGCAGGCCGCCGAACTGCTTGATCAGGGCCTGCCGGCGCTTCGGCCCGAGCCCCGGGATCTCCTCCAGGGCCGAGGTGGTGCGCCGGCGGGCGCGCTGGCCCCGATGGCCGGTGATGGCGAAGCGATGCGCCTCGTCGCGAATCTGCTGCAACAGGTGCAGGCCCGGCGAGTCCGCTGCGAGATGCAGCGTGCCACGCCGCCCCGCGAGGAACAGCGCCTCCTCGCCGGGTCGCCGCCGCGCGCCCTTGGCGATGGCCGCGATGTGGACGTCCGTGACCTGCAGCTCCTGGAGCACGCTCTCGGCCTGGGCGAGCTGCCCGCGGCCGCCGTCGATCAGCAGCAGATCCGGCATGGGCGCCTCGCCCTCCTTCAGCCGCCGGTAGCGGCGCTCCAGCGCCTGGCGCATGGCGGCATAGTCGTCCCCCGGCTCGATACCCTCGATGTTGAAGCGCCGGTAGTCCGACTTGAGCGGACCCTCGCGGTTGAACACCACGCAGGAGGCCACGGTGGCCTCGCCTCGGGTGTGACTGATGTCAAAGCACTCCAGGCGCTCCGGCAGCGCCTCCAGGCCCAGGGCGTCCTGCAGGTCCTCGAACCGGCGCTCCATGCTGGCCTGGGTGCTGATCTGGGCCTGCAGGGCGTGCTCGGCGTTGCGCGCCGCCATATCCACCCAGCGCCGCCGGTCACCACGCACGCGGTGGCTGATGCGCACCCGGTGGCCGGCATCACCGGAGAGCGCCTCCTCCAGCAGCTCCGCATCCGGCACCTCGGCGCTGGTCAGCAGCTCCGCCGGCGTCTCCCGGCCGAGATAGTGGCGTGCAATGAAGGCGTAGAGCACCTCGCCCGGCTCGGTACCCTCCGGTGCCCGCGGGAAGTAGGTACGATTGCCGAGGTTGCGGCCGTCGCGGATGACGAACACCTGGACGCAGGCCAGGGACTCGCGCATGCGGCAGGCGATGACGTCCACGTCGCCGCGCGCGCCGGCGACGTACTGGCGCTCCTGAATCCGGCGCAGGCTGGCGATACGGTCCCGCAGGCGGGCGGCCTCCTCGTAGTCAAGCGCCTCCGCAGCGGCCTCCATGCGCGCCACCAGCTCGTCGATGACCTCGTTGCTCTGCCCCTCCAGGAACATCTGCACATGGCGCACGTCGCGGGCGTACTCGGCCTCGTCGATGAAGCCGACACAGGGCGCGGTACAGCGCTTGATCTGGTACTGGAGGCAGGGGCGGGAGCGGTTCTCGAAGAAGCTGTCCCGGCACTGACGCACCGGGAACACCTTCTGCAGGTGGTTCAGCGTCTCGCGCACGGCGCCGGCGCTCGGGAACGGCCCGAAATAGCGGCCCTCGCCCCGGCGGCTGCCGCGGTGGAATGTGAGCCGCGGAAACCGCTGCTGGGTGGAGAGGTAGATGTAAGGGTAGCTCTTGTCGTCACGCAGGAGCACGTTGTAGCGCGGGCGGTGCTCCTTGATCAGGTTGTTCTCGAGGATCAGCGCCTCGGCCTCGGTATGGGTCACGGTGATGCGGAGATCCGCCACCTGCCCCACCAGCGCCTGGGTCTTGCCGTCATGGGCGCCACGGCGAAAGTAGCTGCTCACGCGCCGCTTGAGGTTGCGCGCCTTGCCGACGTAGATCACCTGGCCCGACGCGTCCAGCATGCGATACACGCCGGGACCTTGCGGCAGGGAACGCAGCACCGGCTTCGGGTCGAAGCGCTGGGGCGAGGCCTCGCTCATCGCGTCTGGGGCCTAGGGCGCCTGATCCAGCAGGCCGTGGCGGATGGCCAGCCGCGTGAGCTCCACGTCGTTGCTGACGCCGAGCTTGTCGTAGAGACGATAGCGGTAGGTGCTCACGGTCTTGGGACTGAGGCAGAGGCGATCGGAGATCTCCTGCAGCCGACGGCCCTCGGTCACCATGAGCATCACCTGGACCTCGCGCCGGGAGAGCCGCTCGAAGGGATTGGCGGCATGCCCGTCCAGCCCCGAGAGGGCCATCTGCCGGGCGATCTCGTCGCTGATGTAGCGCCGCCCGTGCATCACGCTGTGGATCGCGCGGATGATCTCGGCCTCGTCGCAGCCCTTGGTCAGGTAGCCGAGGGCGCCGGCGCCGAGCAGGCGGCTGGGATAGGGCTCGTCGACGTGCACCGTCAGCGCGATGATGCGCAGCTCCGGGTCGATGCGCAGCAGGCGCGTGGTGGCCTCGAGCCCGCCGACTCCGGGCATGTGCACGTCCAGCAGCACCACGTCGGGACGCAGCCGGCGCACCTCGGCCATGGCGGACTCCCCGTCCTCGGCCTCGGCCACGACCTCGATCTCCGCCGCCTCGTCGAGGATACGGCGGATACCGCAGCGCACCAGCTGATGGTCGTCCACGAGCACCACCCGGATCATCGCCTGCCAGCCCTCCGTCACCACACCGACTGGAATTGCGCGTCCGATCACACTATACCGCATGGCCGGACCATGGGCGTCGCCGCCGGGCGGGGAACCGAAGCGCGTCGCCGCCGGTCTCTGCGGCCACAGCGATGGCCGCCCCGCGCAGAGCAGGAGTCCGCATGAGCGAGCCGATCACCCCACTGTACCCGAAACCGGCCGGCCCTCGCCCGCTGCAGGGCTGCTATCTCGAGGCGCCACTGGCTCCGCCGGAGCGACGTGCGCCCTTCGTCTACGCCAACTTCGTGGCGAGCCTCGACGGGCGCATATCGGTGCCCGCACCGAACGGCGGCCAGACGGTGCCACACAGCATCGCCAACCCGCGGGACTGGCGTCTGCTCCAGGAGCTCGCCGGCCATGCCGATCTGCTGCTGAGCTCCGGGCGCTATCTGCGGGAGCTCGACGCCGGCAGCGCCCAGGACATCCTGCCTGTCGGCGAAGGCGCCGCCTTCGCCGACATCCGCCAGTGGCGGGCACGCGAAGGCCTCGCCCCGCAACCGGACGTGGCCGTGTTCAGCGCGAGCCTGGACTTTCCGGTGCCCCAGCGACTGCTGGACCAGGGCCGGCGCCTGATCGTGCTCACCGGGGACAGGCCCGAAGCCGGTCGCGCGCGCCGGCTGGAGGCCGCCGGGGCGTGCATCGTGCGCGTCGGGTCGGGCCCGCGTCCCCAGGGCGCCGCCCTGCACGAGGCGCTGGCCGGCCTCGGCTACCGGCGAATCTACGGCGTTACCGGCCCCTACGTGCTGCACACGCTGCTGGCGGCCGGTGTCGTGGACAGCCTGTTTCTCACCACGGTGCACCGCATGCTCGGCGGCAAGCCATTTACCACGCCCTGTGAGGGCGAGCTGCTCGCCGCCCCGGCGGACTTCCGGCTGCGCTGGCTGTATCTCGACGCCGCCGGGCCCGACGGCGTCACCCAGACCTTCGCCCGCTACGATCGCAGGACCGGGTAATCGGAGCCGCGAGCGCCCGACGTACCTCAGTCGCTGCCGGGGATGCCGCCGCGGGTCAGGGACCTCGGGTCGAGTAGCCGCTGCAGCTCGCCCTCCGGCAGGTCCGTCATTTCCCGGGCGAGCTCCATCAGCGGCCGGCCCTCGGCATAGGCACGCTTGGCGATCTTCGCCCCGAGCTCGTAGCCGATGACGGTGTTGAGCGCGGTGACGAGAATCGGGTTGCGGCCGAGGGCTGCCTCCAGCCGCTCGCGGTTGACGGTGAACCCGGCCACCGCCCGGTCCGCCAGCGCCGTGGAGGCGTTGGCCAGCAGGCCGATGCTCTGCAGCAGGTTGTAGCCGATCACCGGCAGCATGACGTTGAGCTGGAAGTTGCCGGACTGCCCGGCGACGGTGATGGTCGTGTCGTTGCCGATCACCTGCGCCGACACCATCGTCACCGCCTCGGGGATCACCGGATTGACCTTGCCCGGCATGATGCTGCTGCCGGGCTGCAGCGCCGGCAGCGCGATCTCGCCGAGGCCTGCCAGCGGCCCGCTGTTCATCCAGCGCAGGTCGTTGGCAATCTTCATCAGGCTCACCGCTACCACCCGCAGCTGCCCCGAGAGCTCCACCGCCGCATCCTGGGCGCTGAGGCTCTCGAAGCGGTTCTCGCTCTCGCGCAGCGGCAGCCCCGTGCGGCGCGCCAGCGCCGCCGCAACCCCGGCGCCGAATTCGGGGCGGGCGTTGATGCCGGTACCCACGGCCGTGCCGCCCTGGGCCAGGGCGTGCACCCGTTCCAGCGCCGAGCGCACGCGCTGCTCGCCGAGGCGGATCTGGTGCGCCCAGCCGCCCACCTCCTGCCCAAGGGTCACCGGCATGGCGTCCATCAGGTGAGTGCGGCCGGTGGTGGTGACGTCCGCCAGCTCCCCTGCCCGCCCCTCCAGGGTCGTCGCCAGGTGGTCGAGCCCCGGTAGCAGCTGCTCCGCGCAGGCGATGGCGGCACTGACGTGGATCGCCGTGGGTATCACGTCGTTGCTGCTCTGCCCCATGTTGACGTGATCATTGGGATGCACCGCGCGGCCGAGGTCGTCGCTGGCGAGACGCGCGATCACCTCGTTGGCGTTCATGTTGCTGCTGGTGCCGGAGCCGGTCTGGAAGACGTCCACCGGGAAATGGTCATCGTGGCGGCCGTCCGCCACCGCCTCGGCGGCGCGGACGATTGCCCCCGCGACGTCCTCCGGAAGGTCGCCGAGATCACGGTTGGTCTCCGCCGCGGCCGCCTTGATCAGGCCCAGGGCGCGGATGAAGGTGCGCGGCATGGCGAGCCCGCTGATCGGGAAGTTCTCTACCGCGCGCTGGGTCTGGGCGCCGTAGAGGGCGGCGGCCGGCACCTTGAGCTCGCCCATGCTGTCCCTCTCCACCCGATACTGCTGCTCGCTCATCACGCTTCTCCGCACTGCCTTATGTTGTTTCCCGCCCCGGGCGCCCGCGCCTGCCGGCGCGACTCACAAACGCTCCGTGAACCTTAGTAGAATGCCCGCCGCCACTGCGGCCTGTCCGCCCCTTCAGCGACATCGACGGTATCGCCATGGAGCTCACCCGACTGACGGCCATTTCCCCAATCGACGGCCGCTACGGCGGCAAGACCGAGGCCCTGCAGCCCCTGGTCAGCGAGTACGGCCTGATCCGCCACCGCGTCCTGGTGGAGGTGCAATGGCTGCAGGCCCTCGCCGCCGAGCCCGCCATCCCCGAGGTGCCGCCACTCTCCGAGCGCGCCGCCAAGGCACTGACAGCCCTGGCGCTCGACTTCGACACCGAAGCCGCGAAGCGGGTCAAGGCCATCGAGGCCGCGACCAATCACGACGTCAAGGCGGTCGAGTACTACATCAAGGAGCGCATCAGCGAGGATCCGGAGCTCGGTCCCATCGCCGAGTTCGTACACTTCGCCTGTACCTCCGAGGACATCAACAACCTCGCCTATGCGCTCATGCTGCGCAGCGCCCGGGATGATGTACTGCTCCCCGCCGTGGATCAAATCCTCGCCCGCCTGCGCGGCCTGGCCGAGGCCCATGCGGATACGCCCATGCTCGCCCGCACCCACGGCCAGCCCGCTTCGCCCACCACCCTCGGCAAGGAGTTCGCCAACATCGCCCACCGCCTGCTGCGCCAGCGCCAGCAGGTGGCGCAGGTGCCGGTGATGGGCAAGATCAACGGCGCCGTAGGCAACTTCAACGCCCACGTGGCGGCCTACCCGGAGGTGGACTGGCCCGCGTTCGCGAAGCATTACGTGGAAAACCTCGGGCTCACCTGGAACGCCTACACGACCCAGATCGAGCCCCACGACACCATCGCCGAGCTGTTCGACGCCCTCGCCCGGCTCAACACGGTGCTCACGGACATGGCCCGGGATCTCTGGGGCTACATTGCCCTCGGCTACTTCCGCCAGCGCCCGGTGGACAGCGAGGTCGGCTCCTCCACCATGCCGCACAAGGTGAACCCGATCGACTTCGAGAACGCCGAGGGCAACCTGGGCGTGGCCAACGCCGTGCTCGAGCACCTCGCGCGCAAGCTGCCGATTTCGCGCTGGCAGCGCGATCTGACCGACTCCACCGTGCTGCGCAACATCGGCGTCGGCCTCGCCCACGGGCTGATCGCGTATCACGCCACCCTGCGCGGCCTCGACAAGCTGGAGGTGGACGAGGCCCGCCTCGCCGCCGAGCTCGAGGACAACTGGGAGGTGCTGGCGGAAGCGGTGCAGACCGTGATGCGCCGGCACGGCATCGAGCAGCCCTACGAGAAGCTCAAGGCCCTCACCCGCGGCCGGCGGGTGGACCAGCAGGCCCTGCGCGCCTTCCTGCGGGATCTGGCCCTGCCCGAGGCCGCCCGGCGCGAGCTCGAGGCGCTGACCCCGGCCACCTACACCGGCCTCGCCGCCAGCCTGGCCCGTCGGGGCGCGCGGCCATGAGTGGCCCCGGGGCTCTCCTCGGCGGCCTCTCACCGGAGGCGTTTCTCGAGCGTCACTGGCAGAAGCGCCCGCTGCTGGTCCGCAACGCCTGGCCGGAGTTCCCCTGGGCCCTCGGCGCCGACGAGCTGGCGGGGCTCGCCCTGGAGCCGGACGTGGAATCGCGGGTGGTCATGGGGGAGACGGCACAGGAAGACTGGATCCTTCTGCAGGGGCCGTTCGAGCCAGAGTTCTTCCACGACACCCCGGCGCGTGACTGGACCCTGCTGGTGCAGGACGTCGAGAAGCACCTGCCCGCGCTCGGGGCCGTGCTCGAGCCGTTCCGCTTCCTCCCGGACTGGCGTATCGACGATCTCATGGTGAGCTACGCCGCGCCGGGGGGCACCGTCGGCCCCCATCGCGATCGCTACGATGTGTTTCTGCTCCAGGTGAGCGGGCAGCGGGAGTGGGCCATCCAGTATCCGGCGCCGGCCAGCGAACGCCTGCGCGAGCATCCCGACCTGCGGCTGCTGACGGACTTCACCGCCACCGAGCGGTGGACCGTCGGCCCCGGCGATCTCCTCTACCTGCCGCCGGGCGTGCCCCACTACGGCATCGCCGTGGATGACTGCATCACCTATTCCATCGGCTTCCGCGCACCGAGCGTCGCCGAGCTGCTGCGCGGCTGGGCGGACGAGTGCCTGCGCTCGGCCAGTGCCGAGCTCGGCTACGACGATCCGGATCTGCGGCGCCAGGCCAATCCGGCGGAGATCCCGCCGGCGGCGCTGGCACGTCTGCGGGACCAGGTCCGCCGCCACCTGGCTGCGGACGACCTGGCCATGGACCGCTGGCTCGGCCGCTTCCTCACCGAGCCCAAGCCCGCCTTCGCGCGACTCGAGCGCGCGTCGCCGCTGGCCCCCGCCGAGCTTGCCGCCGCCGTGCAGGCGGGGCGGCGCCTGCGACGCAACCCGGCCGCCCGCGTCAGCCTGGTGCGCTACGACAGCGAGCGGATCTTCCTCTACGCCCAGGGTGAGGAGTATCGGCTCGGGCCGGCTCTGCACGGCCTGGCGGAGACCCTGGGCCGGCAGGGCTGGCTGGCCGCCGCGGACCTGGCGCAGCCCGCGGCCCTGGAGCAGACCGCGGAATGGCTCAATCGAGGGATTCTGCTGTTCGCCGACGAGCTGGAGGAGAGCGAGTGATGCAGCCGCGCATCATCGAGGGCGACTGGGCGTCGCTGGCGCCCCGGGCGCGGCCGCTGCGCATTGAGGTCTTCGTCGAGGAGCAGGGTGTGCCGCCGGAGCTGGAATGGGACGAGCACGACGCCATCAGCCGGCATTTTCTGGCCCTGGCTCCGGACGAAACCGTGATCGGCACCGGCCGGCTGCTGCCGGACGGCAAGGTCGGACGCATGGCCGTGGCCCGTGCCTGGCGCGGACGTGGCGTCGGCAGCGCCCTGCTCGAGGCGATCGTCGACGCCGCACGGCGCGATGGCCATGAGGCGCTGGTGCTCGCCGCTCAGTTGCACGCCCTGCCCTTCTACGCGAATCTCGGTTTCGAGGCGTTCGGCGAACCGTTCGACGAGGCGGGGCTGCCTCACCGCATGATGCGCCGGCGGCTGGCACGGCGCCCGGCAGGCTGAAACGGCGGAGGAGACATGGGCGAGAGCCGAAGTATCGAGATCACCGACCTGGACCAGCTCCAGAGCTATGTGGAGGCGCTCTGCGGCAGCGCCCGCCAGCGTCTCGACATCCTCACTCCCGATCTGGAACCGCGGCTCTATGACCGCGAGCCGGTGCTGGCGAGCCTGCGCGACCTCGCCACCGCCGGGCGTCAGGCTAGCATCCGCATCCTCGTGGCCGACGGCAACGCGGCGCTGACCCAGAGCCCGCGCCTGGTGGAGCTCGCCCGCCAGCTGACGAGCTTCTTCGAGCTGCGCCGGCTCGCCGCCGCGGACGCCGGCTTCGGCCAGGCCGCGATCATCGCGGACGGGCGCTCATTGCTGCATCGGCCTGAGTGGACCCGCCACGAGGCCACCGTGGAGATGAACGCCCCGGCCCGAGCGCGGACCCTGCTGGAGACCTTCGACGCCCTCTGGGCCCGTGCCGCCCCCGACCCGGAAACCCGGCGGCTGCACCTATGAGGCGCGCGGCCACTGCGCTTGTGCTGCTCCTGTGCGCGGCTGCCGCCGACGCCGCCATCGAGGTGATCGAGCTGCGTCATCGCAGCGCGGAGGCTCTGCTACCCACTCTGCAGAGCGTCGCCGGGGACGATGTCTCCCTCGCCGCCGACGACGGCCGGCTCATCGTTCGCGGCCCGGCGCCGGCCATCGCCGAGCTGAAAGGCGTCATCCAGCGCCTGGATGCGCCCGCCGCCTCCCTGGCCGTGACCCTGCGCCGGCGCAGCGGCACCAGCGACGCGGCGACCGGCCTCGGTGCCGGCGGACGCGGCGTGGAGATCACAAGCACCGAGCGCGGACGCAATGTCCGCGCCGAGCGCACCGTGCGCACACTTGCCGGGCGCACGGCCCGACTGGATACCGGCCGGCGCCTGCCGGTGCGCGAGTGGATCGCTGGCGTGGACGCCGACGGCGCGGTCTACGGCGAGCGACTGCGCTACACCGATGCGCCGGACCGTCTCTTCGTTACACCGCGCCTGCAGGGCGATCAGGTCACCGTTGAGGTGGCCATCGACCGACTGGACGCCCGGCGCGCCGACGAAAGCGCGGACCGCCGCCAGGTGGTGACCACGGTCAGCGGCCCCCTCGGTGAATGGCTCCCCATCGCCACCATCGACCGCCGCCGCGACAGCGACGACCGCACCCTCACCCGCAGCACCCAGCGCCGCAGCGACGTCCTGGAACGCTTGGAGATCAGGATCGAGCGGGTGCCCTAATCCCGCTCCCGCTATGGGAATGAACCGCAAAGACGCAAAGAACGCAAAGGAGATAAATGTTTAAGAGCGTTGCGCAACTTATTGTTTTAGAATTTATTCTTTGCGTTCTTGGCGCCTTTGCGGTTATTCCTCGAGCGGCGCTCGTTAGGGTTCCGCCCAAAGATCCCAAAGGCGTTCGCGGTTCAGGGCGAGCCACTGCAGGGCGATGATGGGCATGGCGGCGTGGATGGTGCCGTCCTCGATCATGGCCAGCGCGGCGTCCAGGGGCAGCACGTGGACCTGGATGTCCTCACCCTCCTCCGGCTTGCCGTGAACACCGCCGAGGCCCTCGCTGTCCACCGGCGCGCAGAACAGGTGCACCATCTCCGAGGTGCCGCCGGGGCTGACCAGATACCGGCAGATGGGCATCAACTCGTCGACCCGGCAGTCCGCCTCCTCCACCGCCTCCCGCCGTGCCACCGCATCCGGCGCCTCACCGGGCTCAACCACCCCGGCAATGATCTCCATCAGCCAGGGTCCGCGCGGCGCCGCCAGCGCGCCGACCCGGAACTGCTCCACCAGCAGCACCCGATCCCGCGCGGCATCGTAGGGCAGCACGCCCACGGAGTGCCCCCGCTCGAACAGCTCCCGCGTCAGCTCCCCGCTCATCCCCCCGGCAAACAGCCCGTGCCGGAGCCGATAGCGCAGGATCCTGAAGAAGCCCTCGTAGGCGGTTTCGGTGCCGAGGATCTCGTAGTGGTGCGGCATGGCGAGGTGAGCTCAAAGTTCAAGGTTCAAAGTTCAACGGGCGGGCGCTGAGCCCAAGTCCAACCGCGGTGGTGCGCTGGTCGGGCACCGAGCATGCAACCCGGCAGTGCTCTCTCGCAACTTTGAACTTTGAACCTTGGACTTTGAACTTGACCGGCGAACTCGCTCTTTTCCAGCGCCTTCAGCGCTGGAAAAGAGCGATCGCCTCCACATGTCCGGTATGCGGGAACATGTCCATGACCCCCGCCGCGGCCAGCCGGTAGCCGTGGTCGTGGACCAGGTGGCCGGCGTCGCGGGCAAGGGTGGCGGGGCCGCAGGAGACGTAGACGATGCGTTCCGGGCCCAGGGCCGCCAGCGCCGGCAGCACCTCCACGGCGCCCGAGCGAGGCGGATCCAGGAGGACACGGTCGACGCCGCCCTCGAGCCAGGGACGGGGTACGTCCGTGCGGGTGAGATCGGCGGCGTGGAAGGCAACGTTGTCGATGCCGTTGCGCGCGGCATTCTCCCGGCCGCGGGCCACCAGCGCCTCCGCACCCTCCACACCGATGACCTCGCGGGCCTCACGCGCCAGCGGCAGGCTGAAATTGCCGAGCCCGCAGAAGAGATCCAGTACCCGGCTCTGCGGCGTCGGAGCGAGCAGCTCAAGGGCATGCGGGACCATGCGCCGGTTGATCTCGCCATTCACCTGGGTGAAGTCCGTGGGTGCAAAGGCCAGGCTGACCCCCGCCTCCGGCAGCCGGTAGTGCAGGCGGTCTGCCGTGTGGCCGAGCGGCGCGACGGTGCGCTCGTTGCCCGGCTGCTCGAACATGAGCAGGCCATGGCGGGCACCGAAGGCCTCGATGGCCTGGCGGTCGTCGGCGGAGAGCGGCGCCAGGTTGCGCAGCACGAGGCCCACCTCGTCGTCGCCGCAGGCAACCTCGATCTGGGCGATCCGGTCCGGGATGGAGAGCCCGCGGACGAGATCCGCGAGGGCGGGCAGGCGCTCGCCTACGCGCGGATCGAGCACAAGACAGCTTTCAATATCCGCAACATACGGACTGTACTTCTCGCGGAACCCCACCAGCACCCGGTCGCCCTTGCGCGGCACGTACTTCACGCCGAGCCGGGCGCGCCGCCGATAGCCCTGGCTCGGGCCGGTGAGGGGCGGAAGCCATTCCTCGGGGGCCACCCCACCCACATGCCGGAGCAGCTCCGCCACCACCCCGGCCTTGTGGGCGAGCTGATCCTCGGGGGCCAGGTGCTGCAGGCTGCAGCCGCCGCAGACGCCGAAGTGCGCGCACGGTGGGGTGACCCGCTGCGGCGAGGGCGCCAGCACCGCCTCGGCACGGCCCTCGTCCTGCCGGCGCTTGCGGCGCATTACCCGCACCTGCACCCGCTCGCCGGGCAGGGCACCGTCGATGAACACGGTGCGCCCGTCGGCATGGGCGATCCCGCGGCCCTCATGGCTCATGCCCTCGACCACGACCTCGAGCGGCTCGCTCGGCACCCGGCGGCGGCGTCGCGCCATGGCCTCAGCCCTGCCAGGCCTGGAGGAAGGCGTCGAGATGGGGGCGGCCGGCCTCGGCCAGGGCGTTGCGTACCCGCTCACACTCGGCGGCGTGCCCCTCGCGGTCGAGATGGCCTCGCATCTGCTCGAAGCGCAGCCACAGCAGGTAGGTGTTGAGCACGTCGGTCTCGCAGTAGTCCCGCACCGCGGCGAAGTCCCCGGCGGCGATCCGCGCGCGCACCTGATCACCGCTCATGCCGAGCTTCCCCGGCAGCCCACAGAGGCTAGCGATCTCGTCCAGCGGCGCGTTGGCGCGGCTCTGGTAGCCGGCGAGCACGTCCATGAGGTCGGTGTGCCGGTCGTGGAAACGGTTGAGGTAGTTGTTGAAGCGGAATTCCCGGTCGCCGTCGCCAGTGTCCCAGTATTTGGGGGCGCTGACGCCGTGGATCATGGCGCGGTAGTGGAGCACCGGCAGGTCGAAGCCGCTGCCGTTCCAGCTGACCAGCCGCGGGACGTAGCGCTCCAGGCCGTCGAAGAATCGCTGCAGCAGCTCGCCCTCGTCGTCGCCGTCGTCGCCCAGGGAGAACACGGTGAAGCGCTCGCCAATGCGGGCCGCGACGGAGATCACCGCCACCCGGTGCAGGTGCAGCCGCAGGAAGTCCGAGCCGCCGCTGGCCTGCCGGCGCAGGGCGAGCATCGCCTCGGCAGCCTGATCGTCGTCCAGGCCCTCGAGACCGTAAAGCCGCCGGCCGCCGGTGACGTCCGGGACGGTCTCGATGTCGAAGGCGAAGAGGTTCATTCGGCCGGAAAAACGCCGCTGGAGAGGTAACGGTCGCCCCGATCGCAGATGATGGTGACGATGGTGGCGTCGCGCACCTCACGGGCGAGCTTGAGGGCCGCGGCGGTGGTGCCGCCGGAGGAGATGCCGGCGAAGATCCCCTCTTCCGCGGCAAGCCGGCGGGTCATCTCCTCGGCCTCGGGCTGGCTCACCTCGATGATGCGGTCCACCCGCTCACGCTCGAAGATCTTCGGCAGGTAGGCCTCGGGCCACTTGCGGATGCCGGGGATCTTGGCGCCCTCCGCCGGCTGCACGCCGACAATCTCGACGCCGGTGCCGTGCTCCTTCATGTAGCGGGACACACCCATGATGGTGCCGGTGGTGCCCATGGAGGCGACGAAGTGCGTGACCTCGCCACCGGTGTCGCGCCAGACCTCCGGCCCGGTGCCCTCGTAGTGGGCGCGCCAGTTGTCCGGATTGGCGAACTGGTCCAGCACCCGGCCCTGGCCCTCGGCCTGCATGCGCTGGGCAAGGTCCCGCGCCCCCTCCATGCCCTCCTCCTCGCTGACCAGCACCAGCTCGGCGCCGTAGGCGCGCATGGACGCCCGCCGCTCCATGGTCATGTTCGCCGGCATCACCAGCACCATGCGATAGCCACGCACGGCGGCCGCCATAGCCAGCGCGATGCCCGTGTTGCCGCTGGTCGCCTCGATGAGGGTGTCGCCGGGGCGGATCTCGCCCCGCTCCTCGGCGCGGCGGATCATGCTGAGCGCGGGCCGGTCCTTTACCGAGCCCGCCGGGTTGTTGCCCTCCAGCTTCAGCAGCACGGTGTTGGACCCGGTATCCGCCAGCCGTTGCAGGCGCACCAGGGGCGTGTTGCCGACGCAGGTTTCGATGGTGGGGTAATCCATAGGCCGGGATTCTACCCACCCCCCGTCGCGGCTGGCCATGCTGCCGCCGCGGCGACACGGTATGATCGCGGCGATGAGCGCGCGTGCATGGACGACACTCGCCCGCCCCCGCCGGCGGCCCCTCGCCGAGTTGCCCTGGCGGCTGCGCTGCCGGCTGGCCGTCATGCTGCCCGCGGGCGGCCTGGCGCTGGCGCTGGTGGTCTTTGCGGTGCTGGCCGAGCGGGCTGCGGTCACCGCGACGCTGGAGCATCGCGTCGATGCGGCGAGCCGCGCCTGGGCGCTTGCCGCCGCCGACACCGGGGCCGAGCGCAGCGCCGGCGCGCTCGTCGCCGACCTCACCACGCATCCGCTGATCGCCGAGGCCCGGGTACTCGATGCCGGCGGCAACCTCGCCGCCCGCGAGATCCGGCGCGGCCGTCCCAGCGCCTCGCACTTCGCCCGGGTGCTCGGTCTGGTGCCGGATACCCTGCTGGCATCGCTGCCGCGGGGCGAGGCGCCGGCCTGGCGGCTGGTGCTGGTGCCGGCCGCCGACGGGGCGCTGGCGCGCGTACTCTCCGCGGCCACGCCGCCGGTGCTGATCGCGGCGCTGCTGCTGGCCCTGGCCGCCTGGCTCGCCCACCGCCTCGAGCGCCGGCTGGACAACGGCCTCGCCCGGGTGGCGGAGCAGCTTGCCGCGCTGGAGGCCGGCGCGCTGGAGACCCGCCTGCAGCCCCTCCGCGGCCCGTTCGGTGATCTGGAGGAGCGGCTCAACCGCATGGCCTCGGCGCTGGAGGCCAGCCGCCGCAGTCTTCGGGCCCAGGTCCAGAGCACCACAGGCGAGCTGCGCGCCACCCTGGAGGCGGTGGAGGTGCAGAACGCCGAGCTGGAGAGCGCCCGCCAGCGGGCGCTGGAAGCGAGCCAGGTCAAATCCGAGTTCCTTGCCAACGTCAGCCACGAGATCCGCACGCCGATCAACGGCATCGTCGGCTTCGCCGATCTGCTGGCGCACAGCCCGCTGGACGCAGAGCAGCGGGACTACGTCGATACCATCCGCGAGTCCTGCCGGCACCTGCTGACCATCGTTAACGACATCCTCGACTTCTCCAAGATCGAGGCCGGCAAGCTCGTCATCGACCATATCGCCCTGGATCTGCGGGACACGGTGGAGGAGGTGCTCTCACTGCTGGCACCGGCGGCCTATGGCAAGGGCCTGGAGCTGGTGCACCTGATCTACTCCGACGTGCCGCTCAAGCTCTACGGCGACCCTCTGCGCATCCGCCAGGTGCTCACCAATCTTGTCCACAACGCCATCAAATTCACGCCCTCGGGGCGCATCGTGGTGCGGGTGATGCTAGACGAGGAGCTGGAGGGGGCGGTGCGCCTGCGCATCACCGTCACCGACACCGGCATCGGCCTGAGTGAGCGCGACCAGGCACGCCTGTTCCGCGGCTTCAGCCAGGCGGACACCTCGCTCACCCGGCGTTTCGGCGGCACCGGCCTCGGACTGATCATCTCGCGCAAGCTGCTGGAGCAGATGGGCGGGGAGATCGGCCTGCAGAGCCGTGAGGGTGAGGGCACCACGTTCTGGTTCACCCTCACCCTGCCCCGGGTCAGCGGCGGCGACGAGGGGGAGGCCTGGATCAGTCCCCTGGCCGGCCGTCAGGTGCTGCTGCTGGACGAGGAGCCGATGCCGCGGCTCGCCTCCCGGCACCTGCTGGAGGGCTGGGACCTCGAGGTCACCGAGGCCGAGGAGCGCCGCAGCTTCCTGTCTCTGGCCACCGCGAGCCGGCGCTGGGACCTGCTGGTGATCGGGCTCTCCCGGCCGCAGCTGCGCGAAGGGCTCGCGCGCGGCCTGTTTCCGCGGCTGGCCGGGCAGCGCGCCCCGGTGCTCGTGCTCGCCAGCACCGTGGACCGCAGCGAGCTGCGCATGCTGCGCCAGCAGGGCGCCGCCGGCGCGCTGCCCCGCGCCGTGCGCCGCCAGACCGTCTACCGGGAGCTGTGCCGTCTGCTGGAGTCCAGCCCGGCGGAGGCGGGGCGCAAGGCAACGGCGCCGCAAGCCCCGGCCGCGGACTCGAGCCACGTGCTGGTGGTGGACGATCACGCCGTCAACCGCAAGCTGGTGACGACCATTGCGCGTCAGCTTGGCGCCCGCGTCGCCGAGGCCGCGGACGGCCGGCAGGCCGTCGACGCCTGCGCCCGCGAGCGCTTTGACGTGGTGTTCATGGATATCCAGATGCCCGGGATGAGCGGCGAGGCCGCAGCCGTCGAGATCCGCCGCCGGCACGGTACCGCTGCCCCGCGGCTGGTCGCGCTCACCGCCAACGCCCTGCGCGGCGAGCGTGAGCGGCTGCTGGCCGCCGGCATGGACGGCTGCCTCATCAAGCCGGTCACCACCGCCGAGGTCGCCGCCGCCCTGGGACGGTCCGGTGCCGACGAGGCCGCGGACATCCGCCTCGATGCCCTGCGCGAGGCCCTCCAGGCGGAGCTTCCGGCCCACCAGCAGGCGCTGCGTGCAGCCTACCGGAGCGGTGACCACGAGCGCCTGGCCGCGGAGTGTCACCGGCTGCTGGGGGCCGCCCGAAGCTGCCGCCTGGCCACCCTCGGCGCGGCCTGTGAGCGGGCCGAGCGCGCGGTGCGCGCCGAGGACCGGGTGGCCATCCCGGGGGCAATCGCCGCCGTGCAGGCAGCCATCCGCGATTGCCTGACAGTGGATCCGGCCGCCGGTCGAGCATCATGAGCGCAACCCTGGAAGCGATCGGGGTCATCCGCAGCGGCTTCGAGCAGCGCTTCGGCACGCCCCGTCAGCCCGGCCTGGTGCCTGCCGCCACCGCCGTGCTGCAGCTGCGCCCCCCCTACGATGAGCCCGCGGCGCTGCGTGGCCTCGAGGCCTGCAGTCACGTCTGGCTGCTGTTCGGCTTTCATGCCGTGGCGGCACGGGGCTGGCGCCCCACCGTGCGGCCACCGCGCCTCGGCGGCAACCGGCGGCTTGGGGTATTCGCCTCGCGCTCGCCGTTCCGGCCCAACGGTCTCGGGCTCTCCGTTGTGCGCCTGCAGGGCCTGCTGCTGCCGCCGGCACCCTGCGGCCTGCGCCTGGCCGACCATGACCTGCTCGACGGCACGCCGGTCTACGACATCAAGCCCTATCTGCCGTACGCCGATGCGCCGCCGGATGCCCAGGCGCCGGCGGCCTTCGCCGCGGTCCCCGAGCGCCTGCCGGTGCGCTTCGCCGAGGCCGTGCGCCCCGCCCTCGCGGCCGCGCCTGCCGGCTTCGAGGCGCTGGTGCGGGAGACCCTGGCCCTGGACCCGAGGCCGGCCTACCGGCGCGGCGAGCATGGCCGGCCCCATGGCGTGCAGCTGGCCGGCCACGAGGTGCGCTGGATGGTGGACGAGGGCGGCGTGGAGGTGCTCGAGATTCGGCCCATGGCGCGCTGACGGGCTAGGCGTTCGCGCCGGGCAGCTCATCCACGGACAGATGGCAGCGGATGCGGTGCCCCGGCACCGGCTCCCGGAGGGGTGGCGCCTGGTCCTGGCACGCCGGCATCGCGTACGGGCAGCGGGTATGGAACGGGCAGCCCGGCGGGCGGGCGGCCGGGCCCGGATTATCCCCGCCCGCCGGCGGTGCGCCGGCGCCGTGGGGGCTCCCCGGCACCGCGGCCAGCAGTGCCTCGGTATAGGGGTGGCAGCGGCCCTGGAACACCTCAGCCACCGCGCCCTCCTCCACCACCTGGCCGAGGTACAGTACCGCCACCCGGTCGGCGAGATAGCGCACCACGGCCAGGTCGTGGGATATGAACAGATAGGCGGTGCCATCGCGCTGCTGCAGATCGATCAGCAGATCCAGGATCGCCGCCTGCACCGAAACATCCAGCGCCGAGGTGGGCTCGTCCAGGATCACCAGCGCCGGCGTGCCGGTGAATGCCCGGGCGATGGCCACCCGCTGGCGCTGGCCGCCGGAGAGCTGCTCGGGGCGTCGGCGAAGCGTGTCCGGTTCCAGCGCCACGGCGTCCAGCAGCGCCTGCAGCCGCCGCCCGGCCTCGGCGCCGCGGACGCCACCGAGCACGCGCAGGGCCCGGCGCAGTGTCGCCCCGACCCGATGGCTCGGATTGAGCGTGCCGTCCGGCGACTGGAACACCATCTGCAGGCGCTGCCGTGCGGCCTGATCGCGCTGCCCCGAGCGGGCCGGAAGGCGGCGGCCGTGCAGGCGTACCGCACCGTTGCTGGGCGGTGTCAGCCCGGTCACGGCGCGCGCCAGGGTGGTCTTGCCGCTGCCGGACTCCCCTACCAGCGCCAGGGTCTCGCCCTCCCGCACCTGCAGTGAGACGCCATCAAGGATGCGGACGCGCCCGTAGTCCACGGCGAGGCCCTCCACCGCCAGCGTCTCGGCGCCGGGGGCACGCGGCGTGATCGTGGCCGGCCGGCGATTGCCACCGGGCGGCGCGGTCTGCTCCGGGAACAGGCAGCGGCTCATCCGCCCGTCCGCCACCGCCGCCAGGGGTATCGGCCGTTCCTCGCAGACCGACCGCGCCACGGGGCAGCGCGGCGCAAAGGCGCACCCGCGCGGCTGCTCGCCAAGGCCCGGTGGCAGCCCGGGGATCGCAGCCAGCCGCGCATCCTCCCAGCGGTGGCGGAAATCGGGGATGCAGTCGATGAGGGACGCCGTGTAGGGGTGCGCAGGCTGCTGGAACAGCGCCTGGGCGGAGCCGACCTCCACCAGCTCCCCGGCGTACATGACACCCACCCGGTCACAGACGGTGCGCACGACGCCAAGGTCGTGGCTGATGAACAGCAGCGCGACCCGGAGCTCGACGCGCAGCGTCGCGAACAGGGCCAGGATCTCCCCCTGCACGGTGGCGTCCAGCGCCGTGGTGGGCTCGTCCAGGATGAGCAGCCGGGGGTCGCCCGCCAGCGCCATGGCGATCACCACCCGCTGCTGCATGCCGCCGGAAAGCTGGTAGGGATAGGCCGCCAGCAGACGCTCCGGGTCGGGGATGCGCACCCGGGCCAGCATGCGGCCGGCCGCCGCGCGGGCGGCGCCGCCGTCGAGACCGCCGTGCAGACGGTACACCTCCGCCACCTGCTCGCCCACGGTGAGCGACGGGTTCAGGGCCGCCCCCGGGCTCTGGTACACCGCGGCCACCGTGCCGCCCCGCAGGCGACGCAGGGCGGCCGGCGACAGACCGGCCAGATCCACGCCGGCGACGCGCACCGCGCCCTGATCGATGCGGGCGTTGCCGGGCAGGTAGCCGAGCGCCGCCATGGCCACCGTCGACTTGCCGCAGCCCGACTCCCCCACCAGACCCACCGCCTCCCCGGGCGCCACCTGCAGGCTAAGCCCGCGCACGGCAGCGTGCCAGCGCCCTCGCCGACGGTAGCTGAGGGACAGCCCCGCCAGCTCCAGGACCGGTGCGCTCATCGGTGCTCGAGCTCCCGCAGGCCGTCCGCCATGAGCGAGAAGCCGACCACGACAAAGCCGATGGCGAGCGCCGGACAGAGCACGGTCCACGGCGCGGTGGTGAGCAGCGTGCGGTTGGCCGCCACCATCAGCCCCCAGTCCGGGGCCGGCGGCTGTACGCCGAGGCCGAGAAAGCCGAGGGTAGCCGAGGTGAACACCGCATAGCCGAGCCGGATCGTTCCCTCCACCAGCAGCGGGCCGCGGATGTTCGGCGCCACCTCCACGAGCATGATGTAGAGGGCGTGCTCGCCCCGCAGGCGTGCGGCCTGGACGTACTCCCGCCGCACCTCGACCAGGGCTGCCGCGCGGGCCGTGCGCGCGATCAGGGGCATGAACACGAAGCCGATCACCAGCACCACGTTGACCGTGGAGGGGCCGAGGGCGGTCAGGGCCAGCAGCGCCAGGACCACGATGGGAAACGCCATCACCGCGTCGAGCAGCCGCATGACGGCCTCATCCACCCAGCGGCCGAAGAACGCCGCCGCGAGCCCGATCAGCGTCCCCAGGCCGAGCCCCAGCAGAGTGGCCGCCGGGGCGATGGCGAGCACATAGCGGCCGCCGTGGAGCACTCGGCTCAGGACGTCGCGCCCGTAGTCGTCGGTGCCGAACCAGTGGGCCGCGGACGGCGCCGCCGTCGCCTCTCCGACGCCCATGGCCGTGGGGGCATGCGGGGTCAGCCACGGGGCGAGCGCGGCGGTGAGCACCCAGATCAGCACCATGGCAAGGCCGACGGCGAAGCCCGGCGCCCCGCGCAGCACCTCAATCGCCGAGCGCATGCCGCACCCGGGGGTTGAGGGCCGCATACACCAGATCCGCCAGCAGATTGGCACTGGCGAAGACCAGCGTCACCAGGAGTGCCGCGCCGGCGAGCAGGGGGATATCCTTGTTGGCGGCGGCGGCCTGCAGCAGGCTGCCGATCCCCGGATAGCGGAACAGGCTCTCCACCACCACCAGCCCGCCTACCAGCCAGCCGAGCTGCGCGCCGATTACGGTGATGGTCGGCAGCAGGGCGTTGCGCAGCACATGGCGGCGGATCACCACCGCCATGGGCAGGCCCTTGAGCACGGCGGTGCGGGTGTAGGCGGCGCCGAGCTCGGTGATCATGCCCGCGCGGGTCATGCGGAACAGATAGGCGAACAGCAGCAGCACCAGCGACAGCGCCGGCATGAGGAGATGTTGCAGCCACTCGATCACTCCGGCGTCGTCCGGCGGCAGCGCCTGCACCGGCAGCCAGCCGAGGACCACGGCAAAGGTCACGATCAGCAGCACGCCGGTCACGAACTCCGGAATGGCGCCCAGCACCAGGCCGATCACCGAGGCGCAGCGGTCGAACACGCCACCGGGGCGGAGGCCGGCCAGCACGCCGGCGGCCAGCGCCACCGGGATGAGCAGCACCAGCGCGAAGCCGGCGAGCACCAGCGAGCGCCCGAGCCGCTCCAGGGCCAGCGGCAGGACCGCCGTATCCAGCGACAGTGAGCGGCCCCAGTCACCCCGCAGCAGACCGCCCACCCACTCCCAGTAACGCACCAGCACTGGCCGGTCGAGCCCGAGCTCGGCATTCAGCGCCGCCACCGCCTCGGCGCTGGCGAACGGCCCCAGCACGATGCGCCCGACATTGCCGGGGAGCACCGCGGTCATCAGGAAGATCAGCACCGAGGCCACCGCCAGGGTGACGCCGAGCAGCAGCAGCCGGCGCAGGGTGTAGCGCAGCATGACGCCCCGGGGTCAGGCCCGGCCGCGGGCTAGGCCAGCCAGGCCCGGGTCAGATCCAGATAGTTGGAGAGGTTGCCGGTTACGTCTCGCACCTGGCGGGTCACCGGGCGCAGCCCGTCGTTGAAATACCCGATCATGGCCGGGACCTCCTCGTTGAGGATGCCGGCCAGGCGTGTGGCGAGCTCGGAGCGCCGGCCGGCATCCGGCTCGGCCTGGAACCGCTCGAGGATGCGGTCGAAGTCGTCGTTGCGCCAGTGCGCGGCGTTCCACTCGGCGTCGCCCCGGAAGGCAACGGACAGGATCTGATCCGGCGTGGGACGGCTCACCCAGTCGGTCAGGCCGAAGGGGACTTCGGTCCAGTGATCGTAGTAGACGTTGAGTGGCTCGATCTGCAGGTTGACGCGGATACCCACCTCCGCCAGCTGCTGCTGCAGCACCTGCCCGTATTGCGGGAGCTCCTCCACCCGCCCGATGTAGAGATCCACCGGGAAGCCGTTGGGCGCGCCGGCCTCGCGCAGAAGGCGCTGCGCCTCCGCCAGATCGCGCTCGCGCTGCTCCAGGTCCACCGCCAACGGGTAGACGTCCGCCACCGGATGGTCATTGCCGAGGGCGGCATAACCCCCCAGCAGCGTGTCGATGAGCGCGGGGCGCTGCACCGCCAGGGCCACCGCGCGTCGCACGCGGACGTCTTCGAACGGCGGCTGGTCGGCACGCATGCACAGCTGGCGGTGCCGCGCGGTGGGCGCGGCGACGATCTCGATATCCTCGTCGTCGAACAGCGGTCGGGCGTCGATGTAGCCGGCGCCGAGCATCACGTCCGCGGCCCCACCCTGCATGGCCAGTACCTGGGGCTGTGAGCCGTCGTAGAGCGACAGCTCGACGCGGTCCAGGTAGGGGCGCGGGCTGTCCCAGTAGTCCGGGTTGCGCTCCACCACCGCGCCTTCCTGGGGCCGGTAGTCCACCAGACGGAACGGCCCGGTGCCAATGGGGCTGTCGGCAAAGTCGCCGGCATAGTCCTCCGGAAGGATCACTGCGTTATAGATATGGGTGTAGTAAGGGAACGCACCGATGGGACGGTCAAGCTCGAAGCGGACCGTGTAGCGATCGTCCGCGCTCACACCGTCAGGGCGCAGGAAGCCGAGCTGCGCGCTTGCCGCGGAAGGGCTGTCGGGCATCACCATGCGCCGGAAGCTCGCCACCACGTCGGCGCTGGTCATCTCGCGGCCGTCGTGGAAACGCACGCCCTGGCGCAGGCGGAAGATCCAGGTGCGCCCGCCGTTACGGGGCGCCCAGTCGGTGGCGAGAACGGGGCGCAGGGTGAGGTCGTCCTCGGCCCAGACCAGGTACTCCGCCACCTGCTGCACGATGGCGATGGAGCCACCGGCGCTCATCTGCAGCGGATCGATGCTGTCCGCCATGGGCAGCGCAACGCGCAGTGTGCCGCCACGCCTGGCCGCCTGCCCGCCATGCTCGCCCGCGCGCAGAAGGCCTGGCCATACCCCGCTGCCGGCGGCAATGCCGGCAAGCCCCAGGGACTGGAGCAGGCGGCGGCGGCGAAGGTCGGTGGCCTCGGGCAGCACGGCATGGGGGCGATGAATCATCGCTCGCTCTCCTGTCGCGGGTACCGCGGGTATGGTCGGTGGCGCCGGGTGGGCACCGTCAGCCCGACGATAAGCGATCCCGGGAGTGGACGCGACCCCGAGGCAATCGAGCAGCGCCGCTCCGGACCCGCGGCCCGCGCGCCGGAAGCCACCCCACCGGGCTACTCCGGCATGCGCACCTCGATCTCGATGGCGGAGTACCAGGCCGCCAGGTCTTCGATCTGCTCGTCGCTCAGGCCCTGGGCGATGACGTTCATCTGCGGATGGCGGCGTTTGCCGCTGCGGTAGGCCTTGAGCTGCTCGCGCAGGTAGATCTCGGTCTGGCCGGCGAGATTGCCGGCGTCGGGCTGCCGTGCCAGGCCGTCCAGGCCGTGGCAGGCCATGCACTGGCGTGCCGCCTCGCGCCCGGCCGCGATGTCGCCGGCGAGGGCCGGCGTGCTCAGGACCAGCGCACAGGCGAGCAGCGCCCGGGGCATCCAAGGCATCGGTCGATCTCCGGAAAGGGCCCCGACGCCGGCGGCGTCGGGGCGTGGCGGAACACGGCGCCGGGGCGGGCGGCTACTCCTCGACCCCGGTATAGGCGATGCGGTAGACGGCACCGGTGAGGTCGTCGGAGACCAGGATGGAGCCATCCAAGAACTGCACCACGTCCACCGGCCGGCCCAGATACTCACCCGTCTCCTCGTCCAGCCAGCCGTCGGCGAAGACCTCGTGGTCGCCGGCGCTGCCGTCCTCGTTGACGCTGGTGAACATCACCCGGGCACCGATGGGCTCGGTGCGGTTCCAGGAGCCATGCTGGGCGTTGAAGATGCCGCCACGGTACTTCTCCGGAAACTGCCGCCCGGTGTAGAAGGTCATGCCCAGGTCCGCGGCGTGGGCCACCGTCTCCACCTCGGGGAACACGACATCCGCCGGCGGTTCCGAATCCTTGTACTCGTTGGTTCGGACATCTCCACCCCCGTACCACGGGAAGCCGAAGTGCTGCCCGGGACCGGTGGCGCGGTTGATCTCCCCTGGGGGGATGTTGTCGCCCATGCCGTCCACCTGGTTGTCGGTGAACCAGAGCTCGCCATTGGCCGGGTTGAAGTCCTGGCCCACGGAGTTGCGCACGCCGCGGGCGTACACCTCGCGCTCGCTGCCGTCGCGGTTCATGCGGATGATCCCGCCGATGCCGAGCTCGTCGTAGAGCTCCAGCTTCTCCTTCGGCGGCACGTTGTAGGGCTGGCCGAGGGTGATGTAGAGCTTGTTGTCGGGCCCGATGTCGCAGGTGCGTGCACCGTGGTTGAACGACTCCTCCTCCTCGGGGACGAGCTGATCGGCCACGACGCCGATGGCGACATCCGGGCTCTCGTAGAAGAACTCGGCCGCAGGGAACACCAGCACGCGGTTGTGCTCTGCCACGTAGAGGAAGCCGTCCCGGGAGAAGCACACGCCGTTCGGCACCTGCATCTCCACCGAGGGCGCGAAAACCTTGACCTCGTCGGCGACGCGGTCCTTGTCCCGGTCGGTGACGGCGTAGACGCGGGTCTTCCGGGTGCCCACATAGACCACGCCGACGTTGTTGCCCACGGCCATGTGCCGGGCATCGGGAACGATGGCGTAGAGGTCGATCTCGAACCCGGGCGGAAGGTTGATTTCCTCGAGGATGCGGCGGATGTTGGCGGCCCGTTCCTCGGACTGGGTCACCGTCTCGATCTCGAGGTCGGTACCGGTGGTCTTGAATTCCTGCAGGCGCTCGATATTCGGGTCGAGGGTCTGGGCGGCAACACTGCCCGCCCCGCCGGCCAGCACGGCCGCCAGCGACAGCGCACAGATGGGCTGTATGCGGATCATCGGCACTCTCTCCTCGCTTGGGGATCGTTATTCTTGTGGGACCCCGCGCCCCACAACTGACAGGTATAGCGCATGAAGACACTACCTGACCATGCCGGTCATACCACGGCTGCACCCGTGCCCGTGCGAGGGCGCCTACTCCTTGGCTTGCTGCTCACTGCCCTGCTTGGTCTCGCCACGGTCACCGCATCCGCCGCCGAGCGCTATCGCCTGGTGCCGCTGGAGATTCTCCCTGAGCAGAGCAGTGCCGTTTTCGCGCGGGACCTCAACGACGCCAGGCAGGTGGTGGGCGACGCCCGCACACGCATCGGCAACCGGGCCTTCCGCTGGACCCCGGACCAGGGCGCCCGGGATCTCGGCAGCGTCGATGGCGGCCCCGTTCGCACCACCGCCCAGGCCATCGATGCCGAGGGACGCGTCACCGGCAGCAGTGCGCGGGAGGAGCGCTTCCTGCCGGACCAGGCGGTGCTCTGGCCGCAGCCCGGCCGTGCCCGCGGGCTCGACGGGCCCGGCGACGGCGATCGTTACTCCCGCGGCCGTGCCCTCGGACCGGCGGGTGTCGTCGGCAGCGCTCGGGACGAAAGCGGCGAACGACCTTTCCTCTGGCGCGAGACCGGTGGCCTGCAGCTGCTGACGGCGGCCGATGGCGGGCCCGTCTTCGGAGGCGCCCTCGACCTCAACCGGCGCGGCGAGATTGTCGGCTACGCCGTTACCGACGCCGGACCGCGGCCGCTGCGGGGCACTGCCGAGACCGGTCTCAGCCGCCTCCCGCTCGGCAGTGCCAACAGTGGACGCGCCATGCGCATCACCGGCGACGGGCTCACCGCCGGCATCATCCAGCTTTCCGGCGGCTTCGAGCTCGCACTGTGGAACGCGGCCGGCGAACTCCGGCGCCCGGGCCTGGAGGGGGCCGAGCCCCGCGACCTCGCCGCGGACGGCACCGTGGTCGGCCGCCAGCTCACGGCGCAGGGCGCGCGGGCCTTCACCTGGAGCGAGACACAGGGGCTGCGGCACCTGGAGACGCTGATCACCGCCGACAGCGCCCTGCCCGGCCTGCGCCTCTACAGCGCCGAGGCCATCAACGGCCACGGCGAGATCGTCGCCTACGGGCGCGCCGCGGACGCCAATGCAGTGCGCAGCTACCTGCTGATCCCCGACGTCGAATGAACACCTGGCTGCAGCGCCTGCGCGAGGATGTGCGTCCCCAGCTGCACCTGGCGCTGCCGATCATGGGGGCGCAGCTCTCCCAGACCGGCATGGCGGTGGTGGATACCATGATGACCGGGCACTACGACGCCGCCGATCTCGCCGCGGTGTCGGTGGGCAGCTCCCTGTGGCTGCCCGTCTACCTGCTGATCGCCGGCACCCTGCTCGCCATCACCCCGCGCGTGGCTCACGCCGACGGGGCCGGTGATCCCGGGCGGCTGCGGGGATATCTCGGCAGCGCGCTGGTGCTGGCGGCGTTGCTCGGCGTCGCCGGCGCCGTCCTGCTGCTCGCCGCCGGCGCCCTGCTGCCCGCCCTCGGCGTGCCCATGGAGATCGCCGGCCTCGCCACGCGCTATCTCGCCGGGGTGGCTCTCGGATTCCCGGCGCTCGCGATCTATCACGTGTTTCGCGCCGTGAGCGAGGGGCTGCAGCGCACGCGGGCGGTGCTGTGGGTCGGGCTCATTGCCCTCGCCCTGAACATCCCCGCCAACGCGCTGCTGATCTTCGGTGCCGGACCCGTGCCGGCGCTTGGCGCATTCGGCTGCGGCCTTGCCACCGCCCTGGCCTTCTGGGCGATGGCCCTGGCGATGGCCGCCTACGTCATCGCGAGCCCCGCCTGCGCCGCCGTCGGGCGCTTCTGGCAGGGCATTGCGCCGGCCTGGTCCCACGCCCGGGACGTCCTCGTCATCGGCCTGCCCATCGGGCTCGCGATCTTCTTCGAGGTCACCCTGTTCGCGGCCATCGCCGTGCTCGTCGCGGGCTTCGGCGAGACGGTGGTGGCCGCGCACCAAATCGCGCTGAACTACGCCTCGCTTACCTTCATGCTGCCCCTCGGCCTCGCCCTCGCCCTGACGGTGCGCGTGGGCTATGCCCGCGGCCGGGGTACGCCCGAGCTGGCCCGGCGCTGGGCGGCCAGCGGCATGGTGCTCGCCGTGATCACGGGCCTGCTGCTGGCACTGCTGATGCTGCTGACCGCCGGCGTGGTGGTGCGGCTGTACACACCGGACCCGGCCATCCGCGAGCTGGCGGCCTCGCTGATCCTGCTCGCGGCGGTGTTCCAGCTCTCGGACACGCTCCAGGTCAACGCCGGCAACGCCCTGCGCGGCTATGAGGACACCCGCGCCATCATGCTCATTACGCTGCCCGCTTACTGGATCGTCGGGCTCGGCAGCGGCGTGCTCCTCGCCCACGGCATCGGGCCGCTGCCGGCACTCGGCGTGCACGGCTTCTGGATCGGCCTGCTGGTAGGCCTCAGCACCGCCGCCGGGCTGCTCGGCGCGCGACTGCGCTGGATCGCGCACCGGGCCTGCGGCGAGGCCGCCGCCGGCCAGACGGCAAGCCGATCCGTTACGGCGGCATGACCGGGCCCACGAAGGCGTTCCCATAGCCGGACATTGGTGGTAGCGTCCGGCTTATGATGTCGCTCAGCACCTTCGCCTATTTCTGGTTCTACGCCGGCCTACCGGGTCCGGGGCCAGAGGGCATGCGCTGACGAACCGCCGCCACTGCCAACAACCCCCGGATCCGGCAAGGATCCGGGGGTTTTTTAGTTGTGGGAGGACTCATGCCGGAAGCCGATGCCACCGCGATGCCGGAGCTTGCCCCGGCGCCGATCATGCCGAGCGCAGTCGAGCGACTGCACGCCCGCCTCGCCGAGCGCCTCGGGTGCCCGCGACTGCTGGTCACGGTGCCGCCGGCGGCGCCGAATGAGCCGCTCCTGTTACTGGAAACCCAGCGGCTGGTCGAAGCCCTGCGGACGGTCAGCCTCGACCCGCCGCCGGAGACCCTGCTGGTGGTGCGCCCCCAGGGGCACGACGGCGCCGGCCGCGTGGCGCTGATGCACATCCACCCGGGAGCAGGCGCCCCGCTCGCGGGGCTGGTGTCCCTGGTGACCCGGACCCTCGAGATCACCGGTCGCTGCCGCACGGCACCGGACCCGCGCCCGGGCCTGCGCCAGAGCCTGGCCCTGGAGATGGCGGTGGACGGCCGCTGGGAGACCGTCGGCCACTGCGGCACGCCGGCACCGGAAACCCGTCGCGCCGCAGGCCTCGACCCCGACGCCGGCGCCATCGATCTGCTGGAGATCGACGTCTACGCGGTGCAGGTGGCCGGGCGCCTGGGGCGCTACTGACCGGGCCTCAGTCGTCCCAGTCGCAGTCCACGGTGCCGGCGCCGCCGTCGGTGGCGAGGCAGCGGCTGCCGTCGGCGAATTCCAGGTAGACCAGTTGCGTGCCGTTCACGCGGCCGAGTGCCCGCCAGTCCACCTCCACGTCCGGCAGCACGCTCTGGGCGAGCGCCGGGGCCACCGCGTCCCGCGGCAGCCATGCCGTGACCGCGAGCCCGAGCACGAACGCCGGGATGCCGACCGCCAGTATGCTTCGCATCACTACCCTCCTCTGCACCGATTTACCTCGAACATCCGATGGACGTGCCCGACACCGGACCGCCCGCGTTCGCATGGTAGTCCCGCCCGCGCAAGACACCACCGGCACTGCGCATCGCTGAGGCATCCGGGTTCAAGCTCGGCAACGAGCTCAAGCTGCACGGCTCGCCGGTACAGGCGCGGCGGAGGGTACCCGCGGCGGCCGAGCGAGGCGGGGCAGGAGCGACCGGGACCGTAGGCGAGAGGGACCTCGCCTACGAGCTTACAGGGACGTATTCACAGCGTGTCCCGGGCGCTCCTGCCCCGCCTCGCGCCCGGCACGGCCTCTATAGCGGCTCCAGCGCCGCGGGTTCCTGGCTGAAGCTCGTTGCCCATTAGGTCCGGGCTAAACGCTACGCCGGGGAATGCTGCGCAGCCAGTTGCGCGAGAACACCCGGCGGCCGTCCTCGTAGGCGTCCAGCTCGGCGTGGATGTGGAAGTGCTCCGGGTCCGAGGTGAGCACGGTGCGGGTACGCGTATGGACCGCCCAGCCGCTGCGGCGCAGCTCACGGATCGAGATCACCTCGCCGCCGATGGAGCTGAAGTCGTCACCCGTGTAGCTGTAATACTCCCGGGTATCGTCGGTGATCTCCAGGTCCACGTCCTCGATCCGGAACCGGCCCTCGTCCTTTACCACCTCGAGCGTGGAGGCGTTGGTGCCGAGATCCCGATGCACCATCCAGCGGTGCTCGCCGGGGCGGAGCGTGGTGATGCGGGTGGGCTCCGGGAAGGCCGGGGCGGCGAACCGCACCGCCGTGTCCCGGGCCCGGCGCTGGCGCTCCGGTACGTCGAGCCAGGTGGCCTCCGGGTGCAAGGTGAGCCGCACCGGCTCCGGCGGCGGCCAGGCCAGCGGCCAGTAGGACGTGGACAGGGCAAGCCGCAGCCTGTGGCCGGCGGGGAAGACCTGGCCCAGGTCGTTCAGCTTGATCGTCACCTGATAGCGCTGCCCCGGCTCGATGGGCTCCGGGTGCGCGTGGCCATCGCGGTGAGTCAGGTTGAGCAGGCCATAGGTGGCGCGCGTCGCCTTGCCATCCGGAGCGACATCCGACAGTCGGACGGCGGCCTGGGCCACCGGCCGGTTGGCGGAGAACGTCAGGGTCAGGGTCGGCGCACCGAGCAGCTCCAGCGGTTCCGCCAGCGGCTCGGTATCGAACACCAGCGCGCCACCGTCCTCTTCGCGCTGGTCATAGGGCAGGTCCGGTCCGGCGCTGTAGCTGCACCACTTGCCCGCGAAGAAGCCCACGCTCAGCGGTGACTGGATGGTGAAGTCGGCCAGATCGACGCCGCCCGCCGCCACCGCCTGGGCTGCCAGGTGCCCCCCGGGGGCGGGATGGAAGCGGCGCATGCTGACGTTGGGCGACGGCCAGGCGTCCTCCGCGACCCAGCGGCCCGGGCGATGGCGGTACTGGGTGGAGGGCTCGGCGCTGTCCTGCATCCAGGCGCGCAGCATGGGCTCCTCCATGATCCCCGTGTCCCGGCCCTTCAGCCACTGGTCCCACCAGCGCAGCAGCTCCTGCTGGAAGCCGATGGCGGGCCCGGGCACGCCCTGGTGCGGATACTTGTGGCTCCAGGGGCCGACCAGCCCCTGCCGCGGCACTTCCAGGTTGGCGAGCAGGCGGAACACCGCGTCGGTGTAGCCGTCCGCCCAGCCGCTCACCGCCATTACCGGACAGCGCACGGCGCTGTAGTCCTCGCAGATCGAGCCGTGGCGCCAGTACTCGTCCCGGTGCGGGTGCGCCAGCCAGTGCTCGAGCCAGAGGCCGCTGCGCTCGAGACGCTGCCACCAGAGCTCCCGCCAGCGGTCGCCGGCGAGCTTCGGATCCGGCGGCAGGGAGTTGAAGGCGAACATCACCGAGGCCCACGACAGGTTGTCGCCGAGCAGGCAGCCACCCATGTAGTGGACGTCGTCGGCGTAGCGGTCGTCCGTGGAGCAGACGCTGACCACCGCCTTCAGCGCCGGGGGCTGCAGGGCCGCAATCTGCAGGCCGTTGAAGCCGCCCCAGGAGATTCCGATCATGCCGACGCTGCCGTCGCACCAGGCCTGCTCGGCGAGCCAGGCGATGACCTCGACGCCGTCGTCCAGCTCCTGTTGCAGGTACTCGTCGGTGAGCACCCCTTCGGAGTCGCCGCTGCCGCGCAGGTCGACCCGCACGCCGGCATAGCCGTGGGCGGCAAACCAGCGGTGCAGGGTCTCATCCCGGGCCCGGGTGAAATCCCGCTTGCGGTAGGGGATGTACTCCAGGATGGCCGGCACCGGCACCTGCTCGGCGTTCTCCGGCAGCCAGATGCGCGCGGCGAGCCGCGTGCCATCCGACATGGGGATCAGCGTGTGCTCGATGATGCGGACGCCGTCCGCAGCCGTCAGGGCGTTTGCCATGGGCACTCCTCGCCGCGTGACTGGTACCAGCGAGCCGATACGGCCCACCCGCTCTGATTGTACCGTCTGATGACGCGGCCGAAGCGGGGGCGTGAACAGCCGCGATGCCCCGGCCAGGATCAGGGCCGTGCACCGCGCGTGGCGGGGCGGGAGCGCTCGGGACACGCCGTGAATACGTCCATGTAGGCTCCTAGGCGAGGTCCATCTCGCCTAGGGTCCCGAGCGCTCCCGCCCCGCCACGCGCCACCGGCGCCGATAAGGTCCGCCGCGACGGCTGGCAGCGTGCGCGGCCTAGTGCCACCGCGCCATGCGCTCGCCGCCGGCTGGCGTCCGCCTCAGGACTGTCCCTGAGTGCCCCCGGGGGCGGTGTCCGCCTCGTCCGGGCTGGGCGGCGAGCCGCTGTCCGTGGCCGGATCGGGCGCGTCGGGGTCCGCCGGGCGCCGTGGCGGCGTCGGCTCGCCGCCGCGCTCCTCGCCCAGCAGCCGGATGTTCGCGGGGGGCGCCCCACCCTGCTTGTCCTCGCCGAAATACAGGGTCATGTGCGGGAACGGTATCTCGATGCCGGCGGCGTCGAAGTGGCGCTTCACCAGCCGGTTGTAGGCGCGGCCCACGGCCCACTGGGTGCCGGCCACGACCTTCAGCCGCACGCGCACGTTCACGGAGCTGTCGGCGAGCTCCGTGACCCCGTGGATCTCCAGGTCCTCCAGCAGGTTGGGGGCCTGCACCGGATCCTGGCGCAGCTCGTCGAAGGCGGCCTGCAGGTGCTCGATGACCTCGTCGGTGTTCTCCCGGTAGGCCACCCCATAGACGCCGACGTGGTAGGCGAATTCCCGGTTGAAATTGGACACGGTGTCCACCGAGGAGAACGGCACGATATGGAATGTCCCGGAGAGGTCCCGGATACCCACGGAGCGGATGCTGAGCCGCTCGGCGGTGCCGGTGATGCCCCCCGCCGTCACCACGTCGCCGGTGTTGATGGCGTTCTCCAGCTGGATGAACACGCCGGTGATGATGTCCTGGACCAGCTTCTGGGCACCGAAGCCGATGGCCAGACCCAGCACACCGGCGCCGGCGATCAGCGGGCCGATATCGATGCCGAACTCGGAGAGCGAGATCATCACCGTCATCGTCACCAGCACCACCAGCACGGCGTTGCGGAACAGGGCCAGCAGCGTGCGCTCCCGGGCCCCGGGCTCGCCGCCGCCGGTCTCCGGGTTCAGCCGGTGCTCGATCCAGCTCACGATGGCGAGCCAGAGCACGGTGGCCGCAAGCACGATCAGCGCCACCGAGATCATCGAGGCGAGGAACGCCTGACCGGCGGCGGAGACGGCCCAGCCGGCGGCATCGAATATCGACCAGGCATCCAGCAGCGTCGCCACCACCACCGCCACGATCACCAGGCGGACGACCTTCAGCACCGTCGGGACATAGGCATTGAGCCGGCCCTCGAGCTGCGGGAACTTGCGCCGCGTCTCCTCGGGTATGCGGATCTTGCGGCTGATGACCTGCCCCAGCAGCACGGAGACGAAGAACCCCGCCCCGATGGCGAGCAGGCTCACCGCGGTGGCCCGGGCCATGAACGGCAGTGCCTCCGCCGGCCGCAGCAGCGACACCAGGGCCAGCGCCACGACATAGGCCATGGCGATCCAGTGCCAGGTGCGGGAGAGCGTGCTCAGGCCCACCCGGGCCGCGCCGGTCCGGCTGCGCTCCGCGAGGGCCGCAAGCTTGTCGCGCACCTTGTGGCGGTTCTGCAGGATGATGCTGAGCGCGGAGACCAGCGCCGCCAGCATGACCAGAAGCGCCACCACGCGGCCCAGCGCCGGGGACAGCGTCGCGTTCAGTATCGGCACCACGAGCATGAGGCCGTAGCCGATAAATCCCACCAGGCGCGCCAGCCAGAGATTCCAGTAGGCCGCGTCCTCCGCCGGCAGCGGCAGGAGCCGCAGACCGTCGTCGCGCGAGGCAAAGATCACCCGCAGCAGCGCCTTGGCGCTCTCGATGAGCAGGAAGGCGTTGAGGAACAGCGTCTGCCGGGTATCCATCATGCCCGGCTCGCCGAAGGCGAGCAGCGCGAGACCGTAGCCCACCACCCAGGCAAGCACGATCACCAGCAGGTCCACCACCGCGCCGAAGACCACCGCTGCGACCCGGCGCACCAGCGCATGGGTCGGCGGCCCGGTAAGCACCCACTGGTTGGCGCGGCCGAACAGACCCCGGGCCAGACGTCTGAGGATGACGAAGGCCCCGACCGTGACCACGATGACCAGCCCCAGCTGCACCGCGGCGGAGCCGACCACGCTCCAGTCCACCGCGGGGCCGTCACCCTCGAGGCTGGCAAGGGCCTGGGCGGCGTTCCGGAACTCGCCCACCGCGCCTTCGGCAATGCCCTGGGTCAGCTCCGCGATGCGCCGCGGCAGCGAGGCCGGCGCATCCGGGGCCGCCGTTTCCGCCTGGGTGACCGATTCGCCACCCTCGGCGGCCAGCCCCCGCAATTCGTTGACCAGCCGCTCCCTCGATGCCGGATCCTCGATCAGATCGGCCAGGGCCGCATAGGGCGTGGCGGCCTCACCGCCATCGGCCCCTTCACCGCCCCCCTCCTGCTGGGCGGCGGCCCCGGCGAGCAGGCCGAAGGCGAGAAACAGTCCGATCAATGCCTTGTAGAGCTTTGTTCTCACGGCTAAATTCCATACGGCTTCCGGAGGGCATACGAATAACGCGCTGCCGGGGGAAGGCCCCTGGGGGGCTCCCCGGCAGCGCGTGGTGCGCGCGAGCATACTAACTCGCCGGCCCGAAAGGCCAACCGGATTGCCAATCCTCTCGATAGGATCGCTAGCAACCGTTTCGGCAGTATCGTCAGGCCTCAGAGCTCTGTGCCTGGGAGGTGCCCGATATGACCATGACCCCGATGCGCAGCGCCTGCACGCTGCTTGCCCTGCTCTGCCTGGCGCCCGCCGCGGCCGCGGGGGAAGCCGACGTGCTGGACGTGACGGTCGGCACCGAGGGGGACCGCCGTTACCGCTTTACCGTCACCGTGCGCCACGCCGACGAGGGGTGGGATCACTACGCGGACCGCTGGGAGATCCGCGGCCCGGAGAGTGAGGTTCTGGGCGTGCGCGAGCTGCTGCACCCGCACGTCGACGAGCAGCCGTTCACGCGCAGCCTCGGCGGCGTCGAGATCCCGGCGGGCGTGAACGAGGTTCAGGTACGCGCCCGCGACAGCGTGCACGGCTACGGCGGCGCGGAGGTGACGGTGGCGCTGCCCGGAGACTGAGGTACCGGCAGGAACGGCCGCCTTCAGCAACGGTCGTCCATCACCGTGTCGGCCGCCGGGGTGGCCCCGTCGAGGGCGCGGTCGAGGGCGTCCCGCTCGAGCGGCGGCCAGAACAGGCTGCCCTGGAACAGGGCGCAGCCCTCGCCGCGCAGGTGCTCGAACTGGGCCTGCGTCTCCACGCCCTCGGCCACCACCTCGAGCCCGAGGCTGCGGGCGACGCCCAAGCTCGCGTTCACCACGGACCGTGCCGCGTCGTTGTCGGGGAGCTGCCCGACAAAGGTGCGGTCCACCTTGATCCAGTCCACCGGCAGATGGCGCAGCTGGAGCACGGATGAATGCCCGGTGCCGAAGTCGTCCACGGCGAAGCGCACGCCCCACTCGCGAACCTGGCGCAGGGTGGTGGCAAGGCGGCCACCGTCGCGCAGCAGGGCGGACTCGCCGAGCTCGATCACCAGGCCCTCGGGCGATGCGCCGGTGTCATCAAGGATGCGCTGCAGCCGGCGCGGGAAGTCGTCCAGCGCCAGCAGCGCCAGGGAGACGTTCACACCAAGATGACGGCCGGCGGGGAGCATGCCTGCCGCCGCGAGCTCGGCCAGCGTCTGGCAGGCCCGGGTCAGGACCCAGGTGTCGACGGCGGCGGCGAGGCCGGTGTCGTTGGCAAGCGGCATGAATTCCCGGGCGGCCCGGGGCGGGCCCTCGCCACGCGGCCAGCGTACGAGGCATTCCGCGCCCACCGGAAGACCGCTCGCCCCCACCAGCGGCTGGTAGTGAAGCTGCAGGGCGTCCGCGTCCAGCGCCTGGCGCAGCTCGGCGTAACGTAGCCGCCGCGCCTCGCTCTCGGCCTGCAGGGCCGGCGAGAAGAACTCCAGGCGGTTCCGGCCCTCGGCCTTCGCCCGGTACATGGCGTGGTCGGCGCGCTGCAGCAGCTGCTCGGCGTCGATCCGCTCCTCCGGATAGAGGGCGATGCCGACGCTGCCCGAGATCCGCAGCTCGTAGTCGCCCAGCGCCATCGGCTGGTAGAGCTCCGCCAGCAGCTTTTCCCCCACGCGCCTGGCCCGGGTCCCGGCGCCCTCGAGCGACCCGGCCTCCGGACCCAGCAGCACGACGAACTCGTCGCCACCGAGGCGGGCCGCCATGTCCTCGGTGCGCAGGATGCTCTGCAGCCGCTCCGCCATGCCCGTGAGCAGGGCGTCGCCGAGGGCATGGCCGTAGCTGTCGTTGATCTGCTTGAAGTGGTCGAGGTCGAGGAACAGCAGCGCACCGTGCCCCGCCGTGCGGCGTGCGCGGGCCAGCTCCTGCTCCAGGCGCATGATCAGCAGCCGGCGATTGGCGAGCCGGGTGAGCGGATCGTGCAGCGCCTGGCGCTCGATGCGCGCCTCGAAGGCCTTGCGCTCGGAGATGTCCTGCCAGTGGCCGATGTAGTGGGTGATCTCACCCTCGGCGTCGCGCACGGTGCTCAGCACCACGCGCACCGGGATCTCGCGGCCGTCGCGGTGGCGCTCCACCAGCTCCCCGTGCCAGCGCCCCTCGGTCACTAGCCGGTCCCAGACCCTGTCGCCCTCGCCGAGCTCCGCCAGGCTGCGGCCGAGCAGCGAGGCCTCGCTCTCGCCGAGCAGCCGGGTGAAGGCGTCGTTGACGCGAATCAGCCGGCCGGCACGGTCCGCGATCACCATGGGTTCGGCCGTCTCGAACACGGAGGCGTGCAGGCGCAGAGACTCCGCCGCGGCCCGCTCGGCGGTCACGTCACGACCGATGGCAAGCGCACCCGTGGCGCGTCCGTTTGCGCCCGGCAGCTGGCGCGAGTTCCAGCTCAGCACCACTCGGCGGCCGTCACGGGCAACGATGGTGGTCTCCAGCGCCATCCGGGCGCAGGCCGTTTCCAGCAGCTCGCGCACCCGCGCGAGCACCCACTCGCGGTACGCGGGGTCGGGGTAGAGCCAGTCCCAGACGTCGCGCCGCCCCACCACCTCCTCGCGCCGGTAACCACTGATGCGCTCAGCGGCCTTGTTCCAGATCACCACCCGACCCTCCTCGTCGAGGGTGCTCATCCAGATGTCGGCATTGTCGATGATGCCGTCCATATAGGTGTTGAGGGCGCGGATCTCCGCTGCCGCCGCCCGCTGCGCGCGGATATCCCGCACCACCACCAGATGCGTGGTGCTGCCGCCGTCCCGGATCAGGCTGGCATTGACCTGCACCGGAATGCGCCGGCCGTCCGCGTGCAGGAGCTCGGTCTCATAGCGATCGGGCACGGGCTCGCCGGCAAGGCGGCGGCGGTAGCGCTCGCGCACGGCGTCGCGCTCGGATTCCGCCACCAGCGGCTCGAAGGGCTGCTGCTGCAACTCCTCGGGCCGGCGGCCGATGAGGCTGGCGAGGCTGGGATTGGCGAAGACGACGCGGCCGTTCTCGATCACCGCGATGCCGTCGCGGGCCTTCTCCACCATGTGCCGGTAGCTGGCACTTGCGCCCGGGGGCGCGGCGCGCGCCCATTGCCCGCCAAGCAGCAGTAGCCCACCCCCCGCAGCGCCGATGACCACCGGCAGCCAGCTGCCGACCGGCGCCAGCAGCAATGCCGAGGCCACCCCCGCGGCCCCGGCCGTCACCATGCCTCCGGCGAGCCAGCGGCGCCCGCCCGGACTCATGCGGGGTGCCTCGCCAGCCCGGGGAGCACGCCGTCCTGGCTCCGATCCCGATTCTCCGTCACCCAACCCCCTGCCGGAAGCGCCACCCGATCGCAGGATCATAGACAAGCCCTGTGACCGGGTAAAAGCCTGCCCGGGATGCCATCACCCACGGGAGCCGGTAGACTCCACGCCCGGCTGGCGCCCGCCGGCTCGGTCCGCGCGCGCTGCGGCGCCCGCCGGACCGCCGCACGCTGAAGATCTGGGGGGATCGCGTCATGGCGGAAGACACGCCGAAGGGGGGCTGGCAGCGCGTGCTCGCCGGCTCGCAGATGCTGCTGGTGGCATTCGGTGCGCTGGTGCTGATGCCACTCATCACCGGGCTTGACCCGAGCGTCGCCCTGTTCACCGCCGGCCTGGGCACGCTGCTGTTCCAGCTCGTTACCCGGCGCTCGGTACCGGTGTTCCTCGCCTCATCGTTCGCCTTCATCGCGCCGGTCACCTACAGCGTGCAGACCTGGGGCACACCCGCGACCATGGGCGCGCTTGGCACCGCGGGCCTTGCGTACATCGCCCTTGCCCTGCTGGTGCGCTGGCGCGGTCCGGGACTCATCCACCGACTGATGCCGCCGGTGGTCACCGGGCCGGTGATCATGGTCATCGGTCTCGGCCTCGCCCCGGTGGCGGTCAACATGGCAATGGGAATGACCGGGGACGGCGGCGAGCGCCTCTTCCCCTACGGTCCCTCCCTCGTGGTGTCGATGACGGCGCTGCTGGCCTGCCTGCTGATGGCTACCCTCGGCCGCGGCCTTTTCCGTCTGCTGCCGATCCTCACCGGCGTCGTCGTGGGCTTTCTGGTGGCCTGGCCCTTCGGCATGGTGGATTTCGCCAGCGTCGGAGAGGCGCCTGTGCTGCGGGTCCCCGCGTTCACGCTGCCGAGCTTCGAGCTCGGGGCGATCCTGTTCATGCTGCCCGTGGCCATTGCGCCCGCCATCGAGCACGTGGGCGACGTCCTCGCGATCAGCAACGTCACCGGGCGCGACTACGTCCGCCGCCCCGGCCTGCATCGGACGCTTTTCGGCGACGGCATCGCCACCTCGGCTGCCGCGGTACTCGGCGGCCCGCCCAATACCACCTACTCCGAGGTGACCGGCGCGGTCATGCTGACCCGTGCCTTCAGTCCGGTGGTGATGACCTGGGCGGCGGTATTCGCCATCGGCCTCGCCTTCCTCGCCAAGCTCGGCGCGCTGCTGCAGAGCATCCCGACCCCGGTGATGGGCGGCATCCTGATCCTGCTGTTCGGCTCCATCGCCGCTGTCGGCCTCAATACCCTGGTGCGGGGCCACGTGGACCTCACGCGCCAGCGCAACCTCGTGATCGTCTCCACCACGCTGGTGTTCGGCATCGGCGGCATGGCCATCGGCGGCAGCGAGATCAACCTGCAGGGTGTGGGCCTGTGCGCTGTGGCGGCGATCCTGCTGAATCTCCTGCTGCCGGGTTTCCATGGCGAGACCGCGCAGAGCCGGGGAGCGGTGCCGGACGCCGCCGGCGAGTAGCGCCCTCGGGAGCGGGCCGCTGCAGTCCGGTCATGGGCTTGCAACGGCCCACGGGTATGCTTATTGCTTGACCAGTACCGGGCATGAGGCACAGGAGGCGCCAATGCAGGTCCTGACCCGGGAAACCGTGGAACTGGCTCGCCACATCCGCCGGCAGCTGCGTCAACTTGGTTATGAGGTACCGGCCCTGAGCGATCCCGAGCTGGTGGAACGCCTGGAGGCGCTGGCCGCCGACACCCGGGATACCGGTCTGCAGCAGGCCGCGGCACGGCTGCGCGCCCTGTTGGACCCGTCGCCCTCGACCGCGGACGCAAGCGTCGCCGGCAGCGCCGAAGAGCCCCCGGACTCGCTGCCGTCCGTCGACGCGGGCGCGCACCCTGACGCCGCGTCGCGCCCACGTCGCTACTACCGGGGGGTACCCATCGAGGACTGACCTCCGCCGGCCGCCTCGCTGCACCGATCATGGGCACTGCTGGCATCGGTGCACCGCGTCGGTGCGGGCTGGCGAAAGTGCGACCGGCTTGTCACGCTATCGTCATGGCTCGCCTGCTGCTGAATCTTCGCCATGTGCCCGAGGACGAGGCCGACGACATTCGCGCCCTCCTCGATCGGCATGGCTTCGCCTACTTCGAGACGCCCCCGAATCGCTGGGGCATCAGCGTCGGCGGTATCTGGCTGCGCGACGAGGAGGACTTCGAGGCCGTCCAGACCGTGCTCGCCCGCTACCAGGCCGAGCGCGCCGAGCGGGCGCGGGCCGCCTACGCGGCGGACCGGCGCGCGGGGCGTGCCGAGACCCTGCTGCAGCGCCTGCGTCGTGACCCGCTGCGCAGCCTGGCACTGCTGGCCGCCGTGGCGCTGGTGCTCTATCTGACCCTGATGCCCTTCCTGACCCTCGGGGGCTAGTGCCCGCATCCCTGGGAGCCCGACGCTGGTGCACGGGTTTACGGCGTGCGCGACAATGGTGGCATGAGCGTGCGGCCCGGCATCGATGCGATCTCACCGCCCCTGCGTCGGGGCCTCGGAATCCTCGCGATACTCCTGTTGCTGCGCGCGCTCATGGTCGCCCAGACCGGGGTGATTCCCCCGCTGCCGGTGGTGCTGGCCGCGGATGCCGCCACCGCCGCCTTCCTGCTGCTCCTTGCCCCGCTCCTGCGGCCATGGGCCCTGCGCGTCCCGGCGGTGGCGCTGATCGCCCTTGGCTACTACGCCGGCGGCGAGCACATCGCTACCCACGGCACCCTGTTCCGGGTGGCGCACCTGCACCATCTCCTGGACGCGGTATTCGTCGCCGCCAGTGTCGAGGGTGAATCGAAGGCCTGGCTCGGGCTGCACGCGCTGGCGGCACTGCCACTGCTGGCACTGCTGCGCGGCCCGCGGCCGACGCTCGGCATCGCCGGCACCCGCCTCGGCCTGGCCGCCATGGTGATTGCGGGCTACGGCCTGGCCATGGACAGCCATACCCGCCCGGCCAGCAACGTGGTGCTGGGGTCCATTGCCCAGGTACCCGGCGCCGTTCTGGCCCAGCGCAGCCCTGAGCCGAGGCAGACCGCGGCGCTCGAGGGCCCCGGCAAGGGCCCGGTGCTGCAACTCGATGCCGACGGGGTCGAACCGGAGGCGTTCTTCGAGCGCGGCGACGTCGCTCCCGGAGAAGGGCGGCGGCACAACGTACTGCTGATCCTCATCGAGGGCCTGTCGGCGGCCTACCTGCCGGCGGTGGCCCGCCACCACGGGCTGGACCCGGCCATTCGCCTGCCGGCGCTGGAGCGCACGCTCGACGAGCGCGGCTTCGTGACCTATCGCAATGTGCTCAGCCTGCAGCGGCAGACGAACCGCGGCACCTATGCCCTGCTCTGCGGCGACTACCCCCGCATCACGACCGTGCCGGCGAAGATGACCGAGGCTGCGGAAGCGGACCAGCCGCTGGACTGCCTGCCGTCGATGCTCGATGCCGCGGGCTACCGGACTGTCTACATCCAGGCGGCGCCACTGGAGTTCATGCACAAGGACCGCTTCATGGCCCGGGCGGGGTTCGAGGTCGTCACCGGGCTGAGTGGAGCCGCAGGCATCGACGACCGGCGCGGGGCGTCTGCCTCCGACGAGGCGCCCGAGGGCTGGGGCCCCACCGACGAACGCTTCTTTCCGGCGGCCCTGGAGCAGCTGCGCGAGGTCGCCCGTGGATCGGAGCCATGGTTCGCCACCCTGCTGAATGTCGGCACCCATCATCCGTTCACGGCCCAGGGCGGGGAGCCGGACAACGCCGAGGAGGAGGCCGTCCTGCCCACGCCGGAGGCGCGGCGAAAGGTCCGCAACCGGGCGTTCGAGCGCATGGTGACGGCACTGGATCAGCTGCTGGAGGCCCTCGCCGCCGACAGTCTCCTGGACGAGACCAGCGTTATCATCGCCTCCGATGAGTCCGGCGCCATGCTGCGCCAGGATGCGGAACCCGGGCTGCTGGACGGCAACTTCGGCATGCTGGCGATACGCCCGGCTGATGCCCGGACCCGCGAGCGGCTGGCGCAGCGTGACACCCTCGTGACCCAGCTCGACGTCCCCGTCACCATCGCCGATCTCGTGGGTCTCGAGGCATCGGGTCCGCTGCTTGGGCGCAGCCTTCTCGCGCCGGACGAGGGTGGGCCGCGGCATCTGGTTTTCGGCGACACCTACGCCGGGCGCACGTTTTTCCTCCGCTCCACGGGCCGGCTTCTCGCCTGCGACGAGACCTTTCTGCGCTGCCAGAGCTGGCGCTTCGAGCCGGATCGCGTCATCGGCAGCCTGGAGCCGAGTGACGACCCGCCCTTTCTCGATCTTGCCGCCCGACGTCGGCTCGCCGAGGACACCTCCCGCATCCGCCCGGCCGGGCCCGGGCCCGACGAGACAGCCCCACCCCCGTAAACGGCGTCCACGGCATCGCCGGACGGCCCGCTAGCCCGCCTATCTCACCGATTCGCGAAGCGAGGGCGTGGAGAGGGCGGGCAGGACAAGACCCGGGAGAGGCAGACGATCGGCCGTGGCGAGGCGGCTGCGCGCCTTCGGAGTGCCGGCCGGCACATATTATTCAAATCTTGTACACGCATCTCTACATGCGCTATACATGGCGCTGGCAGCAAGGCTGCCTCACACCCACGCGGAGGAGCGCCCAAAGATGGATCTGGAACTGACTTTCACGCAGTACAACATCGTGTACAACGCCTTCTCGTTCACCATTGCCGCGATGGGGGCGACCACCATCTTCCTCTTTCTGCAGAGGGGGCAGGTAGCACAGAAGTACAAGGGCGCACTGGCGATATCCGGGCTCGTAACCCTGATCGCGCTTTACCACTACTGGCGGATCTTCGAGAGCTGGGGGGCGGCTTACACCATCGAGGGCGGCATGGCGCTGCCCACCGGTGAGCCGTTCAACGATGCCTATCGGTATGTGGACTGGCTGCTCACCGTGCCGCTGCTCCTCATCGAGCTGATTCTGGTGATGGGGCTCAGCTCGGCGGAAACCCGCGCCAAGGCGACACGCCTGGGCCTGCTGGCGGCCATCATGGTGATCCTCGGCTATCCGGGCGAGATCTCCCAGGATGCAGGCACCCGCTGGCTGTGGTGGTTCCTCGCCATGATCCCGTTCGTCTGGATCGTCTATGAGCTCTTCGTGGGACTGCGCCAGGCCATCGACAATCAGCCGGCGGAGGTGCGTGGTCTGGTCAGCGCTGCCCGCTGGATCACCGTGGTGTCGTGGTCGTTCTATCCCATCGTGTTCATCTTCCCGATGATTGGCCTTACCGGCGGAACCGCCTACAGTGCGATTCAGGTCGGCTACTCGGTGGCCGATGTGGTCGCCAAGGCGTTCTTCGGCCTGTTCATCTACGTGATCTGCGCCCGCAAGTCGGAGCTGGAGTTCGCCCGCAGCGGAGCACAGCAGCCGGCGTCGTAGGCCGGAAGCTGCCCCCGCGGCCTATCCTGCCGCGGGGGCAGTCCCATCGGCGCAGGCCGGCGGCCACCGGCCGCCAGGGAGGGGCGATGAACGTCGCGGTCAGAGAGTCGATCAGTGCCCGGCCGGCGGAGGACCCCGACCTCGCAGCCATCCGGGCCGCGCTGGAAAACATGGTGACCGGCTGCCCGGGGCACGGGCTTGGCCAGGCCCGGCAGGCGGCAGCCGGACACCTTGCGAGCGGCGGGCAACGCCTGCGGGCGCGCCTCTGCCTGGATGCCGCAAAGGGCCTCGGGATCCCGGCCCGCCAGGCGATACAGCTGGCGGTGGCCTGCGAGCTGGCCCACAACGCCTCGCTGGTCCACGACGATATCTGCGACCGGGCCACCGAGCGGCGCGGAGCGCCGAGCGTCTGGGCAATGCACGGCACGGGCGGCGCGCTCTGCACCGGCGACTGGCTCCTGTGTCGGGCCTTCGGTGCCCTGGCCGAGGTCATTCCGGCGCAGCGGCTGCCCGCCCTGCTCGGACTGCTCAGCCGGCGCACCGCGGACACCGTGGAAGGCCAGATCGCCGAGCTGCAGGCACAGGGAGCCGCGGTTTGCTGCACGCTCTCCACCTACGCCCGCCTGGCGCGAGCCAAGTCCGGGCCCCTGTTCGCATTCGCCCTGGAGGCGCCGCTGACGCTGGCCGGCCATGAGTCCTTGTGCCGGCGGGCGCGAGCCGCCGCCCACGCCCTGGCCCTCGGCTATCAGCTTCTGGACGACCTGGATGACGCCGACACGGACGCTCCGGAGGGCGTCAACGCCGTTCGCGTGCTCGCGGCCGCGGGGCAGTCCCCGGCCGTGGCGCGGCAGCGCGCCCGAGCGCTGGCGCACCGGCGCTTCCGCCGGGCGCTACTCCTCAGCGCGGGCCTGCCCGAGCCGGTGGCTGCGCCGCTGCGCGCATGCTGCCGGGCGCTGGCTCCAGCGGAGTCCGAGTCGGCGGAGGTGGCGTGAGGGCGCTGGTCCTCGGCGGCGGCTTCGGCGGCATTGCCGCCGCGCTGCGGCTGCGCGCCCGCGGCTACCGCGTGCATCTGGTGGATCGCTGCCCACGGCTCGGCGGTCGCGCGCAGGTGTTCGAGCGTGGCGGCTACCACCACGACGCCGGGCCCACCGTGATCACCGCGCCGTTCCTGTTCGCCGAGCTCTTTACCCTGTTCGGTCAGGACCTCGCCGACCACATCGAGATGCGCCCGCTGGACCCCTGGTACCGGTTCCGCTTCCCGGACGGCGCCCTGTTCGACTACGGCCCGGGAGAGGCGCGACTGGAGGCGGAAATCGCCCGCTTCGAGCCGCGGGACGTTGCCGGCTATCGCAGTCTGCTCGCCGAATCCCGGGCGCTGTTCGACGTCGCCTTCACCGAGCTCGCGGATCAGCCCTTTGACCGCGCCAGCACCATGCTCCGTCAGCTGCCGCGGCTGCTACAGCGGCGCATCGACCGCAGCGTCTGGCAGATGGTCTGCCGGCATATCCGTCATCCCTATCTGCGGCGCGCACTGTCGCTGCAGCCACTGCTCATCGGTGGCAATCCGCTACAGACGACCTGCATCTACGGCCTCATCCACTATCTGGAGCGCCGCTGGGGCATCCACTTTGCCATGGGCGGCACCGGCGCGCTGGTGGATGCGCTGGCCGGCCTGCTCGAGTCCACCGGCGTGACCGTCGAGCTCGGGCGCAGCGTCGAGCGCCTGGAGCGGGACGGGCGACGGGTGACTGCGGCGCTGCTCGATGACGGGCGCCGCCTCACCGCCGATGCCTTCGTCTCCAACCTCGACCCGCTGCACCTCTACGGCGAGCTGCTGCAGCCCGCACCCCTTGCGGCGCGCCTCAAGGCGCGCACCGCCAGTCACTCCATGGGGCTGTTCGTGCTCTACTTCGGCACCGACCGGCAGTATCCCGAGGTCGCCCACCACACCATCTGGCTCGGCGAGCGCTACGAGGCGCTGCTGCGGGACATATTCCAGCGGCGCGTGCTGCCGGAGGACTTCTCGCTCTACCTGCACCGGCCCACGGCCACTGACCCGAGCTTTGCCCCGCCCGGGCATGACGCCTGGTACGTCCTCGCGCCGGTGCCGAACCTGCTGGGCGGCATCGACTGGGCCGAGGCCGGCCCTGCCCTGGAAGCGCGCATTATCGACGCCCTTCAGGCGACGCTGCTGCCCGGGCTGCGCGACCATCTGCGCGCGCCGTTCCACATGACGCCGGCGGACTTCGCTCGCGATTACAACAGTGTCCATGGCACAGGCTTCAGCGTGTCGCCGCTGTTTCGCCAGTCAGCCTGGTTCCGCTTTCACAACCGGGCCGAGGGCCTGGACAACCTCTATCTCGTCGGTGCCGGCACCCACCCGGGAGCCGGGCTGCCCGGCGTTCTCTCCAGCGCCAAGGTCGTGGAGCGGTTGCTCCCCGACACCACCGGGAGGAGCGCGGCATGACCGAGCCCACTCGACTGCTTGCCCGTCACGCCAGCAGCTTTCACGTGGCCAGCCGGCTGCTGCGTCGCCGGGACGCCCGCGACATCGCCACGCTCTACGCCTTCTGTCGGCACGTCGACGATCTCGCCGATCTGTCCGCGGGCCCCAACCACGAGCTCGACGAGCTCCGCGCGGCGCTTTCCGGCGACACCGAAGACCCGGCCAGCCTCGCCCCGGTGCGCGAGCTGGCCCGGCGACGCGGCCTCGATCTCGCGCCGCTGCTGACGCTGGTGGAAACCGTGCGCGGCGACGCGACCCACCCCGTCCGCATCGCCGACCAGGTCGACCTCACCGACTACTGCTATGGCGTCGCCGGTACCGTGGGCGAGCTGATGTGCCCCCTGCTGGGGGCGGATCCCGGCCGCGCACGCGAGCCGGCGGTGGCCCTCGGCATCGCCATGCAGATGACCAACATCGCCCGGGACGTCCTGGAGGATGCCCGCTGCGGGCGGCGCTACCTGCCCGGTGCCTGGGTGGGCGGCCTCGAGCCCACGGAGATCGCCGACGGCAGCGCGACCGCCCGTGCCCGGGTGCCTGCCGCCGTCCGGCGCCTGGTCGCCCTGGCCGACACCTACTATGGCCTCGCCGAGAACGGCATGCGGCTGCTGCCGAAGCGCAACCGGGCGGCGATCCGGGTGGCGGCGACGCTGTACCGCGCCATCGGCACACGCCTCGCCGCCCGGGGTGGGGACTACCTCGCCGGGCGCACCCGCCTTGGCGATGGCGAGCGTTACTGGCTGGCCGCCGCCAGCCTGCTCGGCCTGCGCTCCCGCCCCGCCCGGCCCCACGGTCCACGCCGTCCCGCGCCGGCGCCACTGCTCGTGGCGCCGTTGCCGGAGCGCACCCGCCGCGCCCATCGCGACGCGAATGCGGTGCCAGGAGCGGGCAGGCCGGATCTGGCTCGCGAGCCTGCAGGCACGCAGGCCTGCTCGGCAACGCCTCGCGCACCGGGACCGACTAGCGCGCAGGATTACCCGCCGGATCCCTGCCCGCGGCCCCGGACCGGTGCGGTCGGTGCCCTTGGCTCCAGGCCCTGAGACATGGCGGCCCCACGCGTCGACATCGCCCTGATCGGCGCCGGCTGTGCCGGCCTCAGTCTCGCCCTGCGTCTCGCCCAGGGCGGCTACGGCGGCCGGGTCCTGCTGGTGGAGCCGAGCACCGAGGATACCAATGACCGCACCTGGTGCGGCTGGAGCGACGGTGAGCACCCGTTCGCCGCTGCCCGCGTGCGCCGCTGGTGGCGCTGGGCGGTCTCGACGCCAGCCGCCGAGACCCGATGCGCCAGCCACGAGCTGCCCTACGAGATGCTCGACGCCCGCCAGGTGCGCCGCATCGGCTGGGAGGCCGTGGCCCGGCGTGATGACTGGATCACCCGACGCGGATGCCGCGTGCAGGCCCTGCAGGCGCTGGGCCGGCGCATGCAGGTCGCGCTGGACAACGGCGAGGTCTTCGAGGCCACCTGGGTGCTGGACTCACGGGCTCCCGGGCGCCGCCTCGGGCGGCCCTGGCTGTGGCAGGCGTTCGCCGGCGTAGAGCTCGCGGGCACGCCGCCGCTGGATCCGGAGACCGCGCGGCTAATGGACTTCCGAACGGCCGAGGCGCCGCACCTGCTGACGTTCACCTACCAGCTGCCCATCGCCGGCGACCGGCGGCTCCTCGAGCTCACCCACTTCACGCCTGAACCGCCGGCGGCCGCCGAGCTCGACGCGTCGCTGCAGACACTCCGGGCGCGGCTGGGTCTCGACGGCAGCCACCCGCTCCGCTACGAACGGGGCTATCTGCCCATGGCGCCGCCGCTGCCGCAGCCAGGGGGCCGCCACATCCGCATCGGCGCCGCCGGCGGCAGCCTGCGTCCGGCCACCGGCTATGCCTTCCACGCCATCCAGCGCTGGGCCGATGCCTGCGCGTCCCGCCTGCTGGCCGGGCGCGCACCCTGCCCGCCCGAGCGCTCCCGTCTGCTGGAATGGATGGATCGGGTGTTCCTGGAAGCGCTCTGGCGGGACCCGCGGCTCGCGCCCGAGCGTTTCCTGCAGCTGTTCGCGACGGCGCCCAGCGAGGCCCTCGCACGTTTCCTCATGGGCCGCCCGCGACCCACGGACCTGGCGCGGGTGATCACGGCACTGCCAACGCCGCCCCTGCTCGGGGCCGCCCTGGGCACCCGCCCCGGCAACCGGAGATGGGCATGACTGCGCCCGTGGGCACCTGGCTCTTCCCCATGGGCCTTGTCGTCATGCTGCTGCTGGACCGGCTGGCGGGCGAGACCGCGCTGCTGCTGGCGCTTGCCGCCGGCGTGGCGGTGCTCGGGCTGCCCCATGGCGCCCTGGACCCCGAGGTGGCGCGTCAGCGCCTCGGTGTGCGCGGCTTTGCGCGCTCGGCCATTTTCCTGCTCGGGTACCTCGCGCTTGGCCTCGCCGCGCTCCTGCCCTGGTGGCATTGGCCGACCCTGGCGCTGAGCGTCTTCCTGCTCTACTCCGCCTGGCATTTCGGCGAGGACACCGGGGAGCGCCTCGGCGTCGCGGGCGCCCTGGGCTACGGGCTGCTGGTGGTCTTCCTGCCGCTCGCGCTGCAGCCGGCGGCGAGCGCGGCGGTGCTGGCGTACCTCGCCCCGGGTGGCCCCGGCCCGCTGTTCCACGGTGCGGGCTGGCTGTGCGCCGCCGGCGCAGCGCTGCTGGTGCTGGGGCTCTGCCGGGCCGACCGGCCGCAGCCCAGCGACTGGCGGGATCCGTTACTGCTGCTGCTCGGGGCCTGGCTGCTGGCGCCCCTCGCCTACTTCGTCGCGTACTTCTGTTTCCTGCACAGCCCGCGCCATCTGCTGGAGACCGCGCGCGCGCTCGGCCTGCACGACTGGCCGAGCCGCCTGCGGGCCACGGCTCCGGCCACCCTGGCGACCTGGGCACTGGCAGGTCTGGCGCTGCCCTGGCTGCTCCAGCAGTCGGCCGAGTCCGCCGTGCTTCAGATGGTATTCATCGGCCTCGCCGCGCTCACGGTACCGCACATGGTGCTGGAGAGCCTCGCCGCACCCCGGCGCGGGTCTTCGCCGGAGGGTCAGTCCGGCTGCTGAAAAGCCTCGCGATGAAACTCGGCCGCCGCCGCCACTTCCACGATGCCGCATTCCAGCGGTTCCTCGGCCGGGGCACCCGCGAGCACCGAGAGCACCCGATGCACGCCCTCGGCCAGGGACTCGGTGTGATAGCCGCCCTCCAGGACGAATGCGAGGCGGCCGTCGCAGTGGCGCCGGGCGATCTCGCGCACGATGGCGGTGAGCGCGCCGAACCCCTCGTAGGTCATGTTCATCGCCACATCCAGACGGTGCGCGTCGAAACCGGCGGAGACCAGCACCAGATCCGGCTTGAACCAGTCCGCCGCCGGCACCAGGATCTCGCGGAACGCCTTGATCATGGCCGCATCACCGGAGCCGGGCGGCAGCGGCACGTTCACCGTTGTGCCCTCGCCGAAGCCCGCGCCGATGTCCTCCAGCGCCCCGCTTCCGGGATAAAACGGCGCGGCACGATGGGTATCGAAGAACAGCACGTCCGGATCGGCCCAGAAGATGTCCTGGGTGCCGTTGCCGTGGTGGGCGTCCCAGTCGATGATCAGCACCCGGTTGCAGCCGAGCTCGGCCTGAGCATGGGCAGCGGCAACCGCGACGTTGTTGAACAGGCAGAAGCCGCGCGCCCGCACCGGCTCGGCATGGTGCCCGGGCGGGCGCACCAGGGCGAAGGCCGAACCCGCCTCACCACGCACGACCGCCTCCACCGCTGCGATCGCGGTACCCGCCGCCCATTCCGCCGCATCCACGCTGCCCGGTGAGACCGCCGTGGTGTCCATGTCCACCCAGGCGTACTGGCCACGCAACGCCGCCATGGCATCGATGTGGGTGCGTGCGTGAACGCGCGCCAGCTCGTCCACCGTCGCCCGCCGGCCGGTCCCGCGCCGCACGCCGGCGATAGGCGTCTTCGCCAGCCCCTCGAGCACGGCGGTCAGCCGCCCTGGATGTTCCGGATAGTTCCACTGCACCCCGAGCCCGGCGAGCAGCTCCCGGACGCGGCGCTCCAGCCGCCCCGGCAGGAACGGATCCCGCGCCTCCGGCCGGTGCTCGAGCATCGCGTCATCGAAGAGCACCAGCACGTCTTCCTCAGCAGCCATTGTTGTTGTCTCCCGAAATGCCGGCCACGACTTACCCGCAGACTTTGCCACGATGGCAGCCGGGACGCGCGCCGTGCCTGCTCGCGGCAAGGAGTGTTGCGTTGCAGCAAACGGATTGCTATATTGCACCGCAACAAGGCCAGCGGTGGCCTTGCATAAACCACAGCAGGAGGTTTCCAGCATGAACAACGAGATGATCAACAAGTACAACGAGCAGGTCGAGAAGCTCTTCGTCGGTCCCGCCCGCGCCTATGGCAAGCTGGCGGTGGACTACACCGAGAAGCTGGTGAACGCGCAGCTCGAGGCGGTCCGCACCTACACCGAGGTGGGTGTCGGCCAGGCCCGCGCGGCTCTCGAGATCAAGGACACCAAGGGCCTGCAGGCGTATGCCGAAGGTCAGCAGAAGGTCGCCAAGGACCTCAGCGAGCGCGTCAAGGGCGACGCCGAGAAGGTCGTGGCGATGAACCAGGAGTTCGTCAACGAGGCCCGCAAGCTCGTCGAGAGCAACGTGAAGAGCGCCTCCGAGGCGGCTACTGCCGCCCAGGCCAAGTAACACCCCGCGGGGCGTTACCGGCGACGCGGCCGCCGATCCCCCCGGGGTCGGCGGCCTTTTTTGTGCGACGGCTTCGCGTCAGAGGCGATAGCCCACCCCGCCTGGGAACACGTACCCGTCGATGTCGACCTCCACCGTTGCGCTGGTGCCGTCGGCCGCCGTGAGCGTGGCCGCCCGTGGGCCCGGCGCACCCGGGACTTGACCCAGGTCAGATTCACGCGGCGCCGAGCCGGCATCATCGAGTCCGTGGCACCCTGAGCCGGGCTGCCAAGTCTGCGTGCGCAACGGAGGACAGCGCCCATGACCACCGTCGAATCCACCGAGGCCACCCCGGCGCCCGTCGCGGTACGCCATGTGGCCGCGGGCCGTCCGCTGCACTGGCTGCGCGCCGGCCTGGCGGATATAGCCGCCATGCCGCTCGCAAGTCTGAGCTACGGCGTGCTGCTGGCGGCCGTCGGCTATCTCATCGTCACCCTGGCCAGCGGTCGGCCCTACCTCGTGTCGGCAGCGCTGTCGGGCTTCTTCCTGGCCGGCCCGTTCCTCGGTATCGGCCTCTACCACCTCAGCCGCGAGCGCGGGGCGGGCCGGCGTCCCCGGTTCTTAGATTCGCTTACCGCCTGGCGCCGGAATGCCTGGTCAATCGGCATGTTCGGGGTGATGCTCGCCTTTGTCCTGCTCTCCTGGGAGCGGGTGTCGGCAATCCTGTTCGCCCTCTTCCATGGCCGTCAGCCGCCGGACATCCAGGCCAGCTGGACGGAGGCCCTGTTCGGCGCCGCCGATCCCCTGTTCCTGGCAGCCTATGTGCTGATCGGTGGCGTCCTCGCCGCCGGGGTTTTCGCCGTGAGCGTGATCGCCCTGCCCATGCTGCTGGACCGGCCACTGGATCCGGTCACGGCCGCCATCACCAGCTTCACGGCTACCCGCACCAACCCGGCAGCCATGCTCGTCTGGGCCATGCTCATCGTCCTGCTGGTGGGTATCGGTCTCGCCACCGCCTTCCTCGGCCTGATCGTGACCATGCCCCTGGTGGCCCATGCCAGCTGGCACGCCTACCGGGACCTCACCGGCCAGCCCGGATAGCTCACCGATTCGCGGCTGCGGGCGCGGATCCTTGAGCTGTCCGGGCCAGGTGCGGCGTCCAGGCTAGGCCCCACGGCCTCTGCGCCCGCGGCGGCGAGACGCCGCGGGCGCTCCTCCAGCAGCCAGTGGGCCATGTGCGCGGCGATCCGCCGGGCGAGGCGCGCGGCCCGTTCCGCCTCGGGCCCGTGGAAGCGCTCGTCGAGGGTGAACAGGAAGTGCGCCTGCCAGCGCTGGAAATGCGCCCTGGTCAGCGGCTGCAGGTCCTGCACCCGCTCGTGGTGCGCAATCATGTGACGGCGATAGCCGGGCTCCCGGAACAGCATCCGGCGCCAGAACGCCTCGATCCGTGGCAGATGGTGGCTGAGGTCGACCCCGGCCACATCCACGAACACCGGCGCCATCAGCGGATCGTCCAGCAGACGCGCGTAGAATGCCCGCACGAGCTCGGACACTGCCGCAGCGTCCGCCAGCCGGCGCCGCGGACCGGGCGGCGGCGCACTGACCGCCACGCTCGTGTCATCGGCTGACCTTTGCTCCTGCATCGCGGGTGCAGAGGCTGACAGATACGCCCAACCCCCGTCAGCCCCGCGTCAATTGCCGGTGGGGCGGGCGCGGCGCGACGACCGGCGGCGCCGGCGCCAGGGAACCTGCCCGGTGCCGTGGGTTCCTAACGACGAGCAGGCAAGGAGTCTCGATGCCGACACACCGCACCCCGACCCGCAGGCTGCATCGCGCGGCGGCCGTTGCGCTGACCCTCGCCAGCGGCTGGGCGGCCCTCGCCGGCGCGCAGGCCGACGGCACCCCGGTGATCGTCTCCGACGTTCGCCTCGAGCACGAGCGGGTGGAGATCCGGGCCGTGGGCGAGTCACGGGCGCAGCGCTCGGTAACGCTGTATCCCGCGGCCAGCGGCGAGGTGACGGAAATCGGGTTCGATTCGGGGGACCGGGTCAGCCAGGGGCAGGTGCTGCTGCGCCTGGACAGCCGCGACCAGCGCCTTGCCGTGCAGCTCGCCGAGGTGCGGGTAGAGGACGCGGAGCTGCTGCTGTCGCGCTACCAGCGCACCGAGGGTACCGGCGCGGTGTCCCCCACCACGATCGATTCGGCGCGTACCGCTCTCGCCACGGCCCGCCTGGAGCTGGCCCGGGCGGAGGTGGCGCTGGAGGACCGCACCCTGCGGGCCCCCTTTGATGGCGTGGTGGGCCTCACGGATATCGATGTCGGCGACCGCATCGACACGGACACCGCGGTGACCAGCCTCGACGACCGCGCGCGCCTGCTGGTTCGCTTCGAGGTGCCGGAGCAGTTCCTGGACCGCCTGCACGAGGGCCAGCCGCTGTCGGTGACCACATGGGCGGAGCCGCGGCGGCCCCTGGAGGCGACGGTGGATGCCATCGACAGCCGCGTCGCCCCGGAGACCCGGACGTTCACTGTCCGCGCCCGGGTGGACAACCCCGAGGGCCGGCTGCTGCCGGGCACGAGCTTCCGCGTCGCCCTGGACCTGCTCGGGCAGGAGTATCCGGTGGTGCCGGAGATTGCGCTGCAGTGGGGTGGCGAAGGCGCCTACGTCTGGGCCATACGTGATGGGCGGGCCGTGCGGGTCCCGGCCACTGTCGTGGCCCGCCGCGAGGGCACGGTGCTGGTAGACGCCGATCTGGAGCGGGGCGTGGCCGTTGTCTCCGAGGGCGTGCAGCAGATGCGGGAAGACGTCCAGGTCAGCATCGTCGATCCCGAGCAGCTGGACGGCGACGAGCCGGTGGTGGCGCAGCGCGACGGGGAACGCGACCCGTGAGGGATCCCCGAGGCGGGCTGCCGGCGTTGGGCATCCGCCGCCCGGTCCTGGTCCTCGTGATCAACCTGCTGATCGCCCTGGCCGGGGTGGCCGCGCTGCTGGCGGTGGAGGTGCGGGAGCTGCCGGACGTGGACCGGCCGCGGGTCACGGTCACGGCGAGCTACCCCGGCGCCTCGCCGGAGACCATGGATGCCGAGGTGACCCGCCTGATCGAGGGTGCCGTGGCGCGGGTCTCGGGGGTGCGTTCCATCAGCGCCTCCAGCGAGGAGAACAACACCCGCATCGTCATCGAGTTCAACCCGGACGAAGACCTCGACCAGGTCGCGGCGGATGCCCGCGAGGCGGTCAGCCGCGTTCAGCGCGAGCTCCCCGACCAGGTGGAGCAGGTGAACGTCATCAAGGCCGACGACAACGCCTCGCCGGTGGTGCGCATCGCCGCCCGCAGCCCCACCCTTGGCACGGACGCCCTGACCCGGGTGGTCGAGCAGGACGTCATTCCGGAGCTGGTCTCGGTGCCGGGGGTCGCCGACATCTCGCTGTTCGGCGAGCGCCAGCGCCAGCTGCGGGTGGTGGTGGATCCGCTGCGCCTCGCGAGTTACGGGCTCGCCGTGAACGACATCGCGGAGGTGTTGGAAGACGCCTCCCTGGACGTCCCCGCCGGCAGCTTCCGCTCCGACGATCTGCAGCTGCTGGTCCGGGCGGATGCCTCGACGGTCACGGCCGACCAGGTGGAGGCGCTGGAGATTCGCGACGCGATTCGGGTCGGCGACGTCGCCCACGCCACCTTCGCGCCGGCGGACGCCAGCAGCTTCGTGCGGCTCAACGGGGGCAGCATCATCGGCCTCGGCGTGATCCGGCAGGCACGCTCCAACACCGTGGAGATCTCCGCAGGCATCGAGCGGGTCCTGGAACGGCTCAATGCCCGGCTCGACGACGTCGAGCTCATCAAGACCTCGGACGATGCCATCTTCATTCGCGGCGCCATTCGCGAGGTGCTGATCACGCTCGGCTTCAGCACGCTGATCGTCATCGCCGCCATCTGGCTGTTCATCGGCTCACCCCGGGCGACACTGATTCCGGCGGTGAGCATCCCGCTGGCTCTGATTGGCACGGTGGCGGCCATCTGGATGCTCGGCTTCTCCATCAACCTGCTTACCCTGCTTGCGCTGGTGCTGGCGACGGGGCTGGTGGTGGACGATGCCATCGTCGTGCTGGAGAACATCCAGCGCCGGCGCAGCCAGGGCCTGGCGCCGCGGGCAGCGGCGCTGCTCGGCACCCATCAGGTGTTCTTCGCCGTAGTCGCCACCACGGCGGTGCTCATCTCGGTATTCGTGCCCATCTCCCTGCTGCCGAGCACCGCCGGTAGGCTGTTCCGGGAGTTTGGCATCGTGCTTGCGGTAGCCGTCGCCCTGTCCTCGTTCGTGGCGCTGTCCCTGGTGCCGGCCATGGCTGCGCGGGTCCTGGCCCGGCCACGCCGGCGCACGGCACTCGCCCGCGGACTCGCGCGTATCGGCCGCGGCATCGCCGGGGGCTACGAAGGCAGCCTCGCCCTGGCCCTGCGCCGGCCGTTCCTGACCCTGGCCCTGGGACTGCTCGCGGCGGGCGGTGCCGCCCTGCTCTTCCCGCAGCTCGAGCGCGAGCTGCTGCCCCCGGAAGACCGGGGGCTGCTGTTCATCAGCGCCAGCGGGCCGGACGGCGCTGGACTGACCTACACCGAGCGGCAGGCCAACCGCATGGAGGCGGCAGTGCGCCCGCTACTGGAGAGCGGGGAGGTGGCACGCCTATTCACCATCGTCGGTCGCTACGATCCCAATCGCGCGCTCATCGTGGCGCCGCTGGCCCCCTGGGACGAGCGCAGCCGCAGCCAGCAGGCCATCGCCGCCGACCTGCGTGCCGGCCTCGAGGGCATCCCCGGAGCCCAGATACGCGTCGGCAGCCCCAACAGCCTGAATCTGCGCGGCGTCGGCTCGGGGCTCGAGGTGGCGCTGCTCGGCAACGACTACGAAACCCTCTATGCCGCCGCCCGCGAGCTCGCGCGCCGCGTCGAGACCGATCTGCCGAACCTCTCCCAGCCGGACATCTCCTATCAGCCCACCCAGCCACAGCTCCGCCTGCAGGTGGACCGCCAGCGCGCCCGCGAGCTCGGCATCGGCCTCGACGGACTGGCGCGGACACTGCAGGCAATGATCGACGGGGAGGAGCTGGTGGACCTGAACGTCGCCGACGAGGCGGTGCCGGTATTTCTCGAGTCCACCACCGGCGAGATCAACGACCCGGGGGACCTTGCCAACCTCTATGTCAGCACCGATGCCGGGGCGCTGGTGCCGCTCTCCTCCGTCATCACGCTGAGCGAAGAGGGGGTGGCCGCGGAGCTCGACCGGGAGTTCCAGCGCCGCGCCATCACGCTGGACGTGGCGGTGGCCGGGGACTACCCACTGCAGTCCGCGGTGGACGACCTGCGGGCGCTCGCGGACGAGGTGCTGCCGGACAGCGTCACCATGGTGCCTCTGGGCGAGGCGCAGACGCTCCAGGAGACCAGCCGCGACGTCACCCTCACCTACGGCCTGGCGCTGCTCGTGGTCCTGCTCGTGCTCTGCGCCCAGTTCGAAAGCCTCACCAGCGCGCTGGTGGTCACGCTGACCGTACCGTTCGGCGTCGCCGCCGCGGTATTCGCGCTCTACCTCACCGGGACCTCGGTAAACATCTACTCGCAGATCGGGCTGATCCTGCTGATCGGACTCATGGCGAAGAATGGCATCCTGCTGGTGGAGTTCGCGGATCAGCTGCGGGACCGCGGCGCCTCGGTCACCGAGGCGGCCCTCGGCAGTGCCCGCGTGCGCCTGCGACCGGTGGCGATGACCATGATCGCCACCGTGCTCGGTGGCCTGCCCCTCATCCTGGGTTCCGGCCCGGGGGCCGAGGCCCGCTCGGCCATCGGCTGGGTGGTCTTCGGCGGCCTCGGCCTGGCCGCCGTGTTCACCCTCTACCTCACCCCCGTGATCTATCAGGGCCTCGCCCGCTTCAGCCGCCCCCGCGCCAGCGAGGCCGAGCGCCTGGAGCGGGAGCTGGAGGCTGCCGCGCTGAAGGGGGAATCGGGTTAGTGCCGCGGGTGTCCGCTCACTGCGTGAGCGCGAGCACGGCCATCATGGCCGGCAGCGCCAGGACGTAGCTCAGCACAATAGTGGTGGAAGCGAGCGCGGCGTCGCCCCGCAGCTGCAGAACCAGCACGTAGGACGCCGAGGCGGTGGGACAGGCCAGCAGAATCAGCGCGATGCGCAGATGTTCTGCCGAAAGCCCGACGGCCAGCCCAAGCCCGAGCCCCAGCAGCGGCACCGCCGCGACCTTGAGCCCGGCGGCGAGCGCGCCCCAGAGCACCCGCCCCTCGATGCGCGCGGTGTAGAGGCTGCCGCCGATGCAGAGCAGCGCCAGCGGCAGAGCCATCTGGCCCACGGCGGACAGACTCCGCTCCAGCACCACGGGGATGGGCCAGCCGCCGAGGGAGACGGCCAGGCCGACGAGCGCCGCGATCAGGATCGGGTTGGTCACCAGCCCGTGCCCCATGGCCCGCAGCGTGCCCGCAAGCCCGGCACGCTGCGGGGCGAGCAGCAGCGCGACGGCGGCGACGTTATAGAGGACGACCATCGGCGCGAACGCGATCAGTGCCGCCGCCTCGGCGCTGGTGGCCGCACCGGTGCCGGCGAAGGCATAGAGCACCACGGGCAGACCCACGAACGTCAGGTTGCCCCGATACACCCCCTGGACGAAGGTGACGAGGGAGCGTGAGGGCATGCCCAGGAGCCAGGCCACAACCGCGGCCAGCGCCATGCCCAGTGCCGTACCTCCGGCGGCGACGAACAGCAGTCCGGCAACGTCGCTGAGGGCCGGACTGGCCCCGCCGATGCGAACCACCAGCAGACACGGCAGGCCGATCCAGTAGCTCAGTCGATTGAGGTCGAACAGTGCCTGCCGGGACAGGAACCCGAGCCGGGACAGGACCCAGCCCAGCCCAATGACCATCAGCACCGGGGCGAGAATGCCGAGAATCTGAAGCAGAGGGCCCTCCGAAGGTGATCAGGGCGGATTGTCCAAAAGGCTCGGGATGATACCGGATGGGCGCAGGTGCAGTCCGGAAGTCCGGAGCGGCTCCGGCGCCCCGGACGCCTGGGCCGCGCGAAGGGGTCGCGCCGTCCGATATGCCGCACGGTGGGCGGCGTCCGGATGGTGACAGGGGACGTCAGATACTATCGCCAAGCGTCTGATTAGGTTAGTACTATATCTATGCCCTGGGCGGCTGGCATGGCTCCTGCCCGTAGGCCGCAGGGGCGACCCGCTGCAACAATAACGCCCCTGGAGGATTATCCTGAGAACATCCTGCGAGCCTGGCGCGGGCACGGTGTGCCCGCGTCCGTCCTCGTCGTCCGGGCGCCCACGAGGGCGTCCATGTCGGGAGAGAGAGACCATGCGCCTGACTGACAAGACTGCCTTGATTACCGGAGCAGGCCGCGGCATCGGCCGGGCCATCGCCGAGGCCTTCGCCCGTGAGGGCGCCCGCGTCGCCATCGCCGACCTCGACCACGCGGGCGCCGAGGCCGCGGCCCAGGCCATTCGCGACGCCGGCGGCGAGGCCATGGGCCTCGCGATGGACGTTACCGACGAGGACGCCGTCGAGAACGGCGTCACCCAGGTCGCGGAGACCTGGGGTGGCGTCGACATCGCCGTCGCCAACGCCGGCATCCAGCACATCGATCCGGTGGACCGCCTCGCCTTCGCCGACTGGCGCAAGGTGATCGCCGTGCATCTGGACGGGGGCTTTCTGGTAAGCCGCGCCTGCCTGCGCCGCATGTACGCCGGTGGCCGCGGCGGCACCATGCTGCTCATGGGCTCGGTCCACTCGAAGGAGGCCTCACCGCTGAAGAGCCCCTATGTCGCCGCCAAGCACGGCCTGCTCGGGCTCTGCCGCGCCATTGCCAAGGAGGGCGCGGAGCACGGCGTGCGGGCCAACCTCATCTGCCCCGGTTTCGTGCGCACGCCGCTGGTGGACAAGCAGATCCCCGAACAGGCCCGGGAGCTCGGCATCAGCGAGGAGTCGGTCATCCGGGACGTCATGCTCAAGCACACGGTGGACCAGGAGTTCACTACCCTTGAGGATGTGGCCGAGGTGGCCGTGCACCTGGCGGCGTTCCCCTCCGCGGCACTGACCGGCCAGTCGGTGGTGGTCAGTCACGGCTGGCACATGCAGTGAGGACAGGAGACCGATGAGCGAGGCAATCCTCTGGCAGCCCGACGAGCGCATGCGCCGCGACACCGGCATGGCGCGCTACATGGCATGGCTCGCGGCCGAGGGCTACGGCCGCTTCGACGACTGGAACGCACTCTACCGCTGGTCCATCAGCGAGCCCGAGGCGTTCTGGCGCTCGATCTGGCGCTATGCCGGGCTCGAGGCGCAGTCCCCGCCGGAGCGCATGCGCGACGACACGCCCATGCCGGGCACGCGCTGGTTACCCGGCGCGCGGCTGAATTTTGCGGCCAACCTCCTGCGCCATGCCGGCGGTGCCCTCGCCGAGCGCCCGGCGGTGACCGCCTACGCCGAGGGGCGAGAGCCGCTGCGGCGCACCGGCCGCGAGCTGCTGGCGGACGTCGGCGCAATCGAGGCGTGGCTGCGTGCCCAGGGGGTCGGCGTCGGCGACCGCGTGGCCGGCCTGGTGAGCAACGGCTACGAGGCCCTGGTCGCCATGCTGGCGACCACCAGCCTGGGCGCGATCTGGAGCTCCGCGTCCCCCGACTTCGGCGTGCAGGCGACCGAGGACCGCTTCGGCCAGATCGAGCCCACGGTGCTGGTGGCAGTCAACGGCTACGGCTACGGCGGCAAGCGCTTCCAGCGCGCCGAGCAGATCGCCGCCCTGCGCGAGCGCATGCCGAGTGTCCGGCGGGTGCTGGTCATTCGCCAGCTCGACGATGCGCCTCTCCCGGACGGCGAGCACTACGTGCCGTGGGACGAGGCCCTGGCCGCGCATCGCGGCAGCGAGCCCTCGTTCACCCCGCTGCCGGCGGACCACCCGGTCTACATCCTGTACTCCTCCGGGACCACCGGACGACCCAAGTGCATCGTCCACGGCGCCGGCAATCTGCTGCTCGGCCATGCGCGCGAGCTGCTGCTGCATGGCGACGTTCAGGCCGGGGACCGGTTTTTCTACTTCACCACCTGCGGCTGGATGATGTGGAACTGGCAGGCCTCGGCCCTGCTCGCCGGCGCCTCGCTGGTGGTCTACGACGGCTCCCCTGGCCACCCGGACGTCGGCATGCTCTGGCGCCTGGCGGCAGACGAGCGCCTGACCCACTTCGGCACCAGCGCCCGCTTCATCGCCGGCTGCCGCAAGGCGGCGATCACGCCCGGACGGGATCTGGACCTGGGGGCGTTGCGGGTGGTCTTCTCCACCGGCTCCCCGCTGCTACCCGAAGACTACGACTGGTTCTACGAGGCGGTGTCGCAGCAGGTGCTGCTCGGATCCATCGCCGGCGGCACCGACATCTGCGGCTGCTTCGTCGGCAGCAACCCGCTGCTGCCGGTGCGCCGCGGCGAGATCCAGAGCCCCTTCCTCGGCTGCGACGTCGTCGCCTACGACGACGACGGCAACCCGCTGCGGCACGAGCGGGGCGAGCTGGTCTGCCGCCAGCCGATTCCGAGCATGCCGGTGGCGTTCTGGAACGACCCCGACGGGGCCCGCTACCGCGGCGCCTACTTCGAGCGCTTCCCGGGGGTCTGGGCTCACGGCGATTTCGTGCGCTTCACCGAGAGCGGTGGGGCGGTCATCTACGGGCGGTCCGACGCCACGCTCAATCCGGGGGGGGTGCGCATCGGCACCGCCGAGATCTACCGCCAGGTCGAGACCATGCCGGAGATCGCGGACAGCATCGTCGCCGGCCGCCCTGTCGACGGCGACGTGGAGGTGGTCCTGCTGGTGGTGCCGGCCGAGGGCAAGCCGCTGGACGAGGAGCAGATCGCCACCCTCCGCCGGCGCATCCGCACCCAGGCCAGTCCGCGACACGTGCCCAAGCACATCCTGCAGGTGGACGACATCCCCTACACCCGCAGCGGCAAGAAGGTGGAGCTCGCCGTCGCGCGGCTGCTGCAGGGCGAGCGTGATGTCGGCAACCGCGGCTCGCTGGCGAACCCGGAGGCCATCGACCACCTGGTCGCGCGACTGGAGGCCGAGGGCCTGCTCGGCGGCTGAGCGGCCCGGACGGGGCAGCGCGCAACTCTCATCTAGCGGTCGCTGTCGCGGCGTCGGTACTCGCCCTCTATGGTACGGGGGTCACGACGGCCCCGATCGCCCTGCCCCCCGCCCGGACGCCCGGCGGGCCCGTAGACCACGTTGACCCGGCGCAGGGCGAACTGCACCAGCAGGCGGCGGGTCGGCGGCAGCAGACAGGCGAAGCCGATCACGTCCGTCGCGAAGCCCGGCGTCAGCAGCAGTGCCCCGCCCACCGCCAGGGCGACGGCCTCGAACAGCTCCAGCGCCGGAACATGGCCCTCGTCCAGGTTGCGGCGCGCGCGGGCCAGAGTATCCAGGCCCTGCTGGCGCAACAGCGCGCCGCCGACGGCCGCCGTCAGCACGCAGAGACCGATTGTGGGCAGGGCCCCGATGATCTGCCCCACCTCGATCAGGAGATAGATCTCCACCAGGGGCACGACCAGGAACAGCACCAGGAATACCGGCACGCACACCTCCTGCAGGCTCGGCGGCTCGGCCGCCATGGACTCCGGCGCGCAGTGTCCGCCCCCGGCCGGGTGCGGGCAAGCCTAGCCCGCCTATCTCACCGATTTGCGGCTGCGGGCGCGGATCTGGCGGGCAGGCCGGCGTTGCGCTCGGTCCGGGTGCTCGACGTACTGTCGAGTACGCCTGCGCGCCCGAACTCTCCCGCGCCTTGTCCTGCCCGCCATCTCCACGCCCTCGCTGCGCAGATCGGTGAGATAGGCGGGCTAGCCGACGAAGCGGCCCCAGAGGATCGCGCCCCAGACGAAGCCGGTCAGCAACAGGCTGAGCATCACCGCCGCCGAGCCGACATCCTTGGCCATGCCTGCAAGCTCATGGTGCTCGTGACCAACCCGGTCCACCACGGCCTCTACCCCCGTGTTCAGAAGCTCGGTGATCAGCACCACCATCACCACCACCACCAGCAGGCTGACCTCGACGGGATCGCGCCCCAGCCAGAAGGCCGCCGGCAGCAGCAGCAGCGCCAGCGCCACCTCCTGGCGGAAGGCGGATTCGCCCCGCCAGGCCAGACGTAACCCGCGCAGCGAATAGCCGGCGGCGTGGACGATGCGATCAAGGCCGGTGCGACCGGGTTTCACTGGGCCGTCTCCTTGCTCCGGGGCGGAATCGTGCGTTGCGAACGTTAGCATCGCCGCGGGCGCGCCACACGCCGACGGTCGGAGATGTGACCGCGCTCCGCGGGATGTGATCCAGTTCTTGGTCCGCCCGTCGATACAGGGAGCACAGTCGGAACACGTGACACATGCGGGGCGACGGGCTGCCCCGTTACCAGGGGGGAGGGAGCAGACTATGGCGTCGGCAGTCGAATCCGTCCAGGCTCAGGCCCGGGATCAGGAGCAGCCGCTCGAGGACGTGCTGCAGCGCGCCATCTTTCTGGCGTCGGTGCTCAGGCTCAAGCAGATGGGCGCGTGGCTGCGCCAGGAGCTGGAGGGCTTCGCCGACGGGGCCGAGGTACCCGCCTACCGGCGCAACATCGAGGGCACCCTCCTGGCCTGGATGCCCGCGAACGGCTGGGTGCAGGCGCCGATCTCCGAACAGATGGCCGCCGACGCTCACAGCCTCGACCTGCGCGATCCCTCGCCATCCCTGGAGCAGCAGGTGCGGCGCAACCGCCGGGCCGGCGGACTGCGCCTGGATCCGGACCCCGAGCGCGAGAAGGCGCTGCGGGCGCGCACCCAGCTGGACACCCGACTCACCTTCGCCGTCACCACCACCGAGCTGGCGGCGGTGCCGGAGAGCGTGCGCGAGATCATCGTGCTCTGGACTACCGATCTCCTGGATCTCGGCCTGGTTGGCGAGAACATGGTGTTCAGCCGCAACGAGCGCGACAGCGTCGCGCACCTGGACGAGTCCCTGGCCGACTACGCCGAACGCGCCCAGGGCCCGGCCCGGGAGCGGGCCGCCGCGCTGCGGGCACAGAAGGGCGGACTGCTCGGCCGCCTGTTCGGCCGCGCCTGAGTTCCTTTTCGCTGGCCAGAGGGAGGCAGACGCTCGCCCGGCCGGGATCACCCGGACCCGCACCCTCCCGGCGTCGGGCTTTCGGATGCGGCATGGCGCACAGGCCGATGGTGAGCCATCCCGCCATGCGACCGATGTTCGCGCGCACCCACTGGGGCCATCAGCGCCGTGCCCTGCGGCGGGGCATTACCGCCGCCATGCTCTACGCCGGCGGCAGCGAGCTCACTCACGGCACCATGCGGACCATGGCGGAGGTGCATAGCCGCCGCGGCCGCGCGCCCGTCGATCCCGAGCTCTATCAGTTCTGGATCGAGAGCCTCATCACCACGGTCGCCGAGTGTGATCCGCGCTACGCGCCCGAGCTCGAGCCGCGGTGGCGACAGGCCCTGCAGCCGATGATCGACGCCTTCATCGAGGCCTACTGACCACTGGTGCGGGGACCACCACGCAGGCTACGCTGCGCCCTGGAATCCACGCCAGGGAGCGGGCACTGCAGAGAAGGCCGTTGATGCGCATTGCTCCGCTCGTTGCCCTCGCCCTGTTGCTGCCCGGCTTCTCCGCCACGGCCGCGCAGGCCGACTTCCGTGCCTGCATCGGCGAGCTCCAGGAGCGCGCGCGGGAGCAGGGCCTCTCCGAGCCGGTCGTCACCGGGCTGCTCGGCGATGTCGAGCGCCTCGACCGCGTGATCGAGCTGGACCGGCAGCAGCCGGAATTCACCGCCTCGTTCGGCGACTACCTGAACCGGCGGGTGACCGAGGCCCGAATTCGCGAGGGCCGCGAAATGCTGGACAGGCACCGCGACCTGCTCCAGGCGGTGGAGCGCGAGTACGCCGTGCCGGCCCGCTACCTGGTCGCCATCTGGGGGCTTGAGACCAACTACGGCAGCTACACCGGCGACTTGTCCACGCTGGACGCCCTCGCCACCCTCGCCTGCGACCGCCGGCGCGGCAGCTACTTCGGCAACGAGCTGCTCGCCGCGCTCACCCTGGTGGACCGCGATGCGGTGACCAGCGATCAGCTCCGCGGCTCCTGGGCCGGTGCCCTCGGCAACTTCCAGTTCATGCCTTCGGTCTACGAGCGCTACGCCGTCGATCGCGACGGTGACGGTCGCGCCGATCTGTGGAACAGCATTGCCGACGCCGCGGCCTCGGCCGCCCGCTTCCTGAACGCCCTGGGCTGGCAGTACGGCGAGCGCTGGGGCCGCGAGGTGCGCCTGCCCGACGACTTCGACTACGCCGCCGCCGAGCGCCGCCGGCCGGTCTCGGCCTGGGCCGCGGACGGCGTACGCCGGGCTGATGGCGGCCCGCTGCCCGATGCGGCGCTGGAGGGCCGCATCATCGTGCCCGCCGGGCACCGCGGCCCCGCGTTCCTGGTCTACGAGAACTTTGACGTCATCATGGGCTGGAACCCATCGCGCTTCTATGCGCTGGCGGTGGGACACCTCGCGGACCGCCTGGTCGGCGCCCCGTCGCTGCACCAGCCGCCCCCCGAAGAGCCGCCGCTGCGCATCGATACCCTGCGCACGGTGCAGGCTCGCCTCAACGAGCGCGGCTACGACAGCGGCGAGCCCGACGGGCGTCTCGGCCCGGCAACCCGGAGCGCCCTGCGCCGCTTTCAGGAGGAAGAGGGCCTGGTAGCCGACGGCCATCCGGGGCCCAGCACACTGCAGGCACTCGGGGTCGCGCGCCGGTAGTACCTGCGGGCCATCGTGCCGCGGCACGCCGTCCGGACTCGCCGCGCGCTATGGGGCTGCGCGCCGGGCCGGCGTATGATAGCGCCGGCACGACGGCACGCACCGCCAGCCGTGATGGATTCCTCCATGCGAGAGTCGCTCCGCGACCTGTTCCGACACCCGCTGCGCCACGGGCGGGCGTGGCTGGATCGCCATCCGCGCCTTGCTAGGGTGATGACGCGCACGGGTTGCCTCAGCCTGCAGCGCTATGCGCTCGCCCGAGGGGTGGCGGTAGGCGTCTTCATCGGGCTCACGCCGACGGTGGGCATGCAGACGCTGCTCATGCTCGGCGCCTGTCTGCTCCTGCGAGCGAACTTTCCGGCTGCCTTCCTTGCCTCGTGGATCAGCAATCCCTTCACCATCGCGCCGATGTATTTCGCCTTCGGCGTGCTCGGCGAGATGCTCTTCCAGCCACTGTTCACGACCTTTATCGACGGATCCGACCTCGTCGAGAAGGCCGCGCTGGAGACGCTCTACGTCGCCCTCGGCAGCCTGCCCGTAGCCGCGCTGGGCGCGGCGCTTGGCTACCTGCTTTTCCTTTGGGCCTGGCTGACGTGGGCGCGCCGCCGACACGAGCGGCGGCGGCGCGGCGGCCGGTTCGCGAGCCCACGCTGACACCGCGCGCTGGGTCAAAGGCCGCTCGGGGGGCTACCATGGGGGAAATACGTCGATTCAGGAGGGAATCATGTGGAACGATCTGATCCGGCGCTGGCTTGATATGGCCTTCTGGTGGCTCCCAGGCCAGAGCACCCGGGAGGAGCGCCCAGCGAGGCACGATCAGGCAACGCCAGCCCGGGAGTCGCGCGAGGAACAGCGGCCGGCACAGGCAACGCGCCCCCAGGCCGCCCGGCAGCCGAAGGCCGACTCTGCGCCGGACGCCCCGGCCGAGTCCGAGCCAGCGGCGAAGCCCGAACCTGCCCCCAAGCCAGCCGCTGCGTCCGAACCCGAGGCGGCATCCAAACCCGAATCCGCACCCCGCCCGGAGCCCGCACCAGAGACCACCGCCTCCCCGGGCCGGGCTGACGATCTCACCGAGATCAAGGGCATTGGCGCAGCCATGCAGCAGCGGCTGAACGCCCACGGGATCCGCAGCTTCGCCGACCTTGCCGCCGCCGACCCGTACCGGCTACTCCGGCAGCTTAAGGAGGACAAGGCCGTCATTTCGGAGGCGCGGGTGAAGGAGTGGATTCAGACCGCGCAGGCGCGCCGAGACGGTTGAGCCCGCCCGGCGGAGGGGCCAGGGAGGCCCCCTGAGCGCCGTCTCAGGCGCCGCTGCCGCTGCCGGCCCGCTCGGCCGTATCGGGCATCGGCACCGCCGGCGCCGCCGCCCGGATCTCGGCACTGGCCTGGTCGGCATAGGCGGCGAAGTTCTCCTGGAAGCGGCGCGCCAGCTCAGCGGCCGCCTCACGGTAGGCGGCCACATCCGGCCAGGTGCTGGCAGGATCCAGAATCTCATCGGGCACGCCGGCACATTCCCGGGGCACCTGGAAGCCGAAAACCGGGTCCACCCGGACCGGGGCCTCCGCCAGGCTGCCGTCGTGGATGGCATCGATGATCGCGCGGGTGTAGGCGATGCTCATGCGCTCGCCGACGCCGCAGGGGCCACCGCTCCAGCCGGTGTTGACCAGCCAGACGTCGACCTCGTGTTCCCGGATCTTCTCTGCCAGCAGCTCGGCGTACACGGTGGGGTGCCAGACCAGAAAAGGCGCCCCGAAACAGGCCGAGAACGTGGCCTGCGGCTCGGTTACCCCCATCTCCGTGCCGGCAACCTTGGCCGTATAGCCACTGATGAAGTGGTACATCGCCTGTTCCGGGCTGAGTCGGCTCACCGGCGGGAGCACGCTGAAGGCATCACAGGTGAGGAAGATCACGTTGCGCGGGATGGCGCCGGTGCCCGGGATCTTGGCGTTCGCGATGTGGTTCACCGGGTAGGCGCAACGGGTGTTTTCGGTGATCGAGCCGTCGCCGAAGTCGACTTCGCCGCTGGCACGCTCGAAGGCGACATTCTCCAGCACGGCGCCAAAGCGGATGGCGGCGTGGATATCGGGCTCGGCCTCCGGCGAGAGGTCGATCACCTTGGCGTAGCAGCCGCCCTCGATGTTGAAGACGCCCTGCTCCGTCCAGCAGTGCTCATCGTCGCCGATGAGCCGCCGCCGCGGATCCGCGGAGAGTGTGGTCTTGCCGGTGCCGGAGAGACCGAAGAAGACGGAGACGTCGCCCTGGGGCCCCTCGTTTGCGGAGCAGTGCATCGACAGGATGCCCTGTTTCGGCATCAGGTAGTTCATCAGCGTGAACACGCCCTTCTTCATCTCCCCGGCGTACTCGGTGCCGAGGATCAGCAGCTCGCCCCGTTGCAGGTTCAGGCTCACGTGGGTGCCGGAATCGATGCCCGGGAGCTGGTCGTTGGCAGGCAGGCGGCCGGCGTTGATGATCACGTGGTCCGGGTCGCCGAAGGCAGCGAGCTCTTCGGCATTGGGGCGGATCAGCATGTTGCGCATGAACAGTGCATGGTACGGGCGCTCGCAGATCACGCGGATGCGCACCCGGTAGCGGGGGTCCCAGCCGGCGAAGCCGTCGACGACGTACAGCCGCTCGCGCGTGCTCAGGTAGTTGACCGCCTCGGCGCGGGCGATGGTGAAGGTGGCGTCGTCCATGGCCATGTTGACGGAACCCCACCAGACATCGTCATCGCTGCCGGCGTCGCTGATCAGGCGCTTGTCGCCAGGACTGCGGCCCGTCTTCTCGCCAGAGGAGGCGATCAGGGCCCCGGAGGTGGCGATGGCACTGCCGGCATCACGCTCGAGAGCCTCCTCGTAGAGCCGCGCGGCGGTGGCATTGCGAACTACCTGCGGGCCGGAGATCCCGTACGGGCTGAGGTCCAACGGTGTCATGGCGTCTACGTCTCTCCCCACAATCGATGACCGACTGTCACGCCCCGTGGCGCCGCCCTCTGGCCGTCATGTTGCCGGCTTCACCCTGGTGTCGCAATGTGTTTGACATTTCGTAATGCGGGATCCCGAGCGCCTGCATCCCCCCGTTGAGCCGAGGCCAGAGCACCGGGACGGCGCAGGATTGACCCCGGACCGCGCGCGGCCCGATGAGCGGCAGCGGCGAAGCGGCGTTATGATGCCGGCCGGCAACGGCGCTCCTGCCCCGCGTCGCGCCCGGCATGGCCGCGGCAGCGGCTCCGGGGCTCTGAGACCTGACAATGCGTCCGAAACGATTAGTCAGTGGGGGACGGCATGAACGATCGACAATACAAGGGCGCCGCCTCGGCAGGTTCGGAGACGACCCCCGAGGAACTGCTTGCCCCTTACCACGACCAGCGGGGTGGTCAGGTGGTCATCAGCGCCCTCCAGGGCAGCCGGTTCGCCAAGGAGGTCGCCGGCGATCACAACCCGATCCACGACGCCGACGCACCGCGCTTCTGTGTTCCGGGGGATCTGCTGTTCGGGCTGATCCTGCAGCGCTATGGGCTCTGCCGGCAGCTCAACCTCGCCTTTCGCGGCATGCTACGGGGTGACACACCGCTGCGCTTTCCGGCCGCCGCGGAGGATCGCCTTGCGGTGATCGATGCGGGCGGACGGCCGGTGGTGGACGTCGTGCGGGAAGGGGCACTGCCGGCCTCCCCGGCGGCCATTGCGGCGGTGATCCGGGGTTATGTGGCCTTCTCCGGGCGCAGCTTCCCGGAACTGCTGCATCCGCTGCTGGCCGCCGAGGGGGTGATGTTCAACACAGAGCGGCCTCTGGTGGTGTACGACAGCATGCGCCTGCGGCTGGACGAGACGCCATCCGCGGAGGCCCGCCTGACGCTGACCGACAGCCACCTGAGCGTGGCCGGTCGACGCGGCGATGCGCAGCTGACCTTTGCCATCCACGAGGGCGAGCGGCGCCTCGGCGAGGGGGCCAAGAACCTGGTGGTGAGCGGCCTGCGGCCGTATGACGCCGAGGCCATGGAGCGCATGGTGGCCGCCTTCGAGCGGCGGCAACGCCAGCGCTAGCCCGCACTACCTGTCAGTGAGCACCATGCGGTCGGACTGGCCGAGTGACACCTCGCGGCCGTCCACGGTGCGGAAACTGCGGTCGCCCACCTCCTTCCGGTAGACCTGATAGGTCGTGCGCTCGCCGCTGCGGCCGTCCACCACCTCGATGGTGACCACCTCATGGGCCTCGGACCACTGCAGATAGAAAGTGACGGTGGCACCGATCACCATGATCCCGAGCAGGGCCCAGCCCGCGATCGCCTGGGGTGACGGCCCCCGGCGCGGCGCGGACGGCGCCTGCCTGGCCGGCGCCCTGCGCCAGCGCACAATCAGCACGACGATCACGATGACCAGCGCAGTGAGCAGCAGCTGTCGGATCAAACTCGACTCCCGAGCCATGGGGCAGGACGATCAGCCCGCGACGTTATCACGGCGGTGGCCGTGCACGGCAGCGGCCGGCACGCTGCCTACCGGGCCACCGCGCGCCGGGCGTAGACGTCCCCCGAGCTGGCGTCGGCGAGCTCGCCGTGCAGTGCCTCCATCAGCGCTCCGGCGTCCAGCCAGTCGGCGTAGTGGAAACGCCGTCCTTCCCCGATGACAACGTTGTAGCGGTAGTCACCAAGGGCGCCCAACTGCTCGACACAGGCTCTGGCGACGTCGACGGAGCCCTGGACGAACTCGAATGACAGCGCCGGCAGCGGCTCGCTCAGCCCCGCCAGCACCTCCGCCTCGTAGCCCTCCACGTCCACCTTGCAGAAGGCGGGGCGCCCATGTTCGGCGATCAGTGCGTCCAGGGTCGTCACCGGCACCCGGATGCGATCCTCCCAGGTCACCCCGCGGAAGGTCGGGTTGGCGGCGCCGATGCCACGGCGCCAGTCGTGGGCCAGCGTGGAGACGGTGGGATTGGCGCGGCTTACGGCGAGCTCGGCGGTGCCTGGTGCCGCGCCGACGGCCTCCGGGCGCAGCATCACCGCCGGATGGCTGCCCAGACGGCGCCGGAGCCAGGCATACAGGGAGGGCTGCGGCTCCAGTGCGACCACCCGTGCACCCAGCCCCGCAAAGGCCAGGGTGCGATCGCCCAGGTGGGCGCCGACGTCGAAGACGAGCGCCCCCGGCGGCACCAGCCCGCGGTAGAGGCGACGCAGGCCGCGCTGACGCCCCGGCCGCCAGTAAATGGCCATGGAGCGGAGCAGGCCCAGCCTGCCCCGCCAGCCGCCGGCACCGGGCCACCGAGGCGGGCGATCGGACTGCGTGGTCATGACTTGCTCCCTCATTGCTTGCCGGCATACCCCGAGTCGAACGCGTCCCCGGGCCACGGTTCCCTGGACCCGGCAATTGGCAGCGTCGGTGCGGCCTGCCAAGCTGGCGGGCGAGGCTTTCCCGCAACGCGCACAGCGTGTATACCAGCAAGCGCCCGCAGGCCGAGGGGTGCGGGCGCCCAGAAGCCGAAGAACACAGCCGGAGGACGCCAGACATGTTCCGCAGGACCGTTTGCGCGGCGGTTGCCGCCTTGCTCGTGGCCGTGCCGGCCGTAGCCCAGCAGTACACCGTGAAGGTCACCGCCATCGTCGAGCACCCTGCCCTGGACGCGGTAAGGGCGGGCGCCCGCGAGGCCCTGGAGGCCCGCGGCTACGACGTCGGCGAGGACATCGACTGGGAGTTCCAGAGCGCCCAGGGCGACGTCGGCATCGCCGGGCAGATTGCCCGGACCTTCGTCGGCGAGTCTCCCGATGTGATACTGGCCATCGCGACACCCTCTGCCCAGGCCGCCGTCTCCGCGGCGCGGGGCCGGGTGCCGGTGATCTTCTCGGCGGTGACCGACCCGGTGGACGCACGCCTCGTGTCCTCGCTGGAGGCGCCCGGCGGCAATGTCACCGGCGTGTCGGACATGACCCCGGTGGACCGGCACATCGAGATGATGCTCGAGGCCATGCCGGGTCTGGAGCGCCTGGGCGTACCGTACAATCCCGGCGAGGCCAACGCCGCCGTGCTGGTGGAGCGCATCAAGGCGCTGGCCCCGGAGTACGGGCTCGAGGTGGTCACCGCCTCCGCGCCCTCGTCGGCCGACGTGCTCGCGGCGGCCCGCTCCCTCGTGGGCAAGGTGGATGCCATCTACGTCACCACCGACAATACCCTGATGAGCGCCTTCGAGTCCGTGGCCCAGGTGGGCATGGACGCGGACATCCCCGTCTTCGCCGCCGATACGTCCGTGGTCGAGCGCGGGGCGGCCGCAGCCGCCGGCTTCGACTATCACGACATCGGCCTGCAGACCGGGGACATCATCGCCCGGGTGCTGGAGGGTGAGGCGCCGGGCGAGATCCCGGTGCAGTTCGTTGACCGCACCCTCCTGCACGTCAATCTCGGGGCCGCCGCCGATATGGGGCTGGAGCTGCCGGCGGCATTCCTGGACGGCGCCGACCGCGTCATCGAGTAGGCTGCCGGCCCGGTGAGCGTCATCGCACTGCTGGGGGCCCTCGAGGCCGGACTGCTGTTCGGCCTCGTCGCCCTCGGCGTCTACCTGAGCTTCCGCGTCCTGCATTTCCCCGACCTGACGGTGGATGGCAGCCTGCCACTCGGCGCGGGTGTGGCGGCGACGCTGATCGTCAGCGGTGCCGATCCGTTCCTTGCCACCGCCGTGGCCTTCGTCGCGGGCGGGCTCGCCGGTCTGGTCACGGCCTGGCTCAACGTGCGTCTCGGCATCCTCAACCTGCTGGCGAGCATCCTCGTGATGATCTCGCTGCACACCGTCAACCTGCGCATCATGGGCAAGCCCAACGTTGCCCTGCTCGGCGAGCGCACCGTATTCACGCCCTTCGAGGCATTGCTGCCGCTGCCCTTCTTCTGGGTCACGCCTCTTATCCTGCTGGGGCTGCTCCTGGTCTCGGTCTGGCTGGTGCACCGCTTCCTCACCTCGGAGATCGGGCTCGCCATGCGCGCCACCGGCGCCAACCCGCGCATGGCCCGGGCCAACGGCGTGCGCACCGGTGCCATGACGCTGCTCGGCATCGCCCTCGCCAACGCCCTGGTGGCGCTGGCCGGTGCGCTGTTCGCGCAGATCCAGGGTGCCGCGGACATCACCATGGGCATTGGCACCATCGTCGTCGGGCTCGCCGCGGTGATCCTCGGCGAGGCGCTGCTCAGCCCACGGACCGTGCTGCTGGCGGCCCTCGGCTGCGTGCTCGGCTCGGTGGTCTACCGGCTGGCAGTGGCCGCCGCGCTCAACGCGGACTTTCTCGGCCTTCAGGCCCAGGATCTGAAGCTCATCACCGCCGTGCTCGTGGTGCTCGCCATGACCCTCCCCGGCCTGCGCGGCCGGCGCGCCCTGCGAGCCGCCCGCCAGCGCAGTGGCGGCACGGGGGGTGGCCGATGATCCGCGTCGAGCAGGCCCAAGTGACCTTCAACCCCGGCTCCGCCATAGAGACCCACGCCCTGCGCGGGCTCGATCTCGACATTCCCACCGGGCAGTTCGTCACCGTCATCGGCTCCAACGGCGCCGGGAAGTCGACCCTGCTCAACGTCCTGGCCGGGGAGACAGGCGTGGACAGCGGCCGCGTGCGCGTCGACGACCGCGACGTCACCGCCTGGCCCACGGCCCGCCGCGCTGCCCTGGTGGCGCGCGTGTTCCAGGACCCGATGGCCGGCACCTGCGAGGGCCTGACCATCGAGGAGAACCTCGCCATCGCCGCCGCCCGTGGCCGGCGCCGGGGTCTTTCCCGGGCGGTGGCGAGTGCGCGGCGCCGGCGCTTCCGGGAGCGGATCGCCGCGCTCAACCTCGGCCTCGAGCACCGGCTGGGCGACCGGATGGGCCTGCTCTCCGGCGGCCAGCGCCAGGCGGTGAGCCTGCTCATGGCGACGCTCAACCCGACCCGCATCCTGCTTCTCGACGAGCATACCGCCGCGCTCGATCCCCGCACCGCCGCGTTCGTGCTCAAGCTCACCGACGAGCTGGTCAGCGAGCTCGGTCTTACGACGCTCATGGTGACCCACTCCATGCGCCAGGCGCTGGACCACGGCGAGCGCACCGTGATGCTGCACGAAGGCCGCGTCGTGCTCGACGTGGCCGGCGAGCAGCGCCGGGGCATGGGGGTGGCGGACCTGCTGCATCTGTTCGAGCGGGTGCGCGGGGAGAGCGTCTCCGACGACGCCCTGCTCCTCGGCTGAGGCTCCAGCCCGCCTATCTCACCGATCCACGCCCGCAGCCGCGAATCGGTGAGATAGGCGGGCTAGAGGAACGGTAGCCACAGCAGGCCGGCGATCAGCACCGCGCCCAGGGCGGCGGCGACGGCGAGCCCCATGAGCCCGCCAGCGAGGGCCAGCACCAGCCCGCCCTTCACCGCGGTATTCGCCAGCGCCGCGATGACGATACCCCGGACAGCCACCGGCGCCGCCAGCTCGTCCCGCGCCAGGCGCCCCAGCGAGAGGGTAATGGCATCCACGTCGGTCAACCCCGAGAGCAGCGCGAGGGTATAGATGCCGGACTCCCCGAAGTAGCGCCGGGCCGCCTCGGCGGCAAGCATTACCACCGCCAGCAGGGCCGCGAACTGCAGGGCCGTCGTGAGCTCGAAGGGCCGTGCCGGCCCGCCACCGCCACGATCGGGTACGGCACGTGCGCGCATAGCTAGCCAGACCGCCGCCGCCGTGCCGACTGCGGTGAGGGTCAGCAGCGGCGCGAGCAGGGAGGGCACCAGGGCGCGGTTCACCGCCGCCACCTCCAGCAGCACGCGCGGAAACATCATCGTGCTCGCGATGACCACCGCGGCGGCCAGAAGCCGCTGCCGCTCGGGCGTCTGCCGGGCCGCACGTGCGAGCGCCAGGGTCAGGGCGGTGGAAGACGCGAGGCCCGCAAACAGCCCCGTGGCGAGCAGCCCGCGCCGTGGCCCGGCGATTCGCACCGCGAAGTGGCTGAAGAAACCGATGCCGCTGATCAGCACGACCATCAGCCACATCTCGCGGGGATTCAGCGCAGCCCACGGGCCGTAACCGCGGTCGGGCAGCACCGGCAGCACCACGATACTGATCAGCGCAAGCTGCAGGACCGCGCGCAGCTCGAGCTCGTCCAGCCGCCGCAGTGCGCCGTGCAGGACGTCCTTGCTGCCGAGCAGGCCGGCCGTCACCACCGCTCCGGCGGCGGCCACGGCGGGCTCACCCCGCACGGCGATGACGCCGAGCAGGTAGGTGACCACCACGGCCACCTCGGTGGTGACGCCGACATCGCCGCTGCGCTCGGCCTCCTGCTGGAATCCGCGCCAGAGCAGCGCCACCAGCGCAAGCAAGGCGGCTACCACGAGCCAGTCACCGAGACCGTCGGAAACCACACCGGCCAGCCCGCCCGCGAGTCCGACCAGGGCGAAGGTGCGGATGCCCGCAACACGCGCGCCCTCGTCGGCGTCGCGCAACCGCCAGCCACGTTCGAGCCCCACCAGCAGGCCGATCACGAGGGCGACACCGAGCTGGAGAAAATCCTGCTGCATGCGACTCCGCCGAAACCCCCGCGCGCCCGTTCTCTCCGGCACTCTGCGCGCCCGCGTCCTGCTCGGGCAAGTTGCGGCCGGTCTCGGGAGCCCGGTGTGAGACGGCGCCCCACGGAGACGCTACACTGCGGGTGTTCGGTGCACGGAGTCGCCGCACGGAGGCATGTCATGGCCAGACTGCTGATCGCCCTCACCCTCGCCCTGCTGCTCCCTGCCGCCGCGAGCGCCGCGACGCCGGTGATGCGCGCCCACCCGGTCAGCTACGAGCTGGCGCGGCTTGGTAATGACGGCGGCGAAACCATCGCCGCCGGCGAGGCCCTGCTGCGCGAGGGGCGCACGGAAGTGCTGGAGCCGGAGGCTGCGGGCCAGGCCTCGCAGCTGCGCATCGCCCTCACCGCCAGCCCGAGCCAGGACGCTGATCCGGGGCTGATCATCGACGCCGAGGTCAGCATGCGCATCGCCGAGGGCACCCGACGCGCGCGCATCGGCGACAGCGGCGAGAGCTTCATCGAGGCACCCCGCACCCGGGAAGTCCGTTTCGCCAATCGCAGCTGGCGCCGCTCCCCGGACCCGGCTCCGATACGGGTGACCCACGAGGACCAGGACCAGCGCTACCGCCTGACCCTGCGCTTCCGGGACTGAAACTCGGCCCCCCGCTCCCGTTGTCACAGTCACCGGCACCGGCGTGGCTCCAGCCCGGCGCGGCCCGGCCGTGCCCGGGTCGGGGCTCCCACTCCGCACGGTCGTGACCATCGGGGAGCACTTGCATGCAGGACCGCCGCTCGCCCCGCCTCTCCCGCCGCCAGCTGCTGGGTGGCCTCGCCTGGCTGGCCGCGCCGCCGCTACTTCGCCCGCTGGCGGCGGCAGCGCATCGCCGGACCATTCCTGCCAGCGGCGAGACGGTGCCTGCCGTCGGCATGGGCACCTGGATCACCTTCAATGTCGGCAACGACACGGCGTTGCGTAACGAGCGCACCGAAGTGCTGCGGGCATTCTTCGAGCACGGCGGCGGGATGATCGACTCCTCGCCCATGTACGGCTCCTCGGAGGCAGTGGTGGGTTACGGCCTGGAGCGCCTCGGCTATCCGTCCGGACTGTTCTCGGCGACCAAGGTCTGGAGCTGGACCGGTGGCGGCGAGGAGCAGATTGCCGAATCCCTCGACCTCTGGGGCCTGTCGCGGCTCGATCTGGAGCAGGTGCACAACCTCGTGGACTGGCAGTCGCACCTGCCGATGCTGCGCGAGCAGCGCGAGGCGGGGCGCATCCGGTACATCGGGGTCACCACCTCCCACGGTCGGCGACATGCGGAGCTCGAGCGCATCATGCGCCGGGAGCCGCTGGACTTCGTCCAGCTCACCTATAACATCCTCGACCGCGAGGCCGAGGAACGGCTGCTGCCCCTGGCCGCCGACCGCGGCATCGCCGTGATTGCCAACCGCCCGTTTCGTCGCAAGGCGCTGATCCGTCGATTCGAGGGCCGGCCGCTGCCCGACTGGGCGGGCGAGATCAGCGTCAGCAACTGGCCGCAGTTTCTGCTCAAGTTCATCATTTCGCACCCGGTGGTCACCTGCGCCATCCCGGCGACCACCCGTGTCGACCACATGCGCGAGAACATGGGTGCGCTGGACGGCCCACTGCCGGACGCTGAGCTGCGCGCGCGCATGGCGCGCTACGTCAGTTAGTCGGCCGCCGCTGACCCGCAGGGGGTGAATGCGATGCTGCCGTACACGGCAGAGGTGCTGGATGCCCTGCTGGCGGACTATCACGCCGCCATCGCACCGCTGCGGGTCATCGGCTGGCTGCTGACCGCCATCGCGCTCGCCCTCGCCTGGCGCGGAGGCCCGACGGGCTGGCGCGGGAGCTGTGCGGTGCTGGCGGCGGGCTGGCTCTGGACCGGCATCGCCTTTCACTATGAGCGATTCGCCGTCCTCAACTTCGCCGCTCCGGCCTATGCGGGCCTGTTCGGACTCCAGGCGGCGCTGCTGCTCGTCACCGGCGCGCTCGCCGGGCGCCCCGGGACCAGCGCTCGGGGCGCCCTCGCCTGGATCGGTCTCGCGGTGGCCGCTTTCGCCCTGCTGGGCCAGCCGGCGCTGGCCGCGGCGCTGGGCGCCAGCTGGCAGGCCGTGCCGATGGCCGGCACCGCGCCGACGCCCACCGCCCTGGCCACCCTGGGCATCCTGCTGCTGGCAGCGCGCACGCCGATCCACCTCTGCCTGCTCCCTGCCCTCTGGGGGCTTATCGCCGGCGCGAGCGGCTGGATCCTCGGCATGCCCCGTGAGCTTCCCCTCGCCCTGGTAGCGCTGGCGCTGCCCGGCCTGCTCTGGTGGCAGCGCCGAAGCCGCCCGGAGCGCAAGCGGTGAGCTATCCTTGGCACAGGAAGAATCACACGACGTCCCCCGGGCGTGGTGTTTCGCACGGCGAAAAAGGAGTGCCGTTATGTCTGCATTGCATCCCCGTTCCCTGCTGCTTGTCTCGGCCGTGACGCTGGGCCTCGTCGCTGCCTCCAGCGCCGGCGCAGCCGAGGCCGACGCCACGGCCACGCTCATGGGCCGCGACGGCGCAACGCTTGGCACCGTCAGCATCCACCAGGGTCCGGCCGGACTGGCGCTGACCATCGAGGCGGAGAACATGCCGCCGGGGCCGAAGGCGATCCATATCCACGCCGTCGGCGACTGCTCCGACGGCGAGGAGGGTTTCCAGGCGTCCGGCGGTCACGTCAACCCGGACGGTCACCAGCACGGCTTCCTCAACAGCGACGGACCCGATGCCGGCGACCTGCCGAATTTCTACGTCCACGAGGACGGCACCGCCTGGGCGCAGATGTTCAACGAGCGGGCAAGCCTCGACGGCAGCGTCGGCGTGGAGCTGCTGGATGCGGATGGCGCCGCGCTGGTGGTGCACGAAAACCCGGATGACCACATGACCCAGCCCATCGGCGGTGCCGGCGGGCGCATTGCCTGCGGCGTGATCGAGGGCTAAAGGGGAGGACGGTCCATGCAGGCGAGCCATCCGCTGCGACCGGTCACCGGCTTCGCTGCCGGGGCACTGTCGGTGCTGGTTTTCCATCAGCTGACCCTGGCGGTGCTCCATGCCGCCGGGGTGGCGCCCTTCGCCCCCTACTCGCTGGACCCTGTCCCGCCTCTGGGCGTGCCGCGGTTCGTCTCGGCGGCGTTCTGGGGCGGGGTCTGGGGCATCGTCTTTGCCCTGGTGGATGGCCGGTTCCCTCCGGCGCGCTACTGGCTCACCGCGTTCGCCTTTGGCGCCATCCTGCCGAGCCTGGTGGCGCTGTTCGTGGTCGTCCCGCTGAAAGGTGGCCCGGTGGGCGCCGGCTTCGACCCCATGATCTGGATCACCGCCCTGATCATCAACGGCGCCTGGGGCCTCGGCACGGGTCTCGGCCTGCGCATCCTGCCGGGCGGCGGTGGTTCGACCTATTGAACCGGTCCGCGAGCTGACGGCGCGTGCCGGCACCCGCCGGCGGCGGATGCCGGCCTCTCGAGGGCGGGCAAGGACTTTCGGCGCGGTGCCGGGGCTGATCGTGCCCTGAGGGGAAAGAAACGGCGCCATCCGCCCGCTGCGGATGGCGCCCTGCCAGAGATTTGCGGCATCGCTCGCACCATACTTGAGGGATGACGGCTACCCTGGCGGCGTGCGTCAGCTGATCATCGCCATCGCCCTGGTGTCTGCCCTGCTGCTCCCGGTCCGGGAGGCCGCGGCGGAGCGCGTCTATGTCTGGACCGACCGCTATGGCGTCACCCACATGAGCCAGGAACCGCCACCCCCGGGAGCCGAGGCGCGGGAGGTGCGGCTACCGGGCCGCAACACGGGGGGCGTTTCCGAGCGGGTGCAGCGCATTCGCTGCCGGGACTTCCGCGGCGCCCTGGAGCAGCTCGACGCGCTGGACGATGTCCGCCCGGACAACCGCCAGTGGCTGGCGGCGCGCGAGCGGGCCCAGCGTGGCATCGGCGAGTGGTGTGACTAGCTGGGAGTGTGCGCCGTAAAACGTCTCCCGGCTGCGAGCGCGTGAATGAGATACCCTGTTGCCTTTGCCGCCCCCATGGAGCGCCTTGATGCGCCGCCTCTGGCTGATCGACGCAAGCTACATCCACGCCAACAACCTGGCGCTGCTCGGCCCGAACCGCCGGGTCGACTACCTGAAGCTCAGACAACTGCTCGAGCAGGAGCTCGGGCCGCTGTGGCGCGGCTACTTCCTCAACGCCGTGCAGGACGAGGCCCATGAGGCGCGCGACCGCTTCCACAACTGGCTGCAGAGCGCAGCCCCCGGCGGCCCGAACCTGATCGTGAGGCTCTACGGGCTGAAGAGCGAGCGGGTGCGCAACGCCTGGTGCGCGGACTGTGGCAACAAGGTTGACGTGAGCTGCCCGCATGGCGGCAGCGGTCACACCCTGCTCAACCAGCGCCAGATGGGGGTCGATGTCGGCCTCGCCACGCTGGCGCTGATCCACCGCGAGCGCTATGACAGCCTGGTCCTCTCCTCAGGCGATGGCGATCTCATCGACGCCGTCGAGCACCTTTCGGAAAACGGCAAGGGCATCGAGCTCGCCGTGTTCTCCACCGGCGTCGCCACGGACCTGCAGGCCCGCGCGGACCGCATCGTCTGGATCGACCAGCACCTGGATGCCGTGGCCGGGCAGCCGGGGTAGTCCCGGGGCGCTCCCACCCCACCCCGCATCGCAGACGCTGCTGGCGTTTTCCGCGACGCGAGGCATGCAAATATGGCGGAGTCAGAGGCGTGAACACGTTACCCTTTGCCGGCGCCGGAAACTCCGGCACGATGCCCCGCATGCTTACTCGTTGGTTCTGCCTCGGCATCCTTTGTCTCATCCTGTCGCTGCCGGCGGGCGGGCACGAGCGCCCCGACCCCGGCAGCCTGCAGCTCGCCTCCGTGCACGCGGCCGTCGCTGTCCTCGGCGAGGACAGGCCGCTCTACGAGAAGCGTGCGGACGTGGCGGTGCCCATCGCCTCGCTCACCAAGCTCATGACCGCCTACGTGGTCCTGGAGTCCGGCGCCGCCCTGGACGAGTGGCTCACCGTGGTGCCGAGGGAACAGACACCGGCCAAGAACGCCTACTCCCGCATCCGGATCGGATCCCGCCTGCAGCGCGGGGAGCTGCTCCGGCTGGCGCTCATGTCCTCGGAGAACCTCGCGGCGCACGTCCTCGCGGCGCATCACCCCGGGGGCCGCAAGGGCTTTGTCGCGGCGATGAACGAGGCGGCCCAGCGCCTCGGCATGACGCGGTCGCGCTTCGTCGACCCGAGCGGCCTGTCGCCCGACAACCGCGCGAGCGCCCGGGACCTGCTGCGTCTGGTGAACGCCGCGCATGCCTACCCCGAGATCCGTGAGTACAGCACGACGCCGGCCCGCACCGCCCGCTTCCGCGGACCCCGCTATACGCTCGGCTATGGCAACACCAATCCGCTGGTGCATCGCGCGGGCTGGCGGGTCACGCTCAGCAAGACGGGCTATCTGAACGAGTCGGGTCGCTGCCTGGTGATGGTCGCCAACCCCGGTGGCAGGCCCCTCGCCATGGTGTTTCTGAACAGCTTCGGCTCCCGTACGCCCATTGGTGATGCGGGCCGGGTGCGCCGCTGGCTGGAGACTGGCGAGGGCGGAAGCGTGGCCGGTGCGGCCCTGGAATACGAACGCCGGCGAGCGGCGGCGCTGAAGAGCACCAGGCCCGCGGCAGAGGGGCCGGAATCGATGAGCCGGCGCTGAGGCGCCGGCTCATCGCGCAGAGGCGGACTACCTCACTCAGAGGCCAATCAACCCGCCGTCGTCCCGGGTAACGATCACCGTCGCCGGGCGCGGACGGCTATCACCGCCGTCGGGCCAGCTGCCACCGGGATGCTGCACGTTGACGAACATCGTGCGGCCATCCGGGGTCATGTCCACGCCGGTCACCTCGCAGTCCCGGGCGCCGGTGAAAAACCGCCGGATCTCACCGGTGCGTGGGTCCGCCGCCAGCATCTGGTTGTTGCCGAAGGGCTCGCTCTGATCGCCGTCGGTCTGAATCCAGAGCACACCGTTCGGATCGAACCAGAGCCCGTCCGGGCTGTTGAACACGTTGCTGGCATCGAGCGGCTGGCCGTTGAAGATCCGGCTGTTGTCCGGCGGCCCTGCCACCACGAACAGATCCCACTCGAAGCGGGTGGCGTGGTGCTCGCCCTCCGCCTCCCGCCAGCGGATGATCTGCCCGTAGGCATTCGGCCCGCGCGGATTGGCGGCGTTGGTCTGGTCCGGCTCCCGCTCGCTGTTGTTGGTGAGCGTCATGTAGACCTCGCCGGTCTGGGGATTCACCGTACCCCATTCCGGCCGGTCCATCTTCGTGGCGCCGACCACATCTGCGGCAGTGCGGGTATTCACCAGCACATCCGCCTGGTCCGCGAACGTCACGCCCGCCTCGCGGGCGGCAGCGCGAAACCGCGGATCCTCGAAGTCCAGGGCAACCCACTCGCCGGTGCCGTCGTCGTGGAAGCGGGCGACGTACAGCGTGCCCTCGTCCAGCAGCGCACCGCTTGCGGTACGCGGGTTGTAGGGCTCGCGGGTCACGAACTTGTAGATGTACTCGAACCGGGCATCGTCGCCCATATACACGGTCAGCGGCCGGCCGGTGACCGGGGGTGCCATCCAGGCCCCCTCGTGGCGAAACCGCCCGAGCGCCGTGCGCTTGACCGGTATGCCCTCCGGGTCCATCGGGTCGATCTCCACGACCCAGCCGAAGGTGTTCGGCTCGTTGCGGTAGTCGGCGGTGGCCTCCTCACCCCGGGGGGTGGCATCAAAGCGCGCAAACTCATCGATGTCCCGCACGCTCTCCCAGCCATACCGGGTCTTCTCCGCGGCCACACCATAGCGGGCATGTTCACGCGGCTGCTCGCCGGTGTTCAGGAAGTAGCCGTGGAAGTTCTCCTCGCAGGTGAGGTAGGTGCCCCACGGCGTATACCCGTTGGCGCAGTTATTGACGGTGCCGCGGGTGCGCGTGCCCTCGGGGCTGAAGCGCGTGCGCAGCAGCGCAGAGCCGCGAGCCGGCCCGGCGATCTCCATCGGCGTGCTGGCGGTAATCCGTCGGTTGAGGGTGCCGCGCACCACCTCCCAGGAACGGCTGCCGGGATTGCGCCGGATCTCCACGACGGAAACCCCGTGGGCGGCGATTTCCTTGCGTACCTCGTCCGCGACGGTGCGCACCCCGTCCTCCACGGTGGGGCCGTTCGGATGCAGGTCCGAGGGCTGGATGTACTCATGGTTGATGCACAGCACGCCGTGATGGCTCTCGGAACTGGCGCCATCGAGGGGGAAGTAGTGCATGCCGTCGTGGTTGTAACCCACCTGGCATTCCTGGTCGGCCCCGCTGTTGCCGCCGCCATCCCGATAAGCCGGGAAATGGCCGCAGATCGGCGTGCCCCAGGGCAGGAAGGCCTGCGCCCGGTAACCGCGGGGCACCTGCACCCGATACTCGAAGTCCACCGGGATTGCCTCGAAGCCAAGCAGCGGCGCGGCGGCATGGTCAGCGCCGGGCGCCGTGGCCGCGCGGGCCAGTGCCGGCAGGCCCGAGCCGACGACCAGTCCGGCCACCACGGCATTCAGGCTGCCGCGCAGGACATCCCGCCGTGAGCAACGGCGCTCAAGCACTTCCGCGAAGGTCGGGTTCGTGGAGGGGTTGTCCACGGGCTCGTTGGGATCACTGTTGGACTCGGGTTCCGGGCGATAGGCGGAAGGGGCGCGGGGATCGACAGCACTCACGGGGCACCTCCGATGCAACGTTGTGGATGGAGCCATTCCAAACTACCGCCGCATGGAGTCAGTTTTGTTGCAGCACGAGCCCGGCGCACACCGTTCGTCGGCATCCGGGGTGCGCCGCGGGCGCCCCCGCCCGCGGCGTCGATCGGCTTCAGGCGTCGGCGTCCTTGTCCTCATCCGCCGGAAGCCCCGGGTGTGCCAGCGGCGCCGCCTGATCGAGGCGGGGGTGGTTCTCGCGAAAGCGGCGCGCCAGCGTGCCCGGCTCGGTCTCCGCCCGGTCCAGTGCCTGCAGCGCCCGGGCGACGCCGTGAATTGCTGCGATGACGTCCCGCGTGCAGCCGCTTTCCGAGATGGTATGCATGTTGCGGATGGGGAAGCCCACCGAGGTGGCCGCGCAGTCAACGTTGCCGAGCACGCCCGCCATGCCGTCGGTACCGGTGTCCACCCCGACCACGTCCCGTTGCATCGGGATGCCGTGTTCCCTGGCGGTGGCCTCGATGATGCTGTTCAGCTGCTCGCTGACGACGGAGCCGACACTCAGGGTGAAGCCCTTGCCCATCTCCAGCGGGCAGAATCGCTTGTCGGCGACGCCCGGCGCGGCGCTGAAGTCGTGGTTCACATCCACGCCGACGATGGCGTCCGGTGCCATCTCCCCGGCCAGCACCCGGCTGCCGAAGCGGCCGATCTCCTCGTAGGTGGCAACGGTGAAGAGCATGCGGATGTTCTCGGCCCCGCCCCATTCGGCGATCATGCGCGCGGTCTCGGCGGTGACGAAGCAGCCGAGGCCGTTATCCAGGTAGGCGCCATAGAAGCTGTCCGGCCCGAAGCCGCGGCGAATGGGCCGATTCAGGAGGATGCTGTCGCCGGGTCGGATACCGAGGTCCTCCACCTGCTTCTTCTTTTTCGGGCCGGTCAGCTGCAGCTCCAGGTAGAGCTGCTCCTTTTTCACGCCCTTCTCACCGGTGCGCACGCTCTGGTCGGCGAAGTGGATGGCGCCGAGCGCCTCTACCGTGCCGCCCTCGATGCGGCGGTAGCGGCCGGGCTGCTCCGGATCCTCGCTGAACAGCACCACCTCATGCCCAATCAGCGTGGTGGGCAGGAAGGAGTCGCTGTTGATCCAGATCTTGCCGTCCTCGCCGATGCTGCGCACCTGCATGCGGATCTTGTCGGCGTGTCCGATGACCATGACCTTGAACAGGTCGTCGCGCCCCGGATGGGTATCCAGGATCACGCCGGCGTGGCCCTTGAACTGCTGCACCGCCCAGCCTGACGGTGCGAAGCTCTCGAAATAGGGCTTGAGCACGCCCAGCGTCATGGCGCCTTCGATACCAATGGGGCTCGGTGCCGCCAGGATGTCGTGCATGAGCTGGAACTGGCCCTCCGGCATGGGCTGGTTCCAGGGGGCGTCGTTCTCGGCCATGGTGGCTTCTCCCGTGTTCAAGTGTGGTCAATCGGGCATCAGGATAACGCGCCGCCGCCGTCGATGGCTCGGAAGGCGGCGATGGCGATGGTGTTGAGCAGGCCGTGGGCGATGATCAGCGGCCAGAGCGTCTGCCAGCGCAGGTAGAGCAGCGCCAGCACGACCCCGATCAGCGCCGTCTGGGCGACCCCGAAGGCCCCCTGGTAGGCATGCCCCAGGCCGAACAGCAGCGAGGACAGCAGCACCGGTGGCCAGCGGCCGGGCAGCAGGCGACGGCAGCGGGCAAGCAGGAAGCCCCGGGCCATCACCTCCTCATAGAAGCCCACGAAGAACATCACCGCGGCCACGCCGGCCATGGGCACGCTCCCCGCCATGAGCTGGGCAACGCCGCCTAGGCGCTGCTGATGATCCGCGAGCACCTCCGGGGCCAGCCAGTCAGCCGCCAGCGCCACCGTCGCGTTCAGCGCGAACACCAGCGCCAGCGCGCCGAGACCGCGCAGGACATCCACCGGGCGCGGCGGCACCAGGCCGAGCCCCCGCCAGCCCTCGCCGCGCCAGTGCAGCAGCGCGCGCAGACCCAGCAGGATGATCACCCCCTGCACCAGGGCAAGCGTAAGCAGCGGCAGGCCGAGCGTGCCGAACAGCCAGCCGCCGAGCAGACTCGCCAGCAGGCCGGCGGCAAGCGTGAGCATCACTCCGAGGGTGACGTCCAGCAGCGCGCTCCAGCGGCTCATGCGCGGGCTCCCGGCAGTGCGGCGCCTGGCGTCCGCGGGCGCAGGATTCGGGTGGCGCCGGCGCATGGGCGCGTTACCCTGCCGCCATGGACACCGCAACGACCCCCCACGACGCCGCGGTCGCCGCCCGCCCGGAGGATTTCCGCCGGGTGGTGGCCGCCCTCGCCTATCTGGAGCAACACTGGCGCGAGCAGCCGGCGCTGGAGACCGTAGCGGCAGCGGTGCACCTCAGTCCGGCTCACTTCCAGCGCCTGTTCCAGCGCTGGGCGGGGATCTCGCCGAAACGCTTCCTGCAGTTCCTCACCGTGGAGCACACCCGTGCCCGCCTGCGCGCCGGGCGCAGCGTGCTGGAGGCGGCACTGGATGGCGGGCTCTCCGGACCCTCGCGGCTGCATGACCTGATTCTCGCCAGCGACGGCATGACGCCCGGGCGCTACCGCACTGGCGGCCGCGGGCTCAGCCTGCGCGTGGGCTGCCACGACAGCCCGTTCGGCCGTGTGCTGATCGCCCTGGCGCCCGAGGGCATCTGCCATCTCGAGTTCGCCGACGACCAGGCCGCGGCCCTGGCGGATCTGCGCCGAGCCTACCCGGCAGCGCGGCTCGACACGGATGCGCGGGCCACCGGTGCCGTGGCCGCCGCGCTGGACGGCTCGGCGCCGCCGCCCTGCGCTCTCGCCCCCCGCGGCACGAACTTCGAGCTCAGCGTCTGGCGGGCGCTGCTGGCGCTGCCGCCGGGCACGCTCGCCAGCTACGGCGATATCGCACGGTTCATCGGTCGCCCGCGGGCAAACCGCGCCGTGGGGCGGGCGGTGGGCGCCAATCCCATAGCGCTGCTGATCCCGTGCCATCGCGTGGTTCGCGCCAGCGGCGTGCTCGGCGAGTACGCCGGCGGCGCCCTGCGCAAGCGCGCGCTGGTGGGCTGGGAGGCCGCCCGGTACGGCGGCGCACCGGCGGATCCACCGTTCAGCCATCGGCCAGCAGCTCCGCCAGCCCTCTGACGACCCGGTCGGGGCGCAGCTCCGGGGGCAGCCCAGGGCTGGCGCCGTCTGCCGCCACCAGCACCGCGGCGATGCCAGCCCGGCGGGCCCCGGCGATGTCCGTGGCCGGCGTATCCCCGACCATCACCGCCGCCTCCCGGGGCGCGCCCTCGAGGGCGGCCTCGAACATCGCCGGCGAGGGCTTGCCGATCACTTCCGCCTCGCGGCCCGACGCGTAACGCAGCGCGGCGACGATGGCGCCCGTGGCGGGGGCCGGGCCCTCCGGCGTGGGAAAGACCGCGTCGGCATTGGTGGCAACGAACGCCGCACCGCGGTGCAGCAGGCGCACGCCAAGGCGCAGGTCCGCGTAGCCAATGCCGTCGTCGCAGCCCACCACCAGGGCCTCCGCGGAGTCATCGCTCACCAGAGCCAGGCCAGCCGCCGCGATCTCCTCGCGCAGCCCGTCACTGCCGATCACGGCCACCCGCTCCAGGCCCCGGCCGCGCAGCGTCCGGGCCGTCGCCCAGCCGGAGGTCACCATGTCCTTCGCCTCGGCGGGGATGCCGTAGCGCTCCAGCCGCGCCGCCGCCGCCGCGCGGGTGGGCAGCGGGTCGTTGGTGAGGAAACGCACGCGGCAGCCCCGGCGACGCAGGGTCTCGACGGCCTCCGGCGCGCCCGGCAGCGGCGCATCGCCCACATAGACGACCCCGTCCAGATCCAGCAGCCAGTGGCGGAAAACGCGACTCATGCAGACTCCTTGCAATGGCAACGGCGCGCGGCCGGGCGATCCGGTATGGTAACGGCGCCTAGCCTGCAGGAGACTGCATGAACGCCACTCTGTTCCTGATCGCCGTCACCGCCGCCGTGTCCTGGTATGCCTGGCAGCGGCCGGACTGGCTCGATCGGCTGATCTACTGGCCGCCTGCGGTCGCCCGGGGCGAGTGGTGGCGGCTGCTGACCCACGGCCTGGTGCACGCCGACGGCGCCCACCTCGTGTTCAACATGGTGACGCTGTACTTCTTTGGCAGCACCATGGAGCGGGTGCTGGCGCCGCGCATCGGCATCGAGGGGTTCGTGCTCTTCTACGCCGCCGGCATCGTGGTCGCGATGCTGCCCAGCCACTTCCGCCACCGGCGCGACCCGGGCTACCGCAGCCTCGGCGCCTCCGGGGCAGTCTCTGCGATGCTCTTTGCCTACATCCTGCTGGCGCCCTGGAGCACGCTGCTGGTGTTCGTGGTGCCGGTGCCGGCGATCATCTTCGCTGCCGCCTATGTCGCCTACTCGGTGTACGCCGAGCGTCAGGGGCAGGACGCCATCAACCACAGCGCCCACCTCTGGGGCGGTGCCTGGGGCGTGGCCTTCAATGCTGCTGCTGGAGCCGCGGCTGCTGCCCCGCTTCCTCGCCGAGCTGCTGTCGCCGCCGTTCCTCTGAGCGCCCCTGGCTCGCATATCTCACCGGTTCGCGGCTGCGGGCGCGGACCGGTGAGATATGCGGGCTAGCCGCGGCCGATGAAGGGCATCTTGGTGGCCATGACGGTCATGAACTGGACGTTGGCCTCCAGCGGCAGCCCCGCCATGTAGCGGACCGCCTCGGCCACGTGCGCGACATCCATTACCGGCTCGGCGCGCACGCTGCCGTCCGCCTGCGGCACGCCCTCCGGCATGCGCGCGGTCATCTCGGTGGCGGCGTTGCCGATGTCGATCTGCCCGCAGGCAATGTCGAACGGCCGCCCATCCAGGGAAAGCGTGCGCGTCAGCCCCGTGATGGCGTGCTTGGTCGCGGTATAGGCCGCCGAGCCCGGGCGCGGCGCGTGGGCGGAGATGGAGCCGTTGTTGATGATGCGCCCGCCCTGGGGCGACTGCCGGCGCATCAGACCGAAGGCGCCACGGGCGCAGAGGAAGGCGCCGTTGAGGTTGACGTCCACCACCGTCTTCCATTGCGCCCAGTCGAGCTCGTCCACCGTGCAGCCCGGTGCCATGGCCCCGGCGTTGTTGAACAGGACATCCAGCCGTCCGAAGCGGGCGCGAATCTGCTCGAACAGCGCGTCCACCGCGTCAGGGTCCGAGACGTCGGTGGGTGCCACCAGCACCCGCTCCGCCTCCACCCCGCGCGCAGTCTCTTCCAGCGGCGCCCGCCGCCGGCCCGCGAGCACCGTCGCGTAACCGTCGGCCAGCAGTGCCCGGGTTACCGCGCGGCCGAGGCCGGTGCCGGCGCCGGTGATGAGTGCAACCTTAGCGGTCATGGGTTCAGCCTCCATGTTGGCTCAGTCGTGCCGGCCGGCTCGGCGGCGCAGATCGGCATAGGCAGCATCGCTCACCGCGATGCCGTCGCGAGCGATGCGCTCGCGGGCGGCCAGCCGCCGCGCCCCCGGCAGCCGCGTGCCGGGCTCGGCTGCCACCGCGCCCAGCAAATGCTCCAGGCGCTCCGCGAAGTCCCCGGCTCCGCCAAACGCCGCCGGATCCAGCACCAGGAAGAGCTGTCCCACCCGCGGCGGATCGCCCTCGGCGGTGAAGAACGACCCGGCCTCGAAGCCGAAGCGCGAGCCGGTCAGCGCCCCGGCGAGGATCTCCACCATCAGCGCCAGGGCGGAGCCCTTGGCCTCCCCCAGTGGCACCATACTACCGGCAAGCGCGGCTTCCGGGTCCGTGGTCGGCTGGCCGTCGGCATCCAGGGCCCAGCCCTCGGGGATGGCCTGCCCCTCGCGCTGCGCCAGCATGATCTTGCCGCGGGCCACCCGGCTCAGGGAGAGATCCATCACCAGCGGCGCCTGACCCGCCCTCGGCGCGGCAAACGCGATGGGATTGGTGCCGAACAGCGGCCGCCGCCCGCCCCAAGGCGCCATGGCCGCCGGCGTGTTGCCGAAGGCGATACCGATGCAGCCGGCCTCGGCGATGCGCTCGACATGATGCCCGGCGACGCCGAAGTGGTGAGAATTGCCGACTCCGACCGCGACGATGCCCTGCTCGCCGACCCGCGCCAGCGCGGTCTCCAGCCCGCGCTCGATGGCCAGGTAGGCGAAGCCGTCCGCCGCGTCGACGTTGACCACGGCGCCGGCCGCTTCCACCTTGGGCTCGGCCTGGCCGTCAACCTTGCCGCTCGCAGCCTGGTCGGCATAGAACGCAACGCGGGAGAGGCCGTGGGAGGCGAGCTCATCGCACTCCGCTGCCACCAGCGCGCGGGCCACCGCTGCGGCGCCATCGGCCCGGACGTTGACACGTTCCAGGGCGGCCGTGACGAGCTCGCGCAGTTCCTCGGGGGTGCAATGCCTGGTCATGGCCGACGCTCCTCCAGTACCCGGCGGACATTCTCGGCGGTCACCCGGCTTACGCGCACGTTGGACTCCCGGGTAACGCCCGCGATGTGCGGCGTCAGCACCAGATTGGGGACATCCGCCAGCACCGAGCCCGCCGGCAGCGGCTCCTGCTCGAAGACATCCAGCAGCGCCCCGCCGAGCCGTCCGGCGTGCAGTGCCTCCGCCACGGCGGCCTCATCCACGACGCCGCCACGGGCGGCATTGATCAGGACCGCTCCGGCCGGCATCCGCGTCAGCGCCGTCGCATCGATGAGGTGATGGGTATCGGCGGTATACGGCACGTGCAGGCTCACCACGTCGCTTGCGGCGAGCAGCGCCTCGAGGGAGTCCGCACGTTCGGCGAGCTGCCCCCAGGCGGCGTCATCGGCGGCGACGAACGGATCATGGGCGAGCACATGCATCCCCAGCGGGCGCGCGCGCTCGGCGGTCGCTCGCGCGATGCCGCCGAACCCTATCAGCCCGAGGGTGGTACCGCCGGTCTCGCGGCCGCTCAGTGCCTGCCGCGGCCATTCCCCGGCCGCGACCCGATCGGTGGCATGGTAGGCGCCGCGCAGGAGCATCATGGCCCCGGTGATGACGTACTCGGCCACGGCAACGTCATTGGCCCCTGTCGCCGGGAGTACGGCAATGTTGCGCTCCCGGCAGGCCTCCACGGCGATGTTGTCCAGCCCGACGCCCAGCCGACCGACGGCGCAGAGCCGCGGGCAGGCCGCCAGCAGCTCCGCGGTTACCTGGGTGCGGTTGCGCACGATCAGCGCGCGGGCCTCGGCGGCCGCCGTGGCGATGGCCTCGGGCCGGCTCACCAGCTCCGGATCGTAGAGGACGTCGTGGTCCGCGGCGAGGTCCGCCACGGCCTGCTCGTCCATGAATTCGGTGATGACAATCTCGGCCATCGGGCTCTCCAGGGGTATGAGGTGGGTCGGCAGCGCCGGCAGAAGGATGTCTAAAATTATGTCTTATATATAACCTAGCGACAAACTCACCCCATTTTGCCTCTCTGGGGTAATCTAGCCTGCACAGCCGCAGGCAATTTTGGAACGATGAGCCATGACCAGCGCCGGAAACGCCAACGCACCCGCCTTCCGTCCGCTCTATCTGCAGATGAAGGAGACGCTGACCCAGCGCCTCGCCGCGGGCGAATGGCTTCCCGGCGCGCTGCTGCCGAGCGAAACGGCGCTGGCCCGGGAGTACGGCGTCAGCCAGGGCACGATCCGCAAGGCCCTGGACGCCATGGCGGCGGAGCGGCTGGTGGTAAGGCACCAGGGCCGAGGCACCGAGGTGGCCCGCCACACCACCGAGCGCTCCCTGTTCCAGTTCTGGCACCTCTACGGCAGCGACGGCCGCCGCCAGCTGCCCACCTCCCGCGTGCTGGAATGCCGGCGCGGGCGGGCGCGCAGCGCCGAGGCGGAGACGCTGAACCTGGAGCGGGGTGCACCCGTGGTGCGCATCTTCCGCCTGCGCTACCTCGGCAACCGCCCCACCCTGCTCGAGTGGATCACCGTGTCGGCCGAGCGCTTTCCGGGCCTCGAGCGCTTCGGTCAACAGCTCCCCAACGCCGTCTACGAGCTCTACCAGCGCGAGTACCGGGTCACGGTCCAGCGCGCCAGCGAAGAGCTTCGGGCCGTCGCCGCGGACGCTGACGACGCGCGGCACCTCGGCATCGAGAAGGGCGCGCCGCTGCTGGAAATCCGGCGCACCGCCATCGATCTCGAGAACCAGCCGGTGGAGATGCGGGTGAGCCGCTGCGACACGGCACATCATCACTATCTCAACGAGCTCGTCTAGGCCCAAGCCCGCATGTCTCACCGATTGCCGTGAATCGGTGAGACATGCGGGCTAGAACAGCGAGGCCTCCGGCAGCGGCACGTTCAGGGCCACGGCGAACAGTCCATAGAAGCCGCCGATGATGGCGATGGACGTGATCGCGTAGATGACCACCCGGCGGGGGCTCCAGGCGTCGTAGTTGCCGACGAGGATCATGCCGAAGAAGCCCAGCCCGCCGGCCACCAGGAACCCCAGCCAGGGCAGTGCCGCGATCCAGCCCAGCATGACGGCCACCAGCAGCGCCCGTCGGGCCCAGGACCCCTCGTCGCCCCGCGGCAGCTTGCCGGGCGGGCGGAACAGGTTCTGGGCGATATAGCCAAGCGAGAAGACGATCAGCGCCGTGGCGATGGTGCGCGGAAACACCGCGCCCAGAGGCGAGAAATCCCCCGAGCTGGCGAGGGCGATCACGCCCACGCCCACGAACGCGACGGCATAGGCCATGCCGTGCCAGTCCCGGCCGGCGCGGGTCTCAGTCGTCATTGGCGATGCCCTCCCGGAGCGGGCGACCGCGGCGCCGCAGCGCGGCGATCAGAGGATAGAGGGTGGCGACCACGATGAGCGCGATGATCACCATGGAGATGGGGCGGCCGAAGAAGGTCTCGAACACCGCGCCGCGCGCGTTGCCGATGAGATAGCCCTGGACGAATCCCTGCTCGGCGATCGGCCCGAGAATGAGCCCGAGCACGATGGGTGAGGGCTTGAAGCCGCCCCGGCTCAGGAACCAGCCGATCACGCCCAGCACCAGCATGATCAGCACATCCCAGGTGTTGTTGCGGATGGCGTAGGTGCCGATCACCGTCATGAAGGCAATGGTGGGCGCCAGGATCGCCTTCGGAATGGTGATGATGGACTGATAGGCGTAGCGCCCGATCACCAGCCCAAGGGGGAACAGCAGCAGCGTCGCGATAAGCAGGCCGAAGATGAACGTGTAGGAGATCGCCGCGTTCTCGTTGAACAGCTCCGGGCCGGTGCGAATGCCCTGCACCAGCAGCGCGCCGAGGATCACGGCATCCGGCGGCGTGCCGGGAATGCCGAGCACCAGCGTGGGGATGAAGCCGCCGCCCACGGTGGCGTTGTTGGCGGATTCGGTAGCCAGGATGCCGTCCGGCTCGCCCTTGCCGAAGTTCTCCCGCCGCGGCGAGGCGCGGCGCGCCTCGGTGTAGGACACGAGGCTCGCGATGGAGCCGCCCGCCCCGGGCAGGATCGCGACGATGGTGCCGATCACGGCGCTGCGCACGAGGTTGAGCTTGCTGCGCAGCGCGAGCCCCATGGCCTCGCGCAGCCGGAAGCCGCGCGGCCTGCCCTCGCCCACGTTCAGATGCGGGTCCGGGGTGGCCACGAGATCGATCAGCACCGGGATGCAGTAGAGGCCGATCAGCGCCGAGATGATCTCCACGCCGCCGAGCATCACGCTCGAGCCGAAGGTATAGCGCACGTCACCGCCGACCACCGCCACGCCCACGGTGGAGAGCAGCAGACCGAACGCGGCGCCGATGAAGCCCTTGAGCGTGGCGCCCTCCGACAGGGCGGAGATGAGTGTCAGCCCGAACACGGCTAGCCAGAAGTACTCCACCGAGCCGAACTTGAGCGCAATGGTGGCCAGCGTCGGCGCCAGCGTGAGCAGCGCGAGCGCGCCCACCAGGCCGCCGACCACCGAAGAGATGGTGGCCAGCGTGACTGCGAGGTCACCGTCGCCGCGCTTGGCCATGGGAAAGCCGTCGAACGTCGTGGCGATGGCCGACGGCGTTCCCGGCGTATTGACCAGAATGGCGGAGTAGGCGCCGCCGTAGATCGCGCCGGTGTAGATGGCGCCGAGCATGATCAGCCCCGAGGCGGGCTCCATGCCGAAGGTCACCGGCACCAGGACCGCCACCGCCATGGTGGCCGAGAGGCCCGGCAGCGCGCCGATGACGATGCCGGCCGTCACCCCGACGAAGGCCAGCAGGAAGTTGAACGGCGTCAGCGCCGCGAACAGGAATCCCCAGGACATCGGTCAGCTCCTGCAGCCGCCGCCCGGGCACGCCGTTCGGCGTGCCCGGGTCCGCGGGAACGGGGTCGGATCAGTCGATCAGGCCGAAGTCGCGGGCAACCTCGGTGTACTCTTCCCGGCGCTCGGCGAGGAACTCGTCCACCTCGTCCACCGGCACGTCGATCATGAAGAAGCCCAGGTCCTGCATGCGCTGCTGGAATTCCTCGTTGTTGTTGATCTCATGGAAGATGTCCGAGAGGCGCTGCTGCACGTCCTCCGGTGTGCCCTCCGGCACGGCCATGCCGCGGTAGGCGCCGCCCACGAGGTCGTAGCCGAGCTCCTGGAAGGTGGGCACGTCCGGGAACAGCGGATGCCGCTCCTCCGAGGCCACGGCCAGCATGCGGGTATCGTCCATGTGGTTGGCGCCCACCGTGGTGTAGCCCCACTCGGCGCTCACCTCGCCGCCCTTGAGCGCGGTCACCGCGGCCCCCGTGCCCTTGTAGGGAATGTAGGTGGTGGTGATGTCGGCGAGCTGATCAAAGCGCGTCTGCGCCACGTGGTTGGCCGAGTAGGTGCCGCTGCCGGAGAAGGTCACCGCCCCGGGGGTCTCCTTGGCCGCCTCGACCAGGTCCTCCAGCGTCTCGTAGGGGCTGTCCTTGCTGACCACGATGGCGTCCGGCGAGTAGTGGAAGAAGTAGAAGTTGTTCAGGTCCTCGGTCTCGAACCCGACGTCCTTCGCCAGCGGCTGCAGGATGATGTGGGGCAGATTGGTGCCCATGATGGTGTGGCCGTCGGCGGTCATGTCGTTCAGCTGCGACCAGCCCACCGAGCCGCCCCCGCCCGGCTTGTACTGGATCACGAGCTCCTCGCCGGTGATCCCGGAGAAGTACTCCTGCTGCAGGCGCGCGGAGATGTCGGACTCGCCGCCCGGACCGAACGGGATGATGTACTGAACGCCCTTCTGCGGGAATTCCTGGGCGCCGGCGGAAACGGCGAAGGCCAGTGCGGCAGTGCCCAGCGCGGTACCGATTAGTCGTTGCATCGTGGTTCTCCTCCTCTACCTCGATAACCACCCCCACGATCGCAGGGGCAGCCCCTATAGCCCGACAGCGCACTGACCCGCGGCAAGCGGCCGCCCGGTGAGCCATCGGGGCTGGCGACGCCGTATCGGCGCCACCTCGCCGGTGACGAATCGCCACCGGACTTCTTCTTGCTCGCCTTCCGCCCGTCGGAGCGATGGCAGTGCGAAGCATCCGCCGCACCGCCCTCGATGGCAAGTCATGTATAAGACATAGTATACTTCACTTCGGCAGCTGCCAATTCCTGTCATCACTGAGGAGAGATCCCATGTCTCGAGCACCGGACTTCGTTGTGCACGATGAGGGCGACTCCGTCGGCGTGGTCGTCGTGGAGGGTATCCGGGCCGGCCAGAAGCTGAACGGCTGGATCATGGATCAGGACCGCACCATCGAATTCGAAGTCAAGGACGACATCCCCATCGGCCACAAGCTGGCGATCCGCGACCTCCCCGAGGGCGAGACCGTCATCAAGTACGGCGTCGACATCGGCCGGGTGGTTGCCCCCATCCGCACCGGCGAGCACGTCCACGTCCACAACGTGAAAACCAAGAGGTGGTAAGCATGGATCTCAGCAGTCAGACCTTCCTCGGCTACCGTCGGGAGAACGGCCGGGTCGGGGTGCGCAATCACGTGGTCGTCCTGCCGGTGGACGACATCTCCAACGCCGCCGCCGAGGCCGTCGCCAACAATATCAAGGGCACGCTGGCGCTGCCGCATCCCTACGGCCGCCTGCAGTTCGGGCCCGATCTCGACCTGCACTTCCGTACCCTGATCGGTGCCGGCAGCAATCCCAATGTCGCCGCGGTGGTGGTCATCGGTATCGAGCCGGGCTGGACCAGTCGCGTCGTGGAGGGGATCCGCGAGACCGGCAAGCCGGTGGAGGGCTTCTGGATCGAGCAGAACGGCGATCACAACACCATCGCCAATGCCTCGCGCCAGGCGAAGGAGTTCGTGCACTGGGCCACGGAGCTGCAGCGCGAGCCCTGCCCGCTCTCGGAGCTCTGGGTGTCCACCAAGTGCGGCGAGTCCGACACCACCTCCGGCTGCGGCTCCAATCCCACCGTCGGCGATGCCTTCGACAAGCTCTACGCCAACGGCAACACGCTCTGCTTCGGCGAGACCTCGGAGCTCACCGGGGGCGAGCATCTGGTGGCCGAGCGCTGCCGCACTCCGGAGATCCGCGAGCGCTTCCAGTTCATGTTCGACCGCTACTCGGCGATGATCGACCGCTGGAAGACCAACGACCTCTCCGAGTCCCAGCCCACCAAGGGCAACATCGAGGGTGGGCTGACCACCATCGAGGAGAAGGCCCTCGGCAACATCCAGAAGATCGGCAAGCAGTGCATGGTGGACGGCGTGCTTGACAAGGCGGAGCGCCCCACCGGTCCGGGCCTGTGGTTCATGGATTCATCCTCCGCCGCCGCGGAGATGGTGACTCTATGTGCTGCCTCCGGCTTCGTCGTGCACTTCTTCCCCACCGGGCAGGGCAACGTCATTGGCAACCCGATCCTGCCGGTGATCAAGCTCTCGGCGAACGCCCGCACCCTGCGCACCATGCGTGAGCACATCGACGTGGACGTCACGGGCGTGCTGCGCCGCGAGATGGACATGAGCCAGGCCGGCGATTCGCTGCTCGAGATGATGCTGCGTACCGCCAACGGCCGTTACACCGCGGCAGAGGCGCTTGGCCACCGCGAGTTCGTGCTCACCCGCCTCTACGAGAGCGCCTGACCCCGAGCCATCGGCCCCGGGCAGGCGCCCGGGGCCGGCTCCCGCGCTATCAGCGCGTGCAATATTTGTGACCCGCAGTCACAACACTTAAATCACTCATCTATATCTGTGTGTCTCCGTTCGCGTATAATGCACTGCAACAAACGCAGACGGAGGACGCACGCAATGCACCACGACGGAATTACCATCAGCACCGGCAACGCGAAGCAGGCCGGCGAGCTCGCGGCTCGTATCGAGGCCGTTGCCGGGCACGAAGGCGTGCACGTCCGGGCCGACGGCGACCGCCTCAGCATCGGCTTCACCAATCCGGGGCTGGCCGACTTCATTCACGTCGTCTGCCGGGGCATCGCCGCGATCACCCTGGGCCTCGGCCGACTCGCGCGGCGCGACGACGACGCCGCGCCGGGGCTGCCCAGCCGCTCCTAACCTCGATTCACGCAGTCGAGCGCGCAGTCGAGCGCGAGGCGCCGCTGTGAGAGGCTCCCGGTAGCCCGCATATCCAATCGATATGCGGGCTGCGATGCGACGGCCGGTGACGCAGCCGGCCGCCGTTACCTATAAGGCTACCGCGGCCTCGCTCGCCGCCCGCCGCCGCGACGCCCCTGCGGCGCCTTGACGATTGGCTCCGGACGCTCGTTCGGGTCCGGCTCGAACCCCGGCACCAGCTCCTGCTCGATGGGGTTGCCAAGCAGCCGCTCGATGCCCCGCAGCAGGCTGATCTCGTCCACGCAGACCAGCGACACCGCCTGGCCACCGCGCCCCGCACGCCCCGTGCGGCCGATCCGGTGCACATAGTCCTCCGGGACGTTCGGCAGCTCGAAGTTCACCACGTGGGGCAGCTCCTCGATATCCAGTCCGCGGGCGGCGATGTCCGTCGCCACCAGAACGCGCACGTCGCCCTGCTTGAAGCCCGCCAGCGCCCGCGTCCGGGCTCCCTGACTCTTGTTGCCGTGGATCGCCGCGGCCACCAGACCGTCGCCCTCCAGCTGCTTTGCGAGACGGTTGGCGCCGTGCTTGGTGCGTGTGAACACCAGCACCTGCTCCCAGTCGCCCTCGCGGATAAGGTTGCTCAGCAGGCCGCGCTTGCCGCCCCGGCTGACCGGGTGAACCTTCTGCGCCACCGTCTCGGCGGCGGTGTTTCGCGCCGCCACCTCGATCCGCACCGGATCGTGCAGCAGTCCATCCGCGAGGCGCCGGATCTCCGGCGAGAACGTGGCCGAGAACAGCAGCGTCTGCCGCCGTGGCGGCAGTGCCGCGAGCAGCTTGCGGATGTCGTGGATAAAGCCCATGTCGAGCATCCGATCCGCCTCGTCCAGGACCAGGATCTCGACGGCGGAAAGGTCCACGGTGCGCTGGCGGAGGTGGTCGAGCAGGCGCCCGGGCGTCGCCACCAGCACATCCACGCCGCGCCGCAGGGCGTCCACCTGCGGCTGCATGCCGACGCCGCCGAACACGGTCGCCGAGCGCAGCGGCAGATGCCGGCCATAGGTACGCACGCTCTCCTGCACCTGGGCGCAGAGCTCGCGGGTGGGCGTCACCACCAGCGCGCGCACCGAGCGCTGGCCGCCGGCGCGCGGGTTGTCCGTCAGCCGCTGCAGCAGCGGCAGGGTAAAGCCTGCGGTCTTGCCGGTTCCGGTCTGGGCGGCGCCCATGACATCGCCGCCGCTGAGGACAGCCGGAATGGCGCGGGACTGGATCGGGGTGGGCGTCGTGTAGCCCTGCTCGCGCACGGCGCGCAGCAGTTCGGCCGAGAGGCCGAGTTTATCGAAGGACATGCAGTGTAGCGCTCCTGGGTTGCCACCCGACGCGGCCAACGGCCGCCGGAACGGGCCCGGTCCAGGCAGAGAAAGATTGGGCTGGAGTCTGCGAGCGCAGCGCCCCGCGAATGCGGAGGCCGAGAACGGGCGATACCGACCGGTGGGCATCGCTGGCGGCATCATACGCGAAAGCGTGCCGCCGTCCAGTACGCAGTGCCACCTCCCGTCCTCCCACCCGGCGGCGACCGGCGGCACTCAACTGCGCCGGCCAGACGCCGATAGCGCTCCTGAGGGCAGAGAGCGCCGCATCCCAAGAAGGCGCCCAATACACGATGCATTCCCCGGGGGGTAGAACTATGTCGACGTGGTGGCGGGATCTCTCGTTTCGTTGGAAGCTCGGTCTGCCGCTGGCCGTGCTGACGCTTCTGCTGATCGGCGTGGTAGCGCTCGCGATGTCCCTGCTGGTCGGGCTGACGCGCGACGCTCAGACCTTTGCCAATCAGCATCTGCCGGGCGGCATGCTGGTGCTCGAGGCCGACCGCGACCTGCACCAGTCCCTGATCGCCCAGCTCCAGGCGGTGCGCTCGTTCAACGACGAGGAGCGTGAAACCTTCTACGCCACCTACGAGGAGAACCTCGGCCAGGCCCGCGAGCGCGTCGCCCAGGCTGCGGAGGCCCTGGACCGACCCGCCACGAACGAGCTTGCGGAGCGCTTCGCCACGGAAATCGCCGAGTGGGAGCAGATCAGTGCCGAGGTGCGCGAGCTCACTGAGAGCGGCAGCAGCGAGCTGGCTTACGCCCTCGCCACCGATCAGGGCATCGCGGCCTTCGATACCGCCCGCGCCCGCATCGACACGATGACCCAGCAGGTCAACGCGTGGTCGGCCGATCTCGACGCCGCCATGGAGAGCCGCGTGGCGGGCAACCAGCGGGCGCTCGGCGGTGTGCTGGTGCTCGGCCTGCTGGTCTCCGGCCTCGCCATGTGGCGCGTGCCCGGCATCGTGCTGCGCCCGCTGAAGGCCATGTCCCAGCGTGTCAAGGATCTGAACAGCGGCGATGGCGACCTGACCCTGCGACTCGACAACCCGGCCCGGGACGAGATCGGCCGGCTTGCCGACTACTTCGACGAGTTCCTGGCCAAGCTGCAGGACCTCATCGGCCAGGCAACGCGCACCACCGAACAGGTGTCGTCGGCGGCGGAGGAGCTATCCGCCACCAGCGACGAGGCCCGCAGCAACGTCGAGGCCCAGCACAGCGCCACCGACCAGGTGAGCACCGCCACCAACGAGATGACGGCCACGATCCAGGAGGTCGCGCGCAACGTCGGCGAGACGGCGGACGCCGCCAGGGGTGCCAGCGGCGAGGCCGGGGAGATGTCCGCGGTCATGGGCCGCACGGTGGCCACCGTGGAGCAGCTCGCCGAGCAGCTTACCCGCACCAACGAAGGCATCGGCCGGCTCACCGGTGACGCCGAGCAGATCGGCACCGTCCTGGACGTGATCAACAGCGTCGCCGAGCAGACCAACCTGCTGGCGCTGAACGCCGCCATCGAGGCTGCCCGCGCCGGCGAGCACGGCCGCGGCTTCGCGGTGGTCGCGGACGAGGTACGCACGCTGGCGACGCGCACCCAGGAATCCACGGACGAGATCCGCGACATCATCCAGCGGGTTCAGAACGGGGCACGGGAGGCGGACGGGCTCATGACCACCGGCCGCGAGCAGAGCGACGAGGCCGTGGGCATGGCCCGCAGCTGCAGCGAGCGCCTGGAGGCCATGACCGCCCGCATCCACACCATCAACGACATGAGCACCCAGATCGCCTCCGCGGCGGAGGAGCAGTCCACCGCCATCGAGGAGATCAACCGCAACGTCAACGAGATCGGTGACATCTCCGGGCGCACCGCCACCGGCGCGAGCCAGGTGGCCTCGGCGAGTCAGGAGCTGGCCCGTCTCTCGAGCGAGCTGCAGAGCCTCATGGGGCGGTTCCGGACCGCCTGAGGCCCACCCCAGAGCGGCATCCGCCAGCGGCGGATGCCGCTCGCTACGTCCGCGAGCCCCGCGATGAGTTAAGGATCGGGTGCCGTGGGCCCCTCTCCAGGGCACCACCACCGGGATCAGCCGATACCCAGCGCCCGGGCGTGGTAGCGGAGGTGGTGGTCGATGAAGGTGGCGATGAAATAGTAGCTGTGGTCGTAGCCCGGGCGCTCCCGCAGGTCCAGGGTCACACCGGCCTCGCGGCAGGCCTCGGCAAGCCTCTCCGGCTGCAGCTGCTCGCCCAGGAAGCCGTCGGCTTCCCCCTGCTCCACCCGCAGCGGCAGCGCCGAGCCACGTTCGCGAATCAGCGCACAGGCATCCCACTCCCGCCAGTCCGCCGGATCATCCCCGAGATAATGGCTGAAGGCCTTCTGCCCCCAGGGGACCTCCGTGGGATTGACCACCGGGGAGAACGCCGACACCGAAAGATACCGCCGCGGCTCGCGCAGGGCGCAGATCAGCGCACCGTGGCCGCCCATGGAGTGACCGCTGATGGCGCGCGCCGGCCCTATCGGCAGACGCGACTCCACCACTGCCGGCAGCTCCTCCACCACGTAGTCGTACATCCGGTAGTGGGCGCTCCACGGGGCCTGGGTCGCATTGACGTAAAAGCCCGCGCCGGAGCCGAGGTCGTAGCTCTCGTGCTCCCCGGGCAGGTCCGTGCCGCGGGGGCTGGTGTCGGGGCAGACGATGGCCATGCCCAGCTCGGCGGCCACACGCTGGGCGCCCGCCTTGTGCATGAAGTTCTCGTCGGTGCAGGTCAGCCCCGAGAGCCAGTAGAGCACGGGCACCGGCCTGCGCTCAGCCTGCGGCGGCAGATAGATGCCGGAGGTCATCTCGCAGTCCAGCACCTCGGAGCGATGCCGGTAGCGAGCCACGCGGCCCTCGAAGCAACGGCTCTCGGCCACCGGTTCCAGCGTCATCGTGCCTCCCATCAGTCGTCGAACCGGATCACGCTGCGAATGCTGCGCCCCTCGTGCATGAGCTCGAAGGCGTGGTTGATGGCCTCGAGCCCCATGGTGTGGGTGACGAAGTCGTCGATGTTGATACGACCCTCCAGGTAGCCGTCCACATAGCCCGGCAGCTCACTGCGGCCCTTGACGCCGCCGAAGGCGGAGCCGCGCCAGACCCGGCCGGTCACCAGCTGGAACGGGCGGGTGCTGATCTCCTCGCCGGCGCCGGCGACGCCGATGATGGTCGATTCGCCCCAGCCCTTGTGACAGCACTCCAGCGCCGCCCGCATGGTGGCGACGTTGCCGATGGCCTCGAAGGAGTAGTCCACGCCGCCGTCGGTCATCCCGACGATCACCTCCTGGATCGGCGCCGAGTGCTCCTTCGGGTTCACGCAGTCGGTGGCGCCGAGCTGGCGCGCGAAGATGAACTTGTCCGGATTGATGTCGATGGCGATGATGCGTTCCGCCCTGGCCAGTACCGCACCCTGAATCGCCGAGAGCCCGACGCCGCCGAGGCCGAAGATGGCCACCGTCGACCCGGGCCGGACCTTCGCGGTGTTGAGCACCGCGCCGATGCCGGTGGTGATCCCGCAGCCGAGCAGGCAGACGCGGTCCAGGGGCGCCTCCTTGCGCACCTTCACCACCGAGATCTCCGGCAGCACGGTGTACTCGGAAAAAGTCGAGGTGCCCATGAAGTGATGCAGCGTCCGGCCGCGGGCGCTGAAGCGGCTGGTTCCGTCCGGCATCACGCCCTTGCCCTGGGTAGTGCGGATGGCCCCGCAGAGGTTGGTGCGGCCCGAGCGGCAGAACTTGCACTCGCCGCATTCCGGGACGTACAGCGGGATGACGTGATCGCCCACGGTGAGTGAGCGCACTCCGGGGCCGACCTCCTCGACCACGGCACCGCCTTCGTGCCCCAGGATGGCCGGGAAATTCCCCTCCGGATCGGCCCCGGAGAGGGTGAAGGCGTCCGTGTGGCAGACTCCGGTGGCGACGTTGCGCACGAGAACCTCGCCCTCCCGCGGCCCGCCCACCTCGACTTCCTCGATCTCCAGGGGCTGTCCCGGCTCCCAGGCGACGGCGGCACGTGACTTCATGATGGCTCCCCTCCCGATGTGCGTTGTACGGCGCAGCCGACGGTGGCCGTCCTCACCCGCGGGCACGGCACGCGCGGTGCCCGCGCCGGGACGCTCCCCCGTATAGTGGCGCGTGTGGGTAGACCTCGGCCATCCCCGCCGACAGTCTCCCGGAAGCGGGGGGTGGCGGCCGCCCGCTGGACGCCATCCGGCGCCGCTTCAGCGCGCAGCGCCCTCGCCCGCACCGCGGGCCCGGGAGTCCTCCGTTGACGCCACCAGGGTGCGCGCCGCCAGGGAGCGCAACTGCTGCCAGAGGGACTCGTCCACCGCGAGACCCTGGTCCCAGGCCCGACGCGACCGCGCCGCCAATTCCTCGGGGCCGGTGCTGTCCAGCAGCTCCAGGGCCATGCCCTGCGCGGCCGCCGGTAGCAGGGCGAAGTCCCGCGCGGCGAGGATCGTGAGGCTGTCGGTTTCCGAACCAGGGGTCTGGCCGCCGTCGGCGCGATAGCGGTAGAGCCGCGGCAGGCTCTCCCCCGCCAGCGCGGCCACTACCTGCTGCACAGGCGCACCGCCCTCGGGCTCACACCAGAAAGCCAGCAGATGTGTGCCCCGGCGGGCGCAGCGCGCCAGATAACCGAGGATGAAGGCGGGATCGCGACATCCGAGCAAGCGCACGGCGCCGACACCGGCAGTGCGCGCCCGGGTGCAGGCCAGATCGGCGGCAAGGCTGCCGCCGTGGAGGATCGAGTGGCCGCCGAGGCATTGTTGGAGACGGTGGTCTCGCCCGTGCCGGAAGCGGATGCGCCGGGCCCTCAGCCGGCGAGTCGCGTGCGCAGCCCGGCGAAGCGGCGGCGGTAGGCCGCCGGGGTGAGCCCGACGCGGCGCCGGAACAGGCGGCCGAAGAAGGATGCCTCCTCGTAGCCCACCTGGTTGGCGATGGCCTCCACCGGATCTGCCGTGGTCTCCAGCAGGTATTTCGCCTCCTCCACCCGCAGGTTGTGCACGTACTCAATGGGCGCCATCCCCGTAGCGCGCGCGAACCGGCGCTTGAAGGAGCGCTCGGCGAGCCCGCTCCGGGCCACCACCGCGCGCACCGGGTTGGCCGCGTCGTAGTGGCAGGCAAGCCAGGCCTGGGCGTCGGCGATCACGGCATCCTCGCGCTGCGGGCGCGTCGCCAGTGCCGCGAAGTGGAGCTGGCCGCGATCGTGCCAGTCCACCAGATGCAGGCGGGCCAGGCGCATGGCCTCGTCCGGTCCGAGCAGTCGCGCCACCAGCAGCAGCACTAGGTCGATCCAGGAGGTGCCGCCACCGGCCATCACGATTCGACCCCCTTCACCGGTACTCAGCAGCGCGCACTCGGGGCGCACCCTCACCCCGGGGTGGCGCCGGGCCAGGGCCTCACAGTAGGCCCAGTGGGTGGTCGCCTCGCGGCCGTCCAGCAGCCCTGCCTCGGCCAGCAGGAGACCGCCCGTGCAGGCTGCACCGATGAGCGCCCCGGCCTCGTAGCAGTCCCGCAGCCAGTCGATCTCACGGGCATAGCGGCCGGCCAGCGGCTGCTCCGGGGCCACCAGCAGCTCCAGCACGCAGACCACGGCGGGACGGGGGCAGTCGGCGATGCGGGCGTGGGGCGCCACCTGTACGCCATTGCTCACCCGAAAAGGCGAACCGTCGGCGCTGACGATGCGTGGCCGCAGCAGTGAGCGCCCCGGAGCGCCGGTGGTCAGCAGCGGCCAGTCGCGTCCCGGCGAGCAGAGCATGTCGTAGGCGCCGTGGAGGGTGGACGCCGTGGCCTCGGACACCGCCAGCAGTGCGACTTCGGGGGGAGCGCTCTCGATCATGACCGATTCCGACGGATTGCGTCCGGAAGGGGTTTATAGCGCCTGCGGCCGCCGACGCAAGCTCACGGCTGTGCAACCCGACAACCGCGAGGAACCCACCGTGACCGACACCACCGTTTCCGAGCCCGCCATCGCACCCGCGACGAACCGGGCGGCCGTTGAAGCCTTCGAGGCCCGGCTCGTCAATGCCCTCAACGAGGCCGGCATGCTCAGCCTGCTCTCCCTCGGGCACCGCACCGGGCTGCTGCGGGCAATGGCCAACGCCGAGCCGCGAACCAGCGAGGCCATCGCCGAGGCGGCCGGTCTTGCGGAGCGCTATGTCCGCGAATGCCTGAACGGGCTCGTCGCCGCCGGCGTGGTGGAGACCGACCCCGCAACGGGGCACTACTGGCTGCCCACCGCCCACGCGGCGCGCGTCACCGACGCCGAGGGCGCCAACCTCGCCGTCTACGCCCAGTTCCTGCCCATGCTCGGCGCCATCGAGGACGACATCGTCGCCGCCTTCCGCACCGGCGAGGGCGTGCCCTACGAGCGCTACGCCCGCTTCCACGAAGTCATGGCAGAGGACAGCGCCCAGACGGTGCTGCCGGCCCTGATCGAGCATATCCTGCCGCTGGCCCCGGGACTGACGGAACGGCTCGAGGCGGGCATCCGCGTGCTCGATGCCGGATGCGGTCGCGGGCTGGCGCTGCAGCTGATGGCGCGGCGTTTCCCCCGCAGCGAATTTCTGGGCTACGACCTTTCGGCGGAGGCCATCGAGTATGCCCGCAAGTCCGCCCAGGCGGAGGGCCTGACGAACATCCGCTTCGAGGTGCGCGACCTGAGTGACTTCGACCGCACGGCGGAGCCCGGGCGCTACGAGCTTGTCACCACCTTCGACGCGATCCATGACCAGGCGCGACCTGCCGCCCTGCTGGCGGGCATCCGCCGCAGCCTCGCCCCGGACGGGGTGTACATCGCCCAGGACATCCGCAGCACGAGCCACGCCCATCGCGACCGCGACAACCCCATGGGCGCGTTCCTCTACGCCGTGTCCTGCCACCACTGCATGCCGGTGTCACTGGCCCAGGGCGGCGAGGGGCTTGGCACCATGTGGGGGCGGGAGCGGGCCCTGGCCTACCTGCGCGGGGCCGGCTTCAGCGACGTCCAGGTCCACGAGCTGCCCCACGACATCCAGAACGACTACTTCGTCTGCCGGCCGTGAGTCAGCGGGATGCCCCACACGCCTCAAGCTGGCTTGGGCGCGTGGGGCGCCGTCGAGACCGGTCAGATCAGTACTCCTGATGGCAGCGGGACATAGAGCACCTGGCGGAAGATCCAGTAGAACGCGAGCACGATGATCAGCGTCACCGCCAGCGCGCGCAGGCCTTGCAACCATGACGGGCCAGGCGCCGTCGCCGAGGGCGCCTCGGTCTCCGACCGGGCCACTGCGCGGCCGATGAACCACCACAGAAAGAGAAACACCACGACGCTGGTGACGACGAACCCCAGGAATCGGATGCCGATGGCCCAGGCGATCAGCCCCGCCACGATGACCAGCTTGCGGAAATTGTCGCCTTCCGCGAGCAGATCCCGCCGTTCCGGGCGCAGTAACGCCTTCAGGAGCAGCCCCAGCGAGGCGATCAGGATGAACACCAGTACCGCGTTGGGCCAGGTCGCGGTCAGCGCTGTCCAGTCGCCGCGGGCGAACCAGAACAGCGCCCAGACACCCACCCCGAGCAGCCCGGCGATAATGTCGGTGTTGACGGTACGCGCGGACATGGCTCATTCCCCTCCGGCGACTGGCACCGGACGCCCGCGTCGCGCCTGCAGATAGGGCCACACCAGCGTCGCCAGCACCAGGACGATGAGGACCCACGACAGTAGGCTGTCGAACAGGGCCAGCACGGCGAAGTCGTACCGCGCGCCGCCCATCAGCATGGCCTGGCTGAATCCGTTCTCCGCGATCGGGCCGAGGATCAGGCCGAGCGCAATGGGCGCCGGCTGAATGCCGATCTCCCGGACCGCATAGGCGAATATCCCCAGCCCCAGCATGATGAACACGTCGACGATGCTGTTGCGCATCGAATAGGCCCCGAGGATGGTCATGAATCCGATAACCGGCACCAGATAGGCCAGCGGCATGGAAGCCACCGCGCGGAAAATGATGCGCCCGCCCATGAGACCGACGGGCAGCAGCGCCAGAGCGGCCACACCCAGGGACAGGATGAAGCCATAGGCAAGATCACCGCTCTCGGCGAACAGCGCGGTTCCGGGACGAATGCCGTGGAGCATCAGCGCGCCGAGCATGACGGCCGCCGGCGGCGAGCCGGGCACGCCCAGCGTCAGCAAGGGCACCACGCTGCCGGCCACCGCGGCGTTGTTGCTCGATTCCGAGGCCACCACGCCGGCGACGTTACCCTTCCCGAACGAGTCCGGATCGCGCGCGGCCCGTTTGGCCTCGCTGTAGGCAACCAGGCCAGCCACGTTGTTGCCGGCCCCCGGAATGATGCCGATGACCACCCCGATCAGGGAGGAACGGATGACGTTAAGCGGCCGGCCGCAGGTTTCGCGCACGACGTTGGCGAGTCGTTCCCGACCCCGCGTGTAGTCGAAGCTGACGGACTTCTTCGCCGTCGCCGTGAGCCGGATGAGCTCGGGGATGGCGAACAGTCCGATGAGCGCCACCAGCAGATTGACGCCACCCTGCAGGGACGAGAGGCCGAACAGGAATCGCGACTCGCCGCCGATCGGCGAGACGCCGATGGTGCCGAGCAGTATCCCGATGGCCCCGCCCAGCAGCCCTTTCATCAGGGAGCCAGTGGACAGCCCCGCGATCAGACTGAGCCCGAGGACCGCTATCCAGAAATACTCCGCGGGGCCGAACCGGATGGCCAGCGCAGTGAGGGGCGGCGCGAGCATGATCACGACCACGACGCTGATCACCCCCCCGATCACGGACGCCAGCGTGGTGACCAGAATGGCCAGCTCGGCCCGGCCCTGCTGCGCCATCGGGAAGCCGTCCAGCGTGGTCGCGATGGCCCCGGGCGTGCCCGGCGTGTTGATCAGAATGGCCGTGTAGGCGCCTCCATACATGGACGCCACATAAACCGCCCCGAGCAGGACAAGGCCGTTCAGCGGGTCCATCGTGAAGGTAAAAGGCACCAGAAGGGCGAGCGACATGGTTGCGGTGAGCCCCGGCACCGAGCCGACGAACAAGCCGACCGCAGTACCCGCCACGATGAGCGCCAATGCCTCGATGCGGAAGATCGCGGCAGAGCCGGCTACGAGATCCTCAATCACGGTGCGGTACTCCTGGCGTGCTGCACGGTGAGGCCGTGCCCGGCGTCACTCGCCGGGCCGTTGCGGGCGGCGCTCCGCGGCACCGCCCGCAACATCCGGTCGCTTCCGACTGTTATCGGTCCCGATCCGTCAATCGAGCATCCCGATATCGTCCAGGAGCTGCCGGTACTCCGGCTGCAGGCGCTCGACCAGCTCCGCGCTCTCTTCCGGGCCGAGATACTCGACGAAATGGCCCATCTCCTCCATGCGCGGGGCGAGCTCCCCGGTGATCTCGTCGAGATGCTCGGCGAGCAGCTGCTTGGCCTCGTCCGGGAAGCCAGCCGGTGCCAGAACGCCCCGATGGATGGCTTCCTGGATGTCGTAGCCGAGCTCACGGAAGGTCGGCACATCCTGCATGAACGGCAGGCGGTCCTCGGAGGCCACCGCGAGCGCCCGGAACTTGTCGCTGTTCTGATGCGCGACGGTCGAGTTCGTCATGAGGGCGCCCACATGCCCCCCCTCCAGGGCGGGAATCGTCGGGCCGGTGCCCGGGAACGGGATCCAGGTCAGCTCGATGTCGGCCGCCTGCATCAGCCGCACCGCCCCGAGGTGATTGCCACTGGCCGTACCCGTGCCACCCACCGTGATCGAGCCCGGATTCTCCGAGGCGTCCGCGATGAAGTCCTCGAGGTTCTCGTATGGGCTGTCGTCACGGACGACAAGCACCTGAGGATTGGACTGGTAGGTGTAGATGAGCTCGAGGTCGTCTGTCTCGTAGCCCGGGTCCCGTGCCAGCGGCTGGGCGATGATGTGGGGGATACTGAAGCACGCAATCGTGTAGCCATCCGGCGCCTGGTCCGCAACATGGGCCCAGCCCACGGCGCCGCCGCCGCCCTCGTGGTACTCAATGGGCACGTCCACCCCGAGGCGCTCTTCCAGCTTGGGCTGGATCATCCGCATGGCGATATCGCATTCGCCCCCCGGACTGAACGGATTGACGTAGGTAACCGGCCGTTCGGGGTACTGGGCCGTCGCCGCCCCACTCGCCAGCGCCAGCCCAAGGGCGGCACCGATACCTATGGCAACACTGCTGGAACATGCATTCCGGAACATGACTCTCCTCCTTCTTCTATGATGCAGCGGCCGTCGCAGCCGGCGTGAAGCGCCGGTGCCGCCGCTGATGCCAGAGCCCCGGCTGGCCTGTGCCGTCACCGGACCTCTCTGCCCTTTATCGCCGCCTCGCGGGGCGGTGTCTGGTCGCGCCGGGTCAGCCCGCCAGTGCCTTGACCCGCTCTGCCAGCCGGTCCGCCGCTCCGATTCGACGCTGCCGCAGAGCCTGCTTCTGCTCCGCCAGCTCGCGGACTGCCGCGCGCGCCGACGAGAGCCCTTCCCGCATCGGCTCCGGCGCCGGCCCGCCGCGGACGGTGTGCGCCTGCACGAACGCCTCCGGATCGAGCGCGCCGCGGACCGCCGCCTCGTCAATGGCGATGGGCGCGCCGGTGACGTCCCGGGACGCCTGCTGCACCAGCTCGAGGTCCACCTGGTCGGCGGTCAGCCCCTGTTTCAAAGCCAGCAACACCAGATGGCCGACGATGCGGTGGGCGGTGCGGTAGGAATGCTCGGTGGCGCGGTGGATCACCGAGGCCAGCTCGGTGGCCGTGGCGAAGTGCTTCGCCGCCTCGCGGCGCATGGCCTGGGCATCGAACTCCGCGGTGGTGAGCACGCCGGCCAGCAGCCGAACGGACTGGATGCTCTCGTCCAGCTGCTGGAAGCTCACCGGCGGCAGCCCCTCCTCCACGTCCTTGATGTCCTGGAAGTTGGTGTTATGCAGCGTGGTGAACAGGCCAGTCATCTGGCCGACGGCATGGGCCGCCTGCGAGCGGATGTACTCGAACGGATAGGGGTTCTTTTTCTGCGGCATCAGGCTGCTGGAACCGGAGTAGTCGTCCCCGATCACCAGATAGGCAAATTCCTGGGTGTGCCAAGTGTAGAGATCCTGGCACAGCCGGCTGACGCCGATCATGAGATTCGCCACCGCGGCGGCGGTCTCCAGCGCGTAGTCACCGGTGCCCACGCAGTCGTTGGTGTTCTCGACGATGCCCTCGAAGCCGAGCAGCTCCGCAACCCGTTCGCGGTCGATGGGATAGGAGGAGCCGGCAAGCGCCCCGCAACCGAGAGTGCAGTGGTTCACCGTGTGATAGGCGGCGAGCAGGCGCGTGCCGTCGCGCTGCAGCTGGTTGACGACGCCGAGCAGATAGTGACCCACCGTCGCCACCTGCCCGTGCTGCATGTGCGTGCCCATGGGCATGACCGTATCCCGCTCGCGCTCGGCGAGCTCGAGGAGACGGCTCTGCAGCTCGACCACATGCTCCAGCAGTCGGTCCAGGCGATCGCGGATGGCCATCCGCGCCAGCGGCTCCGGCCGTGTGCGACCGATATTGATCTCCCCGGAAACGGCCTCACCCACCTGTTCGGTGAGGTAGTGCTCCATGGTGGAGTAGAAGTACTCGTAGGCGGGATTGAATTCCCCCATGCCGGCCCGGCCCTCGCGCTCGAGGGCGACCACCGCGCGCAGCAGGCTTCCCGCGGTGGCTTCGGGTATGGTGCCCGTCTCGGCGAGCATCACCGTCCACGCCTTGTTCGCCTCGAGCAGCCCCTCGAAGTAGTGCTCGAGCATGAAGTCGTAGCTCGGCTTCAGGATGGTCTCGGTGTAGATCGGCCCGGGGGGCGCTTCCAGCCGTTCTCGCGAGATCCTGCCGTCGTTGTCGGCCATGCGACTCCTCCTCCTCCGGCACTTGGGTTGCTTCCACCCCGCAAAGCTAGCTGAGGGTTCGCGGCCTGGGAAACAAAAACTGATCAAGGATTTCTACAGGTTTCCTGCAGAAGCGCCGCGAGCCCGGTTTGAGCGGCTGACCTATATTGCTGTCCCGCATATGGAGCGCATCGCGCCAGCACATCCGCAGCATTAGCATTGCTTGTGTTTAGCTCAAGAACAATTCGTTTCACCCGACCCTGCGGGTGGGCTTAGCCTCGAGCGGTGAACAACGCAGGGCCAGCAGGCGAGGAGCCATGAGCGGAACATTGCAGGTGGCTGTCTGGCGCGGCGGCGACGATGGCGCCTTCCAGACCTTTCAGGTGCCCCGCCGCGCCAATCAGACGGTGCTGGACGTGGTCAGCCATATTCAGCGCGAGCTCGATCCGACCCTGGCCTATCGCTATGCCTGCCGCGTCGGCATGTGTGGTTCCTGTGCCATGACGGTCAACGGTCGGGCTCGCTGGACCTGTCGAACCCACGTCGACAAGGTGATCGACGGTGACCGCCTGGAGGTGGCACCGCTGGAGAATCTGCCCGTCGTCAAGGACCTCGCCTGCGACATGACGGTGTTCTTCGAGAAGATGGTGCAGGCGCGTGGCTACTTCCGCGGTAACCGCGACCGCCACGACGACTTCGCCCGCGTCGCCCCCGGCTCCGCGCCACGAATCGAGGCTGACGAAGCCATCGAGTGCATCGGCTGCGGCGTCTGTTACGCCTCCTGCGACGTGGTGCGATGGAATCCCGACTATCTCGGCCCCGCTGCGCTCAACCGCGCCTGGACACTGGTGCAGGACGCGCGCGACGAGCTCGGCGCAGAGCGGCTGGCCGCCGTGGCGGGCGACGCCGGCTGCCACGCTTGCCACACCCAGATGAGCTGCACCGAGCGCTGCCCGAAACACCTCAGCCCCACGCGTTCCATCGCCGGGCTGAAGCGCGCTACCGCCCGCGCTGCACTCAAGGGGGAGCTGTGAGCGCCCGCACCGAGGCCCGGCTCTGGCTCGCCCAGCGGGTCTCCGCAGCGCTGCTCGCCGTGCTGGTGCTGGTCCACCTGGCGACCATCGTCCATGCGGTGCAGGGCGGGCTCAGTGCGGCCGAAATCCTCGGGCGCACCCGCGGCAGCGAGCTCTGGCTGCTGTTCTACGGCGCCTTCGTGGTGTCCGCGGCGATCCACGCCCCGATTGGGATGCGCAACGTGCTCGCAGAGCATCTCGGCTGGCGCGGCCCGTCGCTGGATATCGCCCTGCTCGCCCTCGCCGGCGTCCTGCTGGCGCTCGGTGGCCGGGCGGTGTGGGGGGTCTACGCATGAGCGCTGGCCGTGCCGCACGCGTCGCCGCCCGCAGCCATCCGGCGTACATCGCCTTTGTGCTGCACCGTGTCTCCGGCGTGGCGCTGACGCTGTTCCTGCCGCTGCATTTCTGGGCCCTGTCCCAGGCGCTGAACGGTGCCGAGGCCCTGGACGGTTTCCTGGCCTGGGCCGACCGGCCCCTGCTCAAGTTTGCCGAGACCGGGCTGGTGCTGATGCTCTCGCTGCACCTTGCAGGCGGGCTGCGGCTGCTCGCGCTGGAACTGCTGGCCTGGCGCGAATGGCAGAAGAGCCTGGCCGCTGTTGGCGCCGGTGCCAGTCTGGCCGTCACCCTTGTCTTTGCCCTGAGGCTCGTCTAGCCATGCCTGCTTCCCCGCGCCGCGTCTCCACCGATGTCCTCATCCTCGGCAGCGGCGGGGCCGGCCTGTTCGCTGCCCTGCACGCGCACCAGGCCGATCCCTCCCTGCACATCACCGTGGCGGTGAAGGGGCTGCTCGGCAAATGCGGCTGCACGCGCATGGTGCAGGGTGGCTACAACGTCGCCCTGGCTCCCGGCGATTCGGTGGAGCGTCACTTCATGGACACCATCAATGGCGGCAAGTGGCTGCCGGACCAGGATCTGGCCTGGACTCTGGTGGCCACGGCCCGGGAGCGGGTGCGCGAGCTGGAGAACGAGATCGGCTGCTTCTTCGACCGTAACGAGGACGGCAGCGTCCACCAGAAGGCATTTGCCGGCCAGACCTTCGATCGGACGGTGCACAAGGGCGATCTCACCGGCATCGAGATCATCGGCCGCCTCGCGGAGCAGGTCTGGGCCGCCGGCATCGAGCGGCTCGAGGAGCATCGCGCGCTGGCGCTGATCCCGGCGGCGGACGGCGAGAGCCTGGCCGGGGTGCTCATGGCCGACGTGCGCAGCGGCGAGCTGGTCTTCGTCCAGGCCCGTGCGACGCTGCTCGCCACCGGTGGCGGACCCACCATGTACCGCTACCACACGCCCTCCGGCGACAAGAGCTGCGACGGGCTCGCCATGGCGCTGCGCGCCGGTCTGCCCTTGCGGGACATGGAAATGGTGCAGTTCCATCCCACCGGCCTGCTCGCCGGCCCCGAGACCCGCATGACCGGCACCGTCCTCGAGGAAGGGCTGCGCGGCGCCGGCGGCCAGCTCCTCAACGGCGAGGGCGAACGCTTCATGTTCCGGCACGACGAGCGTGGCGAGCGCGCCACCCGGGACATCGTCTCCCGGGGCATCTTCCACGAGATCCGCGAGGGCCGGGGTACGCCGGGCGGCGGCGTGTACATCAGCATGTCGCACCTCGGCCCGGAGAACGTGCGCCGGCAGTTCAAGGGCATGGTCGAGCGCTGCGCCGATTGCGGTTTCGACCTCGCCGGGGGGCGCGTGGAGGTGGTGCCCACCGCGCACTATCTGATGGGCGGCGTGGTGTTCCGACCCGACTGCCGCACGGAGATGCCGGGCCTGTTTGCTGCTGGCGAGGATACCGGCGGGGTGCACGGGGCGAACCGCCTCGGCGGCAACGGGGTTGCCAACTCGACGGTGTTCGGTGGCATTGCCGGCGACAGCATGGCCGCTGCCCTGGTCGAGGGCGACGGCCACCACGCTCCGGACGAAGCCGCGCTGGCTCGGGCGGTGCAGGACTGCCGGCTCCCCCTGGAGCAGCCCCCCGGTGACCTCTTCGGCCTGCAGGAGCGCCTGCGCGACGTCATGTGGCAGGATGCCGGCATCCTGCGCACGGAAGAGCGCCTGCGCCGCGCCCTGGACAGCCTGGCCACCCTGGACGCTGAGCTTGCCACCACTGGCATCGCCGGCGGCGAAGACCTCGCCTTCAACCTCACCTGGCACGACTGGCTGAACCTGCGCAACCAGATCCTGGTCAGCCGCGCGATCGTCACGGCGGCGCTGGCGCGGGAAAACTCCCGGGGCGCGCACTATCGGGAGGACTTCCCGGACACCGGTAGCCTAGAGGGCTCGGAGTTCACGCTGGTGCGCCTGACCGAGGGCGAGCGCCTGGAGGTCACGCGGGAGCCGGTCCGCTTCACGCGGGTCGCCCCCGGAGGAAGCCTGCTGGAGTCCGAACCGATCACCGGTTGACGCCGGGCCAAACCGGGGCTCAGTAGAGGGCGCGCCGGATAAGGTTCAGGCCGAGCACGATCAGAACCACCAGCAGCACCTTGCGGAAGAGGTCCGGATCAATCCGCCGGCGCAGCCGCTCGCCGGTCAGCAGCCCTGCCAGCACCGGCACCAGCGCCAGCGCCGAGGCACCGAACTCTGCCGGCCCCATCAGTCCGACGCCGATATAGGACAGCACCAGCGGGATCGAGCCTGCGAGCGCGATCAGCCCGTAGCTGCCGACGAAGTCGTTCTTCTGCAGTCCCAGGGAGACCAGATACATGATCAGCGGCGGCCCATTCACGGTGGAGACGCCGTTGAGCACACCCGCCACGGCACCGACGCCGGGTCCGGCGAACGGCTCGTAGCGGGGGGCGAGGCGCCACTGCGGCTGCGCCAGGTTGAGCATGGAGAAGCCGATCACCAGTGCGCCGAGGAACCCCAGGAGCAGCGCCGTATGCATGGAGGCGAGCAGCTGCGCCCCCAGCCAGGTGCAGAGCACGAACGGCAGAATCAGCGGCCAGAACCGGCGTGCGGCCCCCAGCACGATGCCCGAGCGCAGGCTTTGCCAGACGTTGCTCACCACCACCGGCACCGTCACCAGCACCACGGCGAGCTTCGGGTCGAGGAAGCTCCCGAGCAGTGAGACCACCACGAGCGGCAGCCCTACGCCCACCGTCCCCTTGACCGCACCACCCAGAAACAGCGCGATGGCCACCAGGGCCGTGAGCTCCGGTGCAAAAGGCAGCCAGTCCATAACCCTCCCCCGGCGAGCGAATGCACCACGGCAAGGACGCCGCAGAGCCCCTCAAGGTACGGCAACCGGGTGCCCGGGAGGTCGACAATTACTGAACTGGATCTTAAGAAACCGCTGAACAAACCCCGCTGCGGGGAAGGCGCCGCCCACTCAGGGCTCGGCCACCGCCTGAAGTTCCCTTAGCAGGGCCGCCGTCAGCCCCATCTTCAGGTGCTCCTGTCGCTCCAGCAGCCCAACACCCCGGGACTGAGGCGGATCGCCAAAGGGGAGCGTCCGCAGACCACCGGCGTCCTCCGGTGTCACCGCCGGCACCGGCACGATGGATACCCCCAGGCCGTGCCGCACCATCTGTCGTATTGCCTCCAGGGAATCCAGCTCCATCGCCTCGTTGACGTGAACCCCGAGGTCCAGGAGCTTGCGCTGGATACTGTGCCCGACCCAGGCATTGCGACTGAAACGGATGAAAGGCAGCTCGGTGAGCAGCGCCCGGTAATCGTCACCACTGCAGTCCGCCGGCGCGATCACCATCAGCGGCTCCTCGGCCACAGGGTGCCAGAGCATGCCGGTGGGCACGGGCTTGGGCTCGCTGACCACCGCCGCGTCCAGGTCGCCACGGTCGAGGCGGGCGAGCAGCTCAGCCGAAAGGCCGCTGGAGACGCGTACCTGGAGCGTGGGTTGGCTGGCCCGCAGGCGGACGAGCGCGCGAGGCACCATGCCGGTCAGGGTGGTCGGTACGGCGCCGATCTCCAGCAGCCCCGTCAGCTCGGACTCGCCGCCGGCCTCGTCATGCAGGCGCTCGTAGAGATAGACCAGCTGGCGGGCACGCTGTATGAGCGCCCGGCCCCGCGGATTCAGCTCCGGCGGTCGCCGGTGCCGGTCGAAGAGCTCGACCCCGAGCTGCTCCTCCAGTGCCTTCATCTGCTGGCTGACCGCGGACTGGGTCAGGCATACCGCATCGGCGGCCGCCGCGAAGGAACCGTGCTCGGAGACGGCGATCAGCGTCTTCAGATGACGAATGGACACGTTGAATGGCAAGCGTCACTCCCGGGCGCGGGCGTCCGTGACCACGGCCGGGCACTCGGGATAGCGCGCGCAACGCCAGACCCGCCGCCCGGCGTGGGCGCCGGTGGTCACCGCCCGCGCCGTCATCCCGCTGCCGCAGCGCGGGCAGCTCGGGCCGTCCGCCGGGGCCGCTCCGGCGGTGCCGGTTTCCGTGTCCTCCACCGGCTCCGTGGCCTCGCCGATCCACGGCTCGCGGCTCGCATCGACGCCGGGCACCTCGGCCGCCGCCACACGCTCGCGGATCAGATTGCGCAGGCGGCTCACCGCATAGGCGGGTCGCTCGGGCACCCGCAGCAGCGGCAGGCCGATCTCCCGGCAGAGCTCGCCAATGAAGACGCTCTGGCCACCGTCGCGGTCGCGGGCGTCCATCTGGATGGCGCAGAGCGGGGCCAGCGTGTCCGGGTCGCAGAGCAGGAAGTCGAAGCGCTGCCGCACGAGCCTGTCCTCCTCGGCTTTACGCCGCTCGGCGTTCCCCTCTCCCAGCACCTGGACCACCTCGGCCGCCGGGACCCGCACGAATACCCGATACTCGCGGCCGATTGCCCGGTCCAGGGCGTCCAGGAACGCCCGCCCAGGCTCGTTGAGGATCGACTTGCGACGCGCCCGGCGCGGGCGCACACCGGTCGGCTGCCGACGCCGCCACCGCCGCCAGATCAGCAGCGCCAGCAGCAGCCCGACCAGTCCACCCAGCACCGGCAGCAGCTCGATGGCGAGGATCTCCAGCAGTCGCGCCACCCCAGCCTCCCTTTACTGGAACCGCACCCAGCATCGCACAGCCGAGGGCAATGCCAACCCTTTACAGCCCAGCGTTCCCGACCCCATCTCATCCAGCAAAGCTGGAACCGAACTCCGCCCCGGCCAGGACGCGAACCGCGCCGGCCGGGCAGATGGCCACGGAGAAAAACCCATGGAGAACGAACGCAACATTTTCGTCATCGGCCTGGACGATTTCCACCGCCGCCTGCTGCAGACCGTCCGCGGCGCCGAGCACTACCGCTTCCACGGCCTGATCCCCTACGACCGCATCGTCAACCCGGAAAGCTATCCACTGGAGGATCTGCTGCACGACGCGCAGCGCGAGCTGGACCGCTTTCCCGGTACCGTGGACGCGATCATCGGCCACTGGGACTTCCCCACCACCAGCCTGCTGCCCCTGTTGCAGGCTCACGCGGGTCTGCCGGGCCCGAGCCTGGAGGCGGTACTGCGCTGCGAGAACAAGTACTGGACGCGCGCGGAGCAGGCGGAGGCGACCCCGGACGCGACGCCGCCCTTCGCCCTCGTGGACCCACAGGACGATGCCGTGCTGGACGACCCGCCCCTGCCCTATCCCTTCTGGCTGAAGCCCGTCGTGGCCTTCTCCAGCACGCTGGGCTTCCGTATCGACGACCGCGGCGATCTGCGTCATGCGCTGGCGCGCATCCGCCCGGCCATCGGCCGCTTCGCCGAGCCCTTCGACGCACTGCTGCAGCGGGCACGGCTGGGCGCCCGCCGCGCCTCCCTCGCCGGCGGCTACTGCATCGCCGAGGGCATCATCGGCGGGCGCGGCTGCACGCTGGAAGGCTACGTCCTGGACGGCGAGCCCCACATCTATGCCGTGATCGACTCGCTGCGAGGGCCCAACGGCGTCAGCTTCGTCGGGTACCACTATCCTTCGGAGCTGCCGGAGCGGGTCTCCGAGCGCATGAAGGAGACGACGCGGCGCATCATCCGTCACATCGGGCTCGAGCATTCGCCGTTCAACATCGAGTTCTTCTGGGACGAGGCGAACGACGACATCAAGCTGCTGGAGATCAACCCGCGCATCTCCAAGTCCCATTCGCCGCTGTTCGAGCTGGTGGACGGGGCCTCGCATCATGAGGTGGCCATTGACGTCGCCCTCGGCCGAAGGCCCGAGTTCCCCCGCAGCGAAGGCGAGTACCGCTATGCCGCGAAGTTCATGCCCCGGGTGTACGGTGACGCGGAGGTCACCCGCGTGCCCAAGGAGGACGACGTAGCGCGGCTGCGCCGCCGCTTCCCGGACGCGCAGCTGGCGATCCACGTGCGCGAGGGCCAGCGGCTCTCGGAGCTGCCGGACCAGGACAGCTACAGCTTCGAGATCGGCGAGATCTTCCTCGGCGGCGACAGCCGGGACGAGCTCACCGAGCGCTTTCACGAGGCCATGCGGCTGCTGGACTTCCGCTTCTCGAGCCGCGTCGAGACCAACTACGACTGAGGGACCACCAGCCGATGGACGACCAGCAACGCCGCCGGCCGCACACGGAGCGCTCGCCCGATTTCGCCGCCGTGGACCCCGCCATGGGGGCGGACGAGCGCCAGCGCGCGCCGAGCGCCGAGCGCACCGTAGTCCCTATCGCCCAGGTGCTCGCGCGCTATCTGCCGGCCGCAGGCACCGCGCTGGAGGTCGCGAGCGGCACCGGCCAGCACGTCGTCACCTTCGCCGCGAACCATCCGGGCATTACCTGGCTGCCGAGCGATCCCTCCCCCGACGCCCGCCGCAGCATAGCGGCCTGGGTCCGTGCGGGCGGCCACGCCAACGTCCTGCCGCCCAGGGACCTGGACCTCACCCACACCGGCTGGCAGGAGGCGGTGCCCGACGGGCTCGTCGCCATCCTCGCCAGCAACCTGCTGCACATCAGCCCCTGGGCCGCGACCCTCGGCCTGCTGCAGGGCGCCGCCGAACGGCTGGCCAGTGAGGGTCACCTGTTCATCTACGGGTGCCTGCGCATCCACGGCAGGCATCTGACGGAGAGCAACGCCGCCTTCGATGCGAGCCTGCGCGCCCGCGACCCGCGCTGGGGCGTACGCGATCTCGACGACGTCACCGACGCGGCGTCCGCCGCCGGCCTCGCATTGAAGGAAGTGGTGCCGATGCCCGCGGACAACCGCCTGCTGGTGCTGGCGCTCGCGGACTAGCCCGCATATCTCACCGATTCACGGCTGCGGGCGCGGATCTGGCGGGCAGTCCTGCGTTGCGCTCGGTCCGGGTGCTCGACGTACTGTCGAGTACGCCTGCGCGCCCGGACTCTCCCGCGCCTTGTCCTGCCCGCCATCTCCACGCCCTCGCTTCGCGAATCGGTGAGATATGCGGGCTAGCCCACCACCCAGGCCGCCGCTTCAGGCTATCCCGCTGCTGACCGGGCGCCGACGCGCCCCGAGGGCGACGCCGACGGCCCCCAGAAACACGACTGCGAGGAACGGCAGCACCAGCAGATTCAGCGGCAGCCAGCCGATGGCATCGAGCACGGCACCGGCGGAGAGGGCCGTGACCGTTACCGTGCCGAAGACGACGAAGTCATTGCAGGCCTGGACCTTGCCCTTTTCGGCTTCGGCATGGGTCTCCGTGAGCAGCGTGGTGCCCCCCACGAACAGGAAATTCCAGCCCACGCCCAGAGCGATGAGCGCAGCCCAGTAATGCCAGACAGTGCTGCCGCTGGCATTGACGCCGACGCAGGCGAGCATCAGCACGACGCCGGCGACGATGACGCCGAGCACCCCGAAGCGGCGGATCAGCTCACCGGTGAAGAACGAGGGCAGGAACATCGCCACCACGTGCCACTGGATGACGAAGGCGGTATCGCTGAACGGCAGCCGGCCCGCCTGCATCGCCAGCGGCGTGGCGACCATGATCAGGTTCATGGCGCCATAGCCGATCGTGGCGCTGAGCACGGCCACCAGAAAACGCGGCTGGCGCGCGATCAGGCCCAGCGGGCGGCCGCCGCCGTGGCGGGCCGCGGGTGCCGGCGGCGGAATCCGCAGCGCTGCGATGGCGCCGAGGCCGATGACGTAGATGCCGCCAAGCACCAGGTAGCTGGCAGCGAACGGCACGCCCAGCAGGCCCTCGGTCCAGCTGCCCAGGTTGGGACCCAGGAAACCCGCCACGATGCCGCCGGCGAGCACCAGGGAGATCGCCCGCCCCCGTCGCTCGGGCGGCGCCACGTCGGCGGCGGCGAAACGGAAGAACTGCCCCGTGCCGTTGAAGGCGCCGAGCAGTACCGAGGCCACGCAGAACAGGGCATAGGAGCCCGCCAGGATCGCGGTGGCGGCAAGGGCAACGCCGACCAGGCCCAGGCTCATGCCGAGCAGGAATCCCGCCCGGCGCCCGAAGCGCTGCATGAAGAGCGACGCCGGGATCGCGGTGCCGGTCATGGCGAGGAACTGCAGCCCGAGCGGGACCGTCGCGAGGGCGGGGCCGCCACCGAGCAGCCCGCCCACCAGCGCCGAGGTGGCGATCAGCAACGAGCTGCCGGTCATCAACACGGCCTGACACAGGGCGAGAAGCGCCAGGTTGCGGCGCACGGGTGTGGTGGGATTCACCTTGCTCATGGGCGTATCCCGTCCGTTGCCGTAAGCTCAGGGTTTGCCAGCTGCATGTCGCCTCCCGCCAACAGGGCGCGCTCGGCACGCGCCGAGGCCGGATTACACCACGGCCAGGACGCGTCAGCGACTGCCGCTCACCCGATCCATGGCCAGCGGCCCGCGGTCTGCCTATCATCCCGGCCAGCGCGGGCGGCCTGCGCGCCACCCGACCCTACACGCCTGGCTGGGGAGCCGGCATGCGAGCGCAGCAATTCCCTTTCTTTCCGCTTCGGCTCCTGCTGCTGCTGACGGCACTGGCGCTGACCGTGGCAGCGCCGGCCCAGGAGGCCGAACGCCCCGACCTCGAGACGCGCATCGCCGAGTGGGAGGCCGTCAACGAGCGGGCCAGTACCGCCCTCGCGAATGACTTCCGGGGGCGGGATCTCGAGAGCGTGAAAGGGGACCTCCGGGAGATGATCTCTGCCGCCGCGGCCGCCCGGCGGTCGGCGGAGGCGCGGCTTGCGGCCGCGGAGCAGCAGCTTGAGAGCCTGGGCGAGCCGCCGGGGGAGGATGCGCCGCCGGAGAATGCGCGCATCGCCGAGCTGCGCGCGCAGATGCAGCGCGACGCGTCCCGCCACGAGGCCATGGCCACCGAGGCACGCCTCGTGGAGGAGAACGGCGAGAAGCTGCTGCAGGAAATCGCCGCCTGGGAGCGGGCCCGGTTCCGCGCCGCCATCCTGGAGCGCAAGCCCGCACCGGTGTGGCCCTCGGTGTGGCTGGCGGCGGGCCGCGACGGCGTCGCCCTCGCCGCGGAGGTGATCTCGGCACCGCTGCGCTGGTGGCAGGCACGGGTCGAGGCCGGCACCTCATGGCAGCAGCTGGCGCTGGTCGGCGGCGTGGCACTCGGCGGCCTGCTTCTCGCCTGGCCGCTACGGCTATGGCTGCTCCGCCGCTACGGCCGCGATCCGGAGGATACCGATCCGAGCTACGCCCGCCGGCTGATCGCCGCGCTGGCGGACGGGCTGGCGAATGCGGTGCTGCCGGTGGTCGTGCTCGCAGCCGTGCTGCTGGTCCTCGCCTGGCAGGGGCTGATGACGGGGCTGTTCGGCCTCATGGCCTACACGGTGGGCGGCGCGGTGGCGGGCTTCGTGCTCGTCCTCGGGGTAGCCCGGGCGGCGCTCTCACCGCACCGGATCGCCTGGCGCATCCTGCCCGTACGCCCGGAGCACATCGGCGCCCTGCTGACCGCGATCCGGCTGCTTACCGCGGTCATGGCGGTGTCGCTGACCGTGCTCGTGACGGCTTTCTTCTCCGGCCACATGACCGACGCCCTGGAGGCGACCGTCTTCCTCGCCAGCACCACCGCAGTGGCCATCCTCGCCGGCTGGATTCTGTCGCCACGCTTCTGGACGGTGTCGGTCGAGGCCTCCCAGGAGGCAAGCGCGGAAGGCGCGGAGACGGACGCGACCGCGGCCGCCAGCGAGCCCCCCGCGGACGCCCGCGAGGCACGCTCGTGGCCGGACCGGATCCGTGGCCTGGTGCGTCTGGTGGTGATGGCGGCGCCGCTGCTGGCCCTCGCGGGCTTCGGCCGTCTCGCCTTCTTCGTGCAGTCGCGGCTGCTGGGTCTCGGCCTGATCGCCGCCCTGGCGGTGCTGCTGCGGCTCGCGGCCCGCGAGATGCTGGAGCGCTTTTTCATGCGCCGCCGGCGCCAGTTCGGGCTTAGCGGCGATACCACCGAGGGCGGCGTCCGCATCGCCGTCTTCTGGGCCGGCTTCGTGCTCGATCTGCTGCTCCTGCTGCCCATCGCCTATGCGGTGATGCTGCTGTTCGGGGTGCCGCTCACCACGATCACGCTCTGGACCACCCAGCTGCTCACCGGCATCAGCATCGGCAACTTCACGCTGTCGCTGGCAGATCTCATCGCTGCCATCACGGTGCTCGTCACCGGACTGTTCCTGACCAACCTCTTCCGCCGTTGGCTCAGCAACCGGGTCCTGCCCCACACCCGCCTCGACATCGGCGCACGCAACTCGGTCGCCGCCGGGGCAGGCTATCTCGGCGTGGGCCTCGCGCTCGTTCTCGCCGTGGCCACCCTCGGGGTGGACTTCTCCAACCTCGCCATCGTCGCGGGTGCGCTCTCGGTGGGCATCGGTTTCGGCCTGCAGAACGTGGTGCAGAACTTCGCCGCCGGGCTGCTGCTGCTCATCGAGCGGCCGATCAAGGTGGGGGACTGGATCATCGTCGGCGGCAACGAGGGCACGGTGAAGCACATCTCCGTGCGCTCCACGGAGATCGAGACCTTCGACCGCTCCTCGGTGATCGTCCCGAACTCGGATCTGATCTCGCTGCCGGTGACCAACTGGACCCACAAGAACCGCATCGCCCGCGTCATCGTGCCGGTGCGCGTCGCCTACGGCAGCGACACCGCTGCCGTGGCCGAGACGCTGCACCGCTGCGCGCGGGAGAATCGCGACGTGCTTCGCCACCCGGCACCGACGGCGCTGTTTCTGGGTTTCGGCGACTCCTGCCTGAACTTCGAGCTGCGCTGCTTCATCGGCGATACCGACCGCTACCTGGACGTGCGAAGCGACCTGCATTTCGCCGTGGATCAGGCCTTCCGCGAGGCCGGTATCGTCATGCCCTTCCCGCAGCGGGACGTGCACCTGCAGGGCGGGCAAGACCACGGCCCGCCCCCCGGGACGACATCCGCGCCGTCACGGCCAGCGGGCGCGAGCGGTGGTGGCCCGGAATCCGGCGACGCCCCGGAATAGGAATCTGCGCCGTAGAACGTCTCCCGGCTGCGGCGGCCCCACTGCGGGCGCCTTGACCGCTCGCGCTCGTTACATAGTGACCACTATGCGCCTCGCACGAGCGGCCAAATCGCCTCGCAGTGGAAGCGCCTCGCCCGGAAGATTTCTACGGCGCAGACTCCTAACCCGGCACGGTGAACTCCGCGGCAGCCAGCGGGTCGGCCAACAGGGAATCACCACTGCCGGGAGCCGTCATGGAGCCTGACTGGATACCGACGCGCGCCGCCGGGGCGGCCGCGCTCGAGCGCTTTCTGCCCCACGCCGGGCGCGATTACGCGCGCCGCCGCAACTACGACCTCGGTCCCGGGCAGCACGATAACGTCTCCCGGCTCTCGCCCTGGCTGCGGCACCGGCTGCTCGCCGAGTCCGAGGTCGTGGCCGCGACGCTGGCGCACCACGGCCTCCCGGCGGCGGAGAAGTTCATCCAGGAGACCTGCTGGCGCACCTACTGGAAAGGCTGGCTCGAGCGCCGACCCGGCGCCTGGCGGGACTACCGGGCGGCGGTGGAGGGAGCACTGGAACCCGTGGACCGCGGCGGCCGCGAGGCTGCCGCCTACGAGGCAGCGGTCAACGGGCGCAGCGGGATCGAGTGCTTCGACCACTGGGTGCGGGAGCTGGTGGACACCGGCTACCTGCACAACCACGCCCGCATGTGGTTTGCGAGCATCTGGATCTTCACCCTGAAACTGCCCTGGGCGCTCGGCGCCGACTTCTTCCTGCGCCACCTGCTGGACGGCGACCCGGCCTCCAACACGCTCTCCTGGCGCTGGGTGGCGGGCCTGCAGACGCGGGGCAAGACCTACCTGGCACGGGCCGGCAACATCGCCAAGTACACCGATGGCCGCTTCAGCCCCGAAGGCCAGCTCGCGCCGCGGGCGGAGCCAGTGGCCGAGGCGGTGCGCCCGCCCCTGGGCGACCCGCCCGCCGGCGATGCTCCGGACCCCTATGCCCGCACCGGCCTGCTCGTGACCGAGGACGACGCGCTGCCGGAGGGGCTCCTGCAGACGCCGGGCGGCTGGCCACTGGCGGTCGCTCTGCAGGCGACCGATCGGCGCTCGCCGCTGCCGGTGTCGGATCGGGTCACCGACTTCACCGCCGGAGCGCTTGACGACGCGCTGGACCGTAACCCTGCCGCCATCAGCCTGCGCGTTGACGCCAGTGAGACCGGAATGGACCGCCTGGTGGACACCGCCCGCACGGCCGGCGTCGGGCAGCTGGTCACGCCCTGGGTGCCAGTCGGCCCGGCCCGCGAGGTGGTGGACCGCCTCGAACCCCGGCTGCGCGCCGAGGGTATCGCCCTCGTGCGCGTTCTGCGGGAATGGGACCGGCGTGCCTGGCCTCATGCGACTGCCGGCTTCTTCGCGTTCTGGAAGCGGCTACGGCCTGAGCTGCCGGAGCTCATCGAGGCGGGCGGCCGTCCGGCTTTGCCGGGCGAGCTCCGGGAAGGCCGGACTCCCCGGTAACGGCGCGGTGGATACACGCGCCGCCAATCGCCATCCATCGTCGCAACCTGTGCAAGACTAGCCCGGGAGGAGAGATCAGTCATGGCAGTGGACAAGGCGGCACTTCACTCGGTGCTACAGGGACGCACCCCCGATGCGGACCCGGAGGAGACCCGGGAATGGCTGGAGGCACTGACGGCTGCCGTCGAGCACGGCGGGGCGGAGCGCGCCCAGTTCCTGCTGGGCCGGCTGCTGGAGCTTGCGCCACGGCTCGGGCTCACCACCGAGGCCGCGCTCACCACGCCCTATCGCAATACCATCCCGCTCGAGGCGCAGCCGCCCTACCCCGGCGACCGCAGCCTTGAGGCGCGGCTCGGTGCCATCATCCGCTGGAACGCCCTGGCCATGGTGGTGCGCGCCAACCGGGCGCACCCGGAGCTCGGCGGGCACATCGCGAGCTACGCCTCCGCCGCGGATCTCTTCGAGGTGGGTTTCAACCACTTCTTCCGCGCCGACGACGGCTCCGGCAACGGCGATCTGGTCTTCCTCCAGCCCCATTCCGCGCCGGGTGTCTATGCCCGCGCCTTCCTCGAGGGGCGGCTGAGCGAGGCGCACCTCGATCGCTACCGCCGCGAGACCGGCGGCGACGGCCTGTCCTCCTATCCGCACCCCTGGCTCATGCCGAATTTCTGGCAGTTCCCCACCGGCTCAATGGGGCTGGGGCCGCTGCAGGCAATCTACCAGGCGCGCTTTCTGCGCTACCTGGAGCATCGCGGCATCCGCCCGGCGGGGGACCGTCATGTCTGGGGCATCTTCGGCGACGGCGAGATGGACGAGCCGGAGTCTCTCGCAGCGCTGGGCGTCGCGGCCCGCGAGCGCCTCGACAACGTCACCTTCGTGATCAACTGCAACCTGCAGCGCCTGGACGGACCCGTGCGCGGCAACGGTCAGATCATCCAGGAGCTGGAGGCCCTGTTCCGCGGCGCCGGCTGGAACGTGGTCAAGGTCCTCTGGGGCTCGGACTGGGACGCCCTGTTCGCCCGGGACCGCGAGGGCCGGCTGCTGGAGCACCTGCACGCGACCACGGACGGCCAGTTCCAGACCCTCGCCGCCACCGACGGTCGCTTCAACCGCGAGCACTTCTTCGCCCGCGACTCGCACCTGCATCAGCTGGTCGCCCACATGAGCGACGAGGAGATCGACGCCCTGCACCGCGGCGGGCACGATCCGGTGAAGATTCACGCCGCCTATCACCACGCCCTGCACCATCGCGGCCAACCCACCGTGGTGCTCGCCAAGACCAAGAAGGGCTTCGGCATGGGCCACTGGGGCCAGGGGCGGATGACCAGCCATCAGCAGAAGAAGCTGGACGAGGAGGCCCTGCTTGCCTTCCGCGACCGCTTCGACGTGCCGCTGGACGACGACGACGTGCGTGCCCTGCGCTACCACCGCCCGGACGAGAACAGCGCCGAGATGCGCTATCTGCACGAGCGCCGGCGGGTGCTGCGGGGCTATGTGCCGGTGCGCCGAAGCGCGTCCCGCGCGCTCGCAGTGCCGCCGCTGGAGCGCTATGCGCGCTTCGCGCTGGCGGCGGACGGCAAGGAGATGTCCACCACCATGGCCTGGGCGCGGATCCTGAGCCAGCTGCTGCGAGAGCGCGAGCTCGGCCCGCGCATCGTGCCCATCGTGGCCGACGAGGCACGCACCTTCGGCATCGCCAACCTGTTCCGCCAGATCGGCATCTACTCGCCCCTCGGCCAGCTCTACGAGCCGGAGGACGCAGGCTCGCTGCTCGCCTACCGGGAGAGCCGTGACGGGCAGCTCCTCGAGGAAGGCATCACCGAAGCCGGGGCGCTGGCCTCCTGGATCGCCGCCGGCACCGCCTACTCGGTGAGCGACGAGCCCATGCTGCCGATGTACGTGTACTACTCCATGTTCGGCTTCCAGCGCGTGGGCGACCTGATGTGGGCCGCCGCCGAGCAGCGCAGCCGTGGCTTCCTCATCGGCGCCACCTCCGGGCGTACCACCCTCTCCGGCGAGGGCCTGCAGCACCAGGACGGCTCGAGCCACGTCTACATGGCGACCCTGCCCAACTGCCGCAGCTACGACCCGGCCTATGCCTACGAGGTGGCGGTGATCCTGGATGCCGGCCTGCACGCCATGCTCGAGGCGGGCGAGGACGTCTTCTACTACATCACGGTGATGAACGAGAGCCACCCCCAGCCGAGCCTCCCGGCCCACGTGCGCCGGGAGGATATCCTGGCCGGGCTCTACCGTCGCGACCCGGAGCCCGCGACCGGCGATGGCCCGCGGGTGCGGCTGCTCGGCTCCGGCGCCCTGCTCCCGGAGGCCGAGGCCGCCGCCGCGCTGCTGCGCGAGGACTGGGGCGTGGCCGCAGAGGTCTGGAGCGCGACCAGCTACAGCGAGCTCGAGCGCGACGCCCGCGCAGCGCGCCAGGCCCGGCTTGTGCCGGGTGCGACGTCCCGCGGGAGTCACCTCGCGCGCTGTCTGCCCGGCTGCGATCCGGTGGTGGCAGTGAGCGACTACGTGCGCGCCTGGCCCGGGCTTATCGCGCCCTACCTGGAGGCCCCGTTCCACGTCCTCGGCACCGACGGCTTCGGCCGCTCGGACACCCGCGCCAACCTGCGGCGGTATTTCGGCGTCGACCGCGCGCACATCGTCGTCACCGCCCTGGACGCGCTCGCCGAGCAGGGGCAGCTGCCGCGCAAGCGGCTCGAGGAGGCGCTAAGGCAGTACCAGTCGCCTCACTGATCGGGGCCGCGGGAGAGGCGTGGTGCGCGCACCGACGGGATGACCTCGCCGGCGAGAAACCGATGCAGCGCCTCGCGGTAGCCGGTGCGCCCGGATGGGCGGTCGGTGCCGGAGGTGATCGCCACGGTGAGCGCCAGCGCCGGCACCACGTACAGCATCTGCCCGCCGTACCCCCAGCCGTAATAGCCCCGGTAGCCACCGAAGTCGCGCACGAACCAGCCGTAGCCGTAGCCGTCCCCGGTAAAGCGGGACTGCGCCCGGGGCGTCCAGCTCTCGCGCACCCAGCGCTCCGGCAGCAGGCGCTCGCCGTCAGCGGTCACGCCGCCGCGCCGGTAGAGCTCGCCGAGGGCGAGCAGCGACCGCGGCCGCATGGCGACCTGATTGCCGCCGAGGGGGATACCCTGCGGGTCGCGCAACCAGCTCGTGACGCGAATGCCGGCGGGCGCGAGCCAGTCATTGGCCAGTGCATGGGTGTCGCGGCCGGTCTTGCGGGTGAGGATGGCCGAGAGCAGATGGCTGCTGCCGGTGGAATAGAGCATGCGGCCACCCGGCTCGGCGTCGAAGGGCATGGCCAGCGCCGCTTCCACCCAGTTGTCGCTAGCGACCCAGGCGCCGTAGTTGCCGCCGGAGGTGCGCTCCAGGCCAGCCCGCATGGACAGCAGATGGCCGATGGTGATCGCGCGCAGCCGCGGATCCGGATCCGGCGGAAGGGCATCCGCGAGCAGTGGCGCAATGGCCTGATCGGTACCGGCCAGCACGCCGCGGTCGATGGCCATGCCCACCAGGGCCGCGACCAAGGTCTTGGAGGCCGACTTGATGTTGGTCGGCGCCTCGAGCCGGGCTCCGTTGTAGGCACGCGCCAGGCGCACCTCGCCGCCGACGGCGACGTGCAGCGTGCGCAGGGTCGGGAAGCGCTCCGCCCGCTCGGCCACCCGCTGCAGCCCGCCCCCATCGGCGAAGGTCGCCGTCGGGCCAAGCAGTGCACCGACCAGCACGGCAGCCGCAAGGAACCGCCACGAGGGCCGCCCGCCACGCCCATCCTCCAGGAACGCCCACCGCCGCAGCCAACGCATGATTCCGCTCCCTGACGACAACTACCCTGCCGTCCAGACCGGCAGTCGCCGGCGGTGGTTCATCCGCTCGCGGGCCAGGCGCCCCAAAGCGCAAGGGCGCCCGCCGTCAGCCAGGCGGCGGTGAGGGCCCAGGCAAAGCTGAAGAAGCTGCCGATGAGGATGTACTCGGCAAGCCGGCGGTGGCTGCTGTCGCTGATCTCGCCGAAACGGAGGATGGACTTGGCGGCGATGACGAAGCCGATGGCCGCCTGGGCGCCGGCGACAAAGAGCACGAACGCGAGCGCGCGCTCGCAGAGGCCGATAAGCCGCCCGCCGCCCGGGAGCCCGTGCTCCGGGCTCTCGGCGGGTGCCAGCGCGCCGGCCAGCGGGCGCAACGCGAGCTCCAGGGCCACCCCGGCCACCGGCAGCGCCAGCAGCACCCCGGCGGCGAGGGTCCAGCCCTGCAGCCAGAGCCGCCAGCCCTCGGGGCCCAGCAGCCCCGGCCAGACGCCGTCCCGGGCGGCCTCGGGCCAGACCAGCGCCAGGCCCACCAGCACCAGCAGGTGCACCAGCTGGTCCCCGGCGAAGGCATGGAAGCCGTCCGGCAGGCGATAGACCTTGAGCGCATCCATGGCGCCATGAGTGACGGCCAGCACGAGCAGCAGCAGCGGCGCCAGGGTGCCCACCACCACGGCCGCCGCCACCGTGACGACGGCAACGTGCAGCAGCAGGAAGCCCGGGCGGCGCTTGCGCCGCAGCAGGGCCGCGGGTTGCAGGGCGAAGTCCGCCAGCAAATGCGCGGCGACCAGCAGGGTCAGCGTCTCCACGGCGGCCAGCGGCATTCACAACTCCAAGAGATTGTATAAGAGAACACAACCTTTCAAGTACGTTACTCCGCCGCACCCGCCTCCAGCATTGCCAGCAACTCGGCCAGCGCCGCCCAGCCGGCGCCCGCCAGCGCCTTGCTGACGGCCTGCTGGCTCACTGCCGGCCGCAGTCGCTGCGCCAGGGCAGCGTGGGTATCGTCCGGGTACAGCAGGGCCAGGCGGATCGCCTCCGCCTGCCGCCCCCGCCAGCGGCGCACGACGGCATCACACAGATGCGCTGCAAGAGCCTGCCACCGGGCATCCGGAAAACGCGCCGGATCCACGTCCAGGGTCATGCGGAAGCGCCGCGGCATCGTGTCCAGCGCCCGCCCGGAGCGCTCGAAGGCCGGCCCCGTGGAGCGTGACGGCCGCTCGGAGTCCAGCCGCCCGATCCGGTCGATGCCGATAGCAATGCGGGTATCGCCGTGGCCGCTGGCAAGCAGCGACGCCCGCAGGCACAGCGCGCTGCGCAACGCCCACCGCGGCCCACCGAGCACGAGCTGCCAGGCGTCCCCGCGGAAGATCTCGAGTGGCCCGGCGGGTGCGGCACCTTCGCCCCACGGGGCCCGCTCCAGGCGCTCGGCCGCCCCCTGCAGGGCCGCCTGAGCAGCACCCAGCGCCGCCGCCGAGCGACCGCCTGAGCGCACCAGATCGCCGGTCAGGACGGCGTAGAGCTCCCCCATGTGCCAATGCCCTCCGTCGATTGCGCCGAGGGTAGCACCCCAGGCGGCTACAGCAGGTCGCTCGCCAGGCCCTGGAGCAGCAGCCCCTGGGCGAGCTCGGCACAGGGGCCCCAGTGCGCCGTCAGCCGGCGCACCTCCGCCTCCGCGGGCGGGTCGCCGCTACCGTAGGCGAGACCCACTGCCTTGCGTACCCCGAGATCCCCGGCCACCACCCGCGGGCGGCCGAGGGTGCGCACCAGAATCCACTCCGCCGTCCAGCGTCCGATGCCCCGCAGAGCGGCGAGACGCTCGATCACCGCCGTGTCGTCCAGCACCTCCAGCGCCGGGAGGCTCAGCCGGCCCCGGGCGATTTCCGCCGCCACGCCGACGATGTATTCGGCCTTCCGGGTCGTGAACTGCAGTGCCCGAATGCGGGCGGGATCCAGCGCGGCGAACGTCGTCGGGTCGAGACGATAGACCGTCTCGCCACCGATTACCCAGGGCTCGCCGAAGGCCTCTGCGAGCCGCCGCCGGGTGGTCGCCGCCCAGCGCAGGTTCACCTGCTGCGCGCTGATCGCCCGGACCAGCGCCGCGAACAGGTCCGGCTGGCGCAACGGGCGCCAGCCCGGGAACTCGCCGGCGAGCCGCGCCAGCAGCGGGTCTCGTGCCAGCAGCTCGGACCACCCTCCCGGGGTCGGCGCGAACGCCCGCGCGACCAGCTCCGGCGCCGCCGCGGCGCCCGGACCCTGGGCGTGCACCTCGACCACCGGGCGCCGTTCCTCCGGCCGCGGTCGCGCGCAGTAGGCAACGCCGCCCGCCGCCACGGTGGCAGCCCGCAGCAGCCGGCCGTCGGCCCAGCGGTCGAGGCCGTCGTCGCCGTGGCTTCGCAGCGGTGCCAGCGTCGCCGCGAAGTCCAGCGGCGCCGGTAGCGTCAGAGTCACGGGCTGGGCCGGAACTGCCGTCATGCGTCTCCTCCCGGGCACGGCGGAGGCAGCCCACGGGCTGTCAGCCGCCGGCACACTGCGCAATCCCCTGCGAGGCGGTACCGTATAGGCGCCTGCGGTCACCGAGGCACGTCCCATGCCTCTGCTTGCCAAGCTGCTGGGTAGCGCCGTTCTGCTCTACGCCGCCGTGCTGGCGGCACTGTGGGTCATGCAGGGGCGTCTGATCCACCTGCCCCACGTCCCGGGGCGCAGCCTCGAGGCCACGCCAGCGGCGCGCGGGCTCGACTACGAGACGGTACGCATCGACACCGCCGATGGCGAGCGCCTGCACGGGTGGTTCCTGCCGGACCCCAAGGCACGGGGCACGGTGCTGTTCCTGCACGGCAATGCCGGCAACATCTCCCACCGCCTGGACAGCCTGAGCCTGCTCATCGACCTCGGCGTGCAGGTGCTCATCATCGACTACCGCGGCTACGGCGAGAGCACGGGCACCCCGGGTGAAGAGGGCCTCTATGCCGACGCGCGGGCGGCCTGGGCGCATCTCACCGACGAGCGCGGCATTCCGGCGGAGCGCATCGTGGCCCTCGGCCGTTCCCTCGGCAGCGCCGTCGCCGCACGACTTGCGACGGAGCGCCCGCTCGCCGGCGTTATCCTCGAGGCGGCCTTCACCTCCGTCACCGACCTCGCCGCCCGCCAGTACCCGATGTTCCCGGTGCGGCCACTGCTACGGCATCGCTACGACACCCAGGCGAATCTGCAATCCGTCCAGCAGCCGGTGCTGGTGGTGCACGGCCGCGATGACACCATCGTTCCGCCCGCTCATGGCGAGGCCCTGTTCGAAGCGGCGCCCAACGCGGTGGACTACATCCTGCTCGACGGCGGCCACGACGACGCCTTCCTGACCTCCGAGCAGGCCTACCGCAGGGCACTCGACGCGTTCCTCGATCGGGTGCTGCCGCCGTGACCGGCGGCGCGGACTACAGGTGCGCCTCGGCCTCGTCCCAGAGCCTGCGCACGACATCGCCCGCCGGCTCCGCCCGCGCCAGGGCCGCGGCCTGCCCGGCCCAGGCCTGCATGCGCTGCACGTCCCCGGTATCGGCAGCCTCCCGCCTCATGGCGGCGGTCAATGCGCGCTGCACCGGGTAAGGGGCCGGTGCCGGGGCGTCCGGAGCGGCCGCGGCCTCGACGAAGTCCGTGGCGAGGGCACGCCCGGGGCGGCCGCTGAAAGCGCGGGTGAGCCGCGTGCCCTCCGGCTCGCAGCGACCCAGCGCCGCCGCCCAGGCGTGAGGGATACCGGCCTCGGGGCAGCGCAGGAAGCCGGTACCGACGCTGACGGCGCTGGCGCCGAGCGTCAGCGCGGCGGCGACGCCGCGGCCATCGGCAATGCCGCCGGCAGCGATCACCGGCACGGTGAGCCGGTCCGCGAGGCGCGGCAGCAGCGCGAACAGCCCGACGGCGCGACGCTCCGCGCCCTCGGCCTCGAAGGCTCCGCGGTGCCCCCCGGCCTCGGCACCCTGGGCCACAACGGCGTCCGCCCCCGCCGCTTCCGCCGCCAGCGCCTCGCTCAAGGTGGTGGCGGTGGCAAACCAGCGGATCCCGCGATCCTTCATGCGCCGCACGAATTCCGGTGGGTAAAGCCCCATGATCGATGAGATTACGGTCGGCTCCGCGTCCAGCAGTGCAGCGCACTGCGCGGCGAAGTCCGGCAGCGAGGCGTCCGCCGCGTCCGGGGGCGGCTCAGGGCCGAACCGGGCGAGGAAGCGACGCACCACGGCCTCGGCACCGGCGTCCCGAGGCGGCGGCGGATCAGGGATCCAGAGGTTGATCTGCAGCGGGCCCTGACTGGCTTCGCGGAAGGCCTGCACCCATTCACCGATACCCGCCGGCTGGGTCATTAGCGCGCCCAGAGCACCCATGCCTCCGGCATTGGCCACCGCCACGGACAGTGCCACGGGGCAGGCTCCGGCCATCGGCGCGAGCAGAATGGGCCGGGCGAGGCCGTAGTCCGCGCAGAAGCGCTCGGCGCGCCGGCGAGGGTTGGCGGCACCCGCGGCCATGGCTCAGGCCCCGCCCGCCGCGGGCACCGCCGTGCCCGCCCGCCGCTGCCAGTACTGCTGGAGCACCAGGGTATTGATCGCCCGCTCCATCTCGAAGGCCTTCGGGGTCGGACAGAACAGGGTGACCAGGACGCGCTGCTTGCCGATGTCACTGGTGGCCAGACTCACCCGCGGCTGCGGCTCGGCAATATCGATGCCGCTGCGCTTCTCTATGAGGGCGGTATAGCGCTCCCCAAGCTCGGCATGCGGCGCATACAGGCCGGCCACCTGGGACTCGATCTCGGGCAGTGCCCGGGTCATGTCGACGTCCGGCTCCAGCACCGTCTCCACCTCCAGAAACACCCACTTCCGGAAGAACTGCTGATTCTGCACCGGCGTGGTGAGGAGGATGCTGTTGGGCAGCGTGATGGTCTTGCCGGAATACTCGTAGTGCCCGACGGGGCCGCCGATCTCCTGCAGGCGAGTGGCGAGTATTGTCTGGTCCACCACCTCGCCGCGCAGGGTGCCCACCTCGATCCAGTCGCCGATGTCGAAGGGCCGGTTGATGGCCCGGAGCACCGTGCCGGACAGACAGAGGATGAGCTCCTTGGTGGCCACCACCAGCGCGAGCGCGAAGGCCGTGATGGAGAGGGCGAAGGTGTGCAGCGACGGCAGCCAGATGAGAACCAGGCCCACCACGCCGAGAATCACGGCGATATTCCGGATGCGGGCGAGCCAGGCGCGGCGGTCACCGGTCAGAATGACCTGGTCGCGGCGGATAATTCGGGCAGCAAGGTAGCGCAGGGCCATCAGCGCCAGGATCAGCGCCAGCGAGCTAAGCATGCGATTGCCGATCAGGGCCGGCCAGAAGCTTTCGAGAGGCATGGGGGGCGTCATCATGCAGGTTCGCGGGTGCCGCAACGATCGCGCGTGGCAGCCATGAGTTCAAGCGATACCATCCGTCGGCAGGTGGCAGCGGGGGTGAAACGTTGTCGGTGGCGCCGGCGTCTATCCCCCAGGGGCTTCTACCGCGGTGAGGAAGAAACCATGCGCAACCCACTGAAGTACCTGCTCCTTCTGGCCACGCTCGCCACCGCACCAGCCGTTGCCCACCACGGCTGGGCATGGGCCACGGAGGACGACTACAGCGTCACCGGCAGCATCACCGAGGCGCGGCTCGGCAACCCCCACGGCGAGCTCACGCTCGACGTCGACGGCACCGCCTGGAACGTGGAGGTCGGCCAGCCCTGGCGTAACGATCGCGCGGGCCTGACCGCCGAGCTGCTCAGCGAGGGCCGGACGATCACCGTGCACGGCGCGGCCGCGCCGGAGGATGCCCGCATCAAGGCCGTGCGCGTGGTCATCGACGGCGAGGACTACGTGCTCTACCCCGGCCGCTGAGGCCGTCGGCATGGAGCTGCTGGCCGCCCTGGAGGGCTCGCCGCTGGCCACCGCCCTGCGCCAGTCGGTCTGGGCCTATCCGCTGGTGAACGCCGCTCATATCCTCGGTTTCGCCCTGCTGGTGGGCGCCATCGTGCCCCTCGACCTGCGCCTGCTCGGCGTGTGGGCGACCGAACCCGCGGAAGGCCTGGCCCGGGTGCTCGTCCCCGTCGCCGCCAGCGGACTGCTCCTTGCCGCCATTGCGGGTCTGCTGCTCTTCTGCGCCCGTGCGACGGAGTACGCCGCCTCGCCCTGGTTCCTCGGCAAGATGGGCCTGGTGGGGGTCGGGGTCGCCAATGCCCTGGCCTGGCGGCTGCGCGCACGACGCGCGACGCCCACCGCCAGGGCCCGTCTGCCGGGCAGAACCACCGCCGCCGTCTCCCTGGCCGGCTGGCTCCTCACGCTGCTGCTCGGGCGCCTTGTCGGCTATTTCTAGCCCGCATATCTGACCGCTACACGGCTGCCGGCTTGCCTCTCAACCCAGCTTCCGCACCACGTCGCCCAGCCTGGCCTCGCCCGCCGTGACTACCCGGGCGAGAATGCCCCGCAGCCGTAGCGGCCGGTTCTCCGGCCGGTTGATCCAGCGCAGGGCGGCGGGGCCGTAACGCTGCTGCCACTTGGCGCAACCCGTGTTGAATACGTCCGAGACCTCCAGCACCGCCGTGCCCACCTGCAGCCGCTGGCCCGCGGGCAGGTTCGCCTCCGAGAAGTCCATGTCCGCGATGATCGTGTCGCCGGGATGGATCATCGCCGTGCCCTCCCGGCGGACCAACTGCAGCACCCGGCTACCGAGCATGCAGACCTGGATACGCGGGTCCGGGCTGCCGTCCGGCAGATGCATCCAGGTCTTCCAGCGCCAGCGGTCGCCGACGACACCCTGCTCCGGATCGAAACGGATACGCCCGACGAACTGCCGCTCGCCCTCCGCCGGGCGCACGCAGAGCGAGAGAATCGGTGCAGCGTCCTTCGGCGCGTCCAGCACCCACGGCTTCTTCGCCTCGAGATGCTCCAGCGTGGGAAACACCGCCTGCTCGACCTCTCGCATGCCGTCCTCGTATGGGCTTGATTCGCGTTGGAGGGGCGGCATGATACCAGTGGCGTGACCGCGGCTCGGACGGGGCACAGCCTGCCTGACACTGCGCAAACGGCACCACGCCCTCGATTCGCGAACCGGTGAGATATGCGGGCCAGGCATGCTGCCAGAACGCTAACGGCATCCAGGCCAGGAATCGGTACCGATCAAGCGCCCGGCGAGCGAGCTCTACCATCAGCACCAGTTCGCCCCACCGTGACCCGACACGGCACCTGTCCGATGACGGGTCAGGGTGGGGTCTTCGACGGCACATGGTCGACCGCGAGGCTACGCGACGGCCTGGCTAGAACGGGAGCCGCAGGCGGGCGTCCAGCGAATAGGCGCCGCCGCCGCGGAGCACTATGGCGACCGCGATCAGCGCCCACATCAGCGGATACTCGATGCCGCCGCTGGTCCAGAACAAGCCGTTCGGCACGTGCACCGTCAGGGCCACCGCAAGCAGTACCGCGGCGGCGAGCGCGGCCGGCCGCGTGAACAGCCCCAGCGCGATGGCGAGTCCGCCGAAGAACTCCACGAACCCGGCGAGGAAGGCAAACAGAATGCCCGGCTCCATGCCCAGCGTCTCGCCGAAGAACTGGCCCGTGCCGGCGAGGCCGTAGCCGCCGAACCAGCCGAAGAGCTTCTGCGCCCCGTGGGGCACCAGCAGCAGGCCGGCGGTGATGCGCACCAAGGGGTAGCTCAGGGTCTGCAGTCGCTCGACAGCGGCGGCGCGGTCGGTGGTCGGGGTGACACTGGCGGTGGTGGTATCGGTCATGGCTTCGGTCCTCTCTTCCGGGGCGGCGCGACCATCGCGCCGTCTACGGAACAGAGCATGCGATCGTTTCCTTTTGCTTGGAAGATGGCAGAATCCGAACTTATGGTTGCCGAATCGGAAACGATAACGGGAGCGGTGGAGGACGTGCGGGCGTTCTGCACGGTGGTGGAGCTCGGCACGCTGGCCGCGGCCGCGCGCCAGCTCGGCGAAACGAAAGGCAGTGTCAGCCGGCGCATCTCCCGCCTCGAGCAGCGGCTCGGCGTGACGCTGCTGGCCCGCCATCCGCGCGCGGTCTCGCCTACGGAGGAGGGCACGACGTTCTACCACAAGGCGCGCGAGGCGCTGACCCTGCTCGACGATGCCACCGCCAGCGCCCAGGCGGCACGATCGGTTCCCCGCGGACAGCTGCGGCTCACGGCACCGACGGATCTTGGGGTCGACGTTCTGCCGGCGCTGCTGGTGCGCTTCCGGGCGCTGTACCCGCAGATCACCGTGGAGCTGCTGGTCACCGACGCACCGCTGGATCTCGCCGCCATGCGCGTCGACCTGGCCCTGCGGGCCGGCGTCGCCGACCTCCCGGATATGGGCTACCGGGCTGCCACGGTGCTGACCTTTGCTATCCGCCTCTACGCCGCGCCTGACTATCTCGACGCGCATGGGGCGCCTGCCGCCCCCGCGGAGCTCACCGTCCACGACCTGGTGATCGCACGGCAGGAGGTGGGCGCCACCGAGCTCGTCCTGCACCAGGGACGGCGCCGCGAGCGCGTGCTGACGCGGCCGACGATCCGCACCGGTGACTACGCCAGTGCCCATCGCATCGCCCTCGCCGGCGGCGGCATTGCCCCCCTGCCGACGCTGGCGGCGGACGCTTCGGTGGCAGCGGGCGATCTGCGACCCGTCCTCCCGGACTGGCAGCTCGCCACCGGCAAGCTCCACGCCATCAGCCTCGCAGGACGCGAGGCGCCGGCACGGGTGCGGGCGTTCCGGCAGTTCCTGCGCGAGACGCTGGCCCGAACGGACGTCGGCCCGCCGCCCGGGTCCTGAGAAGCCGGGCGGGCGTGTTGCCTGACAACGGCCCCCGTGGCCAGCCGCCTCGCAGGGCCCAGGCCACAGTGGCAGGATGCGGACTACCCCCAAGCCCCCTCGGCGGCACCGGCAATGTCAGTAATCTTCCTGCTCGACCTCTTCGGCACCGCCGTGTTCGCCGCCACCGGGGCGCTGGCCGCCGGGCGCAAGGATCTCGATCTGTTCGGTGTGCTGGTTCTCGGCATGGTCACCGCCATCGGCGGCGGCACCCTGCGTGATCTCACCCTGGGGCTGACACCCGTATTCTGGATCTCACAACCGGTCTATCTGTGGGTCGCCGCCGCGGCCGGGATCGTGACGGTGCTCCTGACCCGGGCAGGAATCCTGCCCGGGCGGCTGCTGCCGCTGGCGGACGCGCTGGGGCTCGCGACCTTCTGCGTCATCGGCGCCGAGCGTGCGGCGGCGGCCGGTGCGGCCCCGGATATCGCCGTGCTGATGGGGGTGATGACCGGCGTCGCCGGCGGCATGATCCGCGACGTCCTCACCGGCGAGGTGCCCCGGGTGCTGCGCCGCGAGCTCTACGCCACAGCCGCGCTGGCCGGCGCGGCGACGACCGTGACCCTACTGGCCATCGATGCCGGGGCGCCGCTGGCGGTCTGGTGTGGTCTCCTGGTAGCCCTGTCGCTGCGCCTCGCCGCCATGCGCTGGAACCTCTCGCTGCCGATCTTTACCCATCGCACTTGAAGGCGAATCCCGCTCGGTCAGGGCCAGGTCCTGGCGCTCGGCCAGGGGTTTGACCGCCCCTGCCGGGCACCGAATACTCCGGGGATGACACCCGCCATGCGCAGACACATCCTCCGCGGGCCGGTTCCGGGGGCGGGGCTGCGGGCAGCCGCATTCCTCGCCGTCGCCATCCTGTTGCCGATCGCGGCAGGCGCGGTGGAGCCAGCCGAGCGCGTACGGCAGGCGGTTCAAGCCCTCTGCGAGGCGCCGGCGGCGAGTCTCGACGCCATGGCGCAAGGCATCCCCGACGCACGCGGCCTTCGTGACGAGCCGATTGTCTCGCGGGGTATCGAGATCGGCCGGGAGCGGCACTTCGCGCTCGCCGGCGGTTCCCGAATTCAGGCTCGTGTGCTCGCGCCCGGTAACCGCCTGCGCCGGCTCAGCGTCGAGTTCTGGTCCCCTGGCGATGACGGCCGCCTGCGCCCGGACACGGCGGCGATCGCCGGCCCGGACTGCAACATCGCCGCCGCGCGGCAGATGGTTTACGGGAGCGATGGCAAAGGCCCTCTCGCTATCCGTCACCTCGACGCCGCGCTCGATCCCAGCGGCATCCGCGAGCCGCTGAATCCGCCGGTACCGCCCGGTGTCGACCCCGGCGGCGTCGCCGTCGCGATGGTCGACTCCGGGGTCAACTATCTGCTGCCGGAGATTCGCGAGCGCCTCGCGCGCGACGGCGACGGCGACGGCGACGGCGACGGCGACGGCAACATCATCGGCTACGACTACTGGGATCGCGACGCCCGTCCCTTCGACGCCAACCCGGCCCGCTCGCCGTTTTTCCCCCAGCGCCACGGCACCCGCACCGCCTCGATACTGCTGCGGGAAGCGCCCGAAGCGCGGCTCGTGCCCTACCGCTACCCACGCCCCGACATGAGCCGCATGGCGGAGCTCGTCGCCGACGCCGCCGGGCACGGTATCCGCATCGTCAGTATCGCCATGGGCAGCGGCGACCGGGCCGACTGGCAGGCCTTCGCGGCGGCGGCCCGCGCGCATCCCGAAATGCTGTTCGTCATCTCCGCCGGCAACGACGGCCGCAACATAGACCAGGCGCCCGTCTACCCGGCCGCTCTGCCGCTGGACAACACCATCGTGGTGACCTCGTCACTGCCGGATGGCGCCCTCGCGCGGGGATCCAACTGGGGGCCGGAGGCGGTGGACCTGCTGGTTCCTGCCGAGCAGCTGCGGGCGCTGGATTTCGACGGCCGCGAGGTGCCGGTCTCGGGCTCGAGCTACGCCGCGCCGCGGGTCGCCGCCCTCGCCGCCCGGCTGCTCGCCGCGGGGCCGGAGCGCACGACCGCGGCACTGCGCAGCGCCATCCTCGAACGCGTTCTGCCACCCTTCGCCGGCGACGCGGGCCGGGTGCGCGCCGGGTTCATGCCCCGCCCCGAAATCGCCGAAACCCTGCCGCCGCTCGCCGACCCGGACAGCGGGCCACCCGCTATCGCCACCCGCCACACGCTGGGCGAAGGGGTGCTCTACCCGGCGGCCGACGATGCAGGCGACGCCCGCTACACCTTCGAGCCGTCGTTCGCCTACTTCCGCGGCAGCGGCTGGCAGCGCGAGGATCTCGTCGCGCCTGCCCGGCAGCTGGCCGCGATCCTCGCCCAGTGCGGCGTGCACATGCCGCGCATCCGGGTGCACGAGCTCACCGGCCCGCCGGTCTATCGCTACTTCCACGAAGCCATCGCCCGGGAGCTCATCGGCCAGGTGACGCTGCCAAGGCCCACGGTCCACTTCGTCACCGACACCCTCCAGGTGGACGGCTGGGACGCCGTCGCCTACGGCCGCAGCAACACCCGCAGCCAGCCGGCTCTGCGGGACACGGTCTGGTTCACCCGCGCCACCCGCGACCCCGGTATCGCCCTCGCCCACGAGCTCGCCCACATCCTCATGGACAGTGGTGCGCACACCGACATGCCCGGCAACCTGATGCGCCCCGAGACGGCGCCCGGCAACACGGCGCTCACGGACGGGCAGTGCCGGGCCCTCACCGAGCATGGCGCGGCCCACGGGCTGCTCAGGGCCAGGGCCACCGGTGCCGCGCCCGCAGCCGCGTATCGATGAGATATGCGGGCTGGGAGACGCCGAGGGGGACCGATCACTCCGCGCGATAGCGGTAGCCGACGCCGGTCACCGTCTGCAGACACCCGGCGTGGCCGCCAAGCTTGCGGCGCAGGGCGGCGACCACCGCATCGACCTTGTTGCTCCAGCCCGTGTACCCGCTGCCCCAGACCTCCCGCAGCAGCTCCTCGCGGGAGACGGCCCGGCCCGGATTGGCCTGGAGGTAGGCCAGCAGGGCGAACTCGAGAGGCGTCAGGGACACGCGGCGGCCGTCCACCCGCAGCTCTCGGGCCTCCCGGTCGAGGAGGTCGTCGGCCGCGGTCAGGCCGAGCTCCGTGGCGGCCAGATGCGCCAGCCAGCCGTCCACGGACTTCGGCCCGAAGTCCAGGGCGGCGCTGTGGTAGGTGCGGCCGTCAAGCGTCACGGCACTGTCGGGGAGGACCCGAAACCCGAGCTCCTCGGCGACCGCGGCGTAGGGCGCCAGATCCGTCACCGTGAGATAGACGCGGCCGAGGCAGGGCCGCATCTCCATGTAGGTGCGCTTGAGGTCGAGCCAGGTGGCCGCCTGCACCGCCCCGGGGCCCTCGCCGTCATCCAGGCCGAGCCAGCGCCGTATGAACAGGGCGCGCTGGCCCGCCGGCAGGGGTCTCGCCCGGAGATCCGCCTGCCAGGCCGCCGTGACCGGGTCCGCCGCGAGGTGCTCTGCGGGCACGGTGTCGGGGTCGAAGCGGCAGCAGAAACCCACGCACGTCTGCCGCGCGTCCCGGGCCAGCATGAAGGCCCCCGGCTGGGTGGCGAGCCACCGCTCCAGGCAGGCCGTCGCCTCCGGCCCCTCGTGGGCACGGGCGATCCGGGCCACCGCGCCGACATCCTCGGCCCCCAGGTGCTCCACGTTGAGCCCGCTGGCGCCGGAGGGGAAGAACGCCTCCCGGCACACCGGGTTCTCCACCAGATAGAGCATGTCCGCGGTATAGCGCCAGAGATCCGTTCCCGGCGCCGCCCTCGCCTCCCGCGCCAGGGCCCGCCAGGCCCGGCGGCGGTAGTCCAGATGGCGGGCCGGGTCCCGCACCCGCAGGGTCTGCGCCACCGCATCGCGGACGGCCTCATGCAGGCGCAGGCCGTCGCCCGCGACCTCGGCAAACGGCAGGTTCTTGAGGGCGTCGTAGGCGGCGTCGGCATCCATGTCGGGGAACATGCTCGCTAGCAGCGGCACCGACACCCGCCGGACCACCGCGGTCGCGTCGATCACCCGGCGCAGGGCCGGGTCGTCGACCTCCGCGAGGTGGATGCCCGTGAGGCTGTCCATGACCCGGTGCAGCGGTGCCTCGGCGAGCTCGAAGTCACGGTGCGCGCCGAGCGCCGACGCCGCCAGCTGCAGCGCCAGCGGATGGCCATGCAGCCTCGCCGCCATCGCCGCGCAGCGCCGCGGCGCGAGGCCCGACCGGCGCAGCAGCGCCGCAGCCGCGTCGGCCGCGAGGCCGGCCAGCGGCAGCGTGACGGTCTGCTCCGCCAGCCCGCCGGCAAACCAGGCCGGTGCGGGCGCATGGCGCCCGGCAATGATGAGCCGCAGGTTGCCGGGCAGACAGGGCACCAGGGAGGTCCGCAGCCAGGTGTCCATGAGCCGGAAGACCTCGAAGGTATCCAGCGCCACGATCACCGGCCCCGGAGCCGCCCCCAGCCGGCGCAGCAGGGCGTCCCGGGAATCCGCCTCCGCCCCGGCGGTCCGGGCCAGCGCGGCGAGGAACCCCGACGGCGTGGGCTCCACGCCCCGGCAGTCCATCAGCACGACCAGCGCGGCGTTCGCGCCCGGGCCGTCCCGGAACAGGCGCAGCAGGGTGGACTTGCCGATGCCCGCGATGCCGTAAACGTGGGCGATGCGCGGACCGTCTTCCTCCAGCAGGCGTGCCAGCGCTGCCAGCTCGTCGTCCCGCCCGCCCACGACGGCCGCCCGGGAGGTGGGCGCCGGAGCGTTGACCTCCATGGTGCGCACCTCGCGACTGCTCACCGCAGGGCGTCCACCGCCCGCTGCGGACCTGTTAGCCCGCATAGCTCACCGATTCACGGCTGCGGGCGCGGATCGGTGAGACATGCGGGCTAGCGACCGTTCTCATGATTTCCTCATCCCCCGCTCATGCCGGCGGCAACGGCGCGGGCTATACCCAGGGACGATGAGCCACGCGGTTCCGTACCGCAAGACCGGGAGGACGACATCATGACGACTGGCTGGCAACTCGACGGCACCTATTTCGAGGCCTGCACCTGCACCGGCGCCTGCCCCTGCCTCTTCGGGGGCGACCCGACGGAGAAGACCTGCGACGCACTGGTCGCCTGGCACATTGACCACGGCCACTACCAGGACGTGCGACTCGACGGGCTGAGCCTCGCCATGGCGCTGCATGCCCCCGGCAACATGACCGCGGGCGACTGGAAGGTGGTGGTCTATGTCGACGACACCGCCGACGCCCGGCAGAAGGACGCGCTGGTGCAGATCTTCGGCGGACAGGCCGGCGGCCATCCCGCGGCCCTTGCGGCCTTCGTCGGCGAGGTGATGGCGGTGGAGTCCGTGCCGCTGGCCTTCACGGAGGAGGGACGCCGGCTGGGCGTGCGCATCGGCGACCGCGGCGATGCCCGGATCGAGGCCATCGAGGGCCAGGGCGGCGGCGAGGCCCGGATCTCCGGCCACCCGGTGGCGGTCTCCCCGGGCAACGACCTGGTGGTCGCCAGCTCGCAGCGCGTCTCCTACCATGGCCACGGCATCGAGCTGGACGTGAGCCACCGGGTGGCCTACTACGCGCGGTTCCAGTACGCAGCCGCCTAACCCGCGAGCCGGGAGGCAATCACCATGCTGGCAGCAACATCCCCGGGCGGCTCGCGGCGCGAGCCCGCCCTGCTCTTCGGCGCCGTCCTGCTGGTGACGGCGCTCGCCTGGCTGTACCTGATCCGCATGGCCGCGATGCCGTCCGCCATGGCCGGGGGCGGCGTGCCGCTGGGCCCCACCTTCCTGATGTGGTCGGTGATGATGGCCGCCATGATGCTGCCCGGCCTGGTCCCGGGGATGGCGGCGCTGCTCGCGCTGGAACGCCGCCGGCGCGGCACCGCCGGCGCGATCCCGTACCACTACGCCGGCGGGTACCTGCTGGCGTGGATCGGCTTCTCCGCCGTTGCCACCCTGGGGCAGCGCGCGCTCCACGACATTGCCCTGCTCTCGCCCATGATGCGCCTGGAGGCCCCCATGGTGGCGGGCGGCTTGCTTGTCGCCGCGGGGCTATTCCAGTGGACGCCCTACAAGACCCAGTGCCTGCGCCGCTGCCGCAGCCCCATGGGCCTGATCATCGGCGGCGGCCCCAACGGCTCCGTTGCCGCCCTGGGGCTCGGGCTGCGCCAGGGGCTCTACTGCATCGGCTGCTGCTGGGCGCTGATGCTGCTGATGTTCGTCTTCGGGGTGATGAGCGTGGCCTGGATGGCCGTGCTGACGGCGGTGATCGTCGCCGAGAAGACGCTTCCGGCGAGGCACTGCGCCTGGCTGACCCGGTTCACCGGCAGCGCGCTGGTCGCCGCGGGCGGGTGGGTCATGATGCCTGCGGGATAGGCGCCAACCCAGCAGCCCGCTTTCCCGGGACATTGGCCGTGACGTGAATTGTTGTAGACGCAATCACCGGGTTCCGTCGCAACGATCAGGTCGGCGCCGGCGTGGCGGCCCGTGATCGGGGTGACCTTGCTGAACATGCGCCTGCAGTCTCGATTGCATGTGCTATCGCATCAGCGTTCCAGTGCGTCGAGCCGGTACACGGACTCGCTACCGCCCACCAGCCCACGAGCCAGCAAGGGGTCATCGGGGCCCAGTGGGCCCATGTAGAGGCGCTGCAGGTCGAAATGCCGGTGCAGGTGCCCACGCACCTCGGACTCGTCGACCGCGAAGGGTGGGCCATGGAAGTCCTGGGGCGGGTAGTTCAGCGTGATCAGCAGGCCCCTCGTGCCTGCCCCCATCAGCCGGGTCAGGTGTTCACAGTAACGCGGGCGAAGCTCCGCCGGCAGGGCGATCAGCGCCGCGCGGTCATAGAGCAGCCTGGCGCCCTGCACATACTCCGGCCCGAGATCGAAGAAATCGCCACACAGCAGCTCGATACGGTCATGCGAGAAGCGGACGAATTGGCCTTGTTCCGTCACGGTCGGCTCGATCCCGCGCTCGGCGAAGAATGCCCGGCACGCCCGCTCACTCAGCTCGACGCCGATCACGCGGTGGCCACGGCTGCCCAGCCAGGCAAGGTCGAAGGCCTTGCCGCAAAGCGGGACGAAGACCAACTCGCCTTCCGTGCCACCCAGGCCCGGCCAGAACGCCTCGAGGTGGCGATTGACCCGACCCTCATGGAAAGCGATTCGGTTGTCTCTCCAGCGCTGCTGCCAGAATTCCGGTTCCATGGTCAGCCTTTCACCTGATGCCGCACAGCAGGCCGGGTGCCGTTAACGGCTTCGGCAAAACCCGCCCTCTTCCACCTGCGCGCACCCCCGGCATCGGTATTCAATAGCACCCCGGGGCACCAACATCCCAGCCAGGACACCGGCATAGCTACGGTTCCGACCGATCCGTGCCTTCGCGATCCCGGTCATAACGCGTCGCAACTGGAAAAGGCGGCAGCCAGGACTCCCGCCGGACGGTCCAGAGCTCGTAGTTGGGCCGTAACTGATCCGGCGCGCGCCAAGACATTGTGCTCGATGCGTGCGGCGGGGCGCTCCCCGCCCACCCGGATCAGGCGCGCCCGCTCGCAGTTGATGACGGACGCCTCCCCGGCCTCCCCGAGCGCGCGGTCGTGCGCCGCGCGATCCGCTACAGGCTCCGCAGGCTAGACGGCGAAGCCGACCGTCGCCAGGATGCTGCGCTGTACCCCCCCCCCAATGCCCTTTTTGCGATCACGCCGCGAGCAAATCCCCCGCTTTGGCTGAGCGGCCCTTGCCACGGCTTCAGCAATACTCGGTGTCTAGAGCAGGCACTCCCTGACACTCGAGGTCGGGCGTCTCCGGCGCTCTTACTCTGACCCCGAGAAATCTTACCCAGAAGAATCCAGGGCCACCCCCCTTGTTCATGGAGACACCCTGCATCAGGACGCCACTGCCGGCGGATTGCTCACGGCCGGACGCCCGGCAAAGCGCATTCGGTATTCGGCCGGGCTCATGCCGGTCACGCGACGGAACAGCCGCCGGAAGAAGGCAACGTCCTCGTAGCCGACGCGTTCGCTGACCTGCTGGACGGTCAGCGTTGAGGCTTCCAGCATCTCGCGCGCGAGGCCGATGCGCTGCAGCTGCAGGTACTGCCCGGGCATGCGTCCCGTCGCCGCCTTGAAGCGGCGGACGAAGGTGCGCGGACTCATGCACGCGCGCTCGGCCAGATGCTTGACCGGCAGATCCCGTGCGCAGTTCTCCGCCAGGTAGCGCTCGACCTCGCGGATGCGCTCGTCACCATGCGGCCGCGACAGCGGCAGCACGGCATAGCCGGACTGACTGGTACGCGGCATGTCGACCAGCAGCGAGCGCGCGCACTGGCGTGCCAACTCCCGCCCGCAGAACTTCTCGACCAGGTACAGGCTGAGATCGACCGCGGCGAATACCCCGCCCGCGCAGAGCACATGCCGGTCCTCGGTAATGAACAGCTCCGGCCGCCAGTCCACCTGCGGGTAGCGGGCCCGATAGGCATCGCCCAGCGCCCAGTGCGTGGTGGCCTGACGGCCGTCGAGCAAACCGGCCTCGGCCAGATAGGCCGTGCCTGTGCACACGCCGGCAATGAAGCTGCCGCGTGCCTGGCATTCGCGCAGCCACGGAAAGAGCTCGCGGTAGCGCGCGATCTGGGCATCCAGCTCCAGTCCCGAAGCCGGGACCATGACGATGTCGGAATGCGCGACGTCGGCCAGCGCTGCCCGGGGCGTGAGCTCCAGACCGTAGGCGGTGGTCACCGGCCCGCCATCGATGGAGGCCATGGTGACGCGAAAAGCCGGCTCGCCGGCGCCGCCCGTCAGCGCGGGCCACAGCTGCCCCGCCGAATGAAACACCTCCACCGGCGCCAGGGCCGTGGAGGCATAGTTGCCGCCCAGCAGCACGACGGTTACGTCCATCATGGGACGTGGTCCTCCTGCCTGGCGCGGGCCGCGGGTTCCCAGAGACCGATCAGGGCACCGACGGGGTCCATCACCAGGCCGACGCGGACCTGTCCGGGTGCTTCAAAGCATCGAACAAGCACGCGCCCACCCAGCTCCTCAGCCTGGAGTATGGCCTGCTCCAGACAATCCACGGCAATGTATGGCGTCCAGTGCGAAGGGGCGCCGGCCTCGAGCTGCCGGCGATCCAACTGATAGATCGATCCCAACGGCCGCCCGCGATGTTCGAGCCGCAGGAGATCACCGCCTGCCAGGCGCCCCGCCGACACTTCCCAGCCAAACAGTCCGGAGTAGAAGGCCGCCGCTGATCCGGCATCAGCGGCGGCCAGATCGATCCAGCAGCACCCCCCGGGTTCAGGATGTGCCATCGCCGTCATCCCCCTCTTCAGGGCACCGGCCGGCCCGCGCCGGCCGGTGCCATCCGATCACGCAACCGCCGTCATCGGATCGATGGTGCGGTGCACCTGGGTGATGCGGTTGGCGGGAAAACCGCTGATGCGGGCGTGCTCGAGCACCGCATCCTCGTCTTCCGCCAGATAGACGCAGAAGGTCTTGTCGTCGGCCACGAAGCTTTCAACCCACTGCACCTTTCCGCCCAGCCTCGCCAGCGCCTCGTTGGACGTGGCGGCTGCGTTCCGCAGCGCCTCACCCTCGAGCTTCTCGACCTCGGGAATGTTGCGTTCGATGATGTAGCGCTTCATATCGGTTTCCTCATGTTGATTGGGGAAACCAGAGATTGCCGCGAGGCGAGGCAGCGCAACAGATAGCATTCGCGCCAGCGTGCGGGGGTGATCGTGCCAGGATCCAGGGCCGTCCGGAGATAGCGCTCCTGGAATTTCGGGGCGCTTTGGGGGACCTGGCGCGCTTACGCATCGTCGACTTAGACGGGATCGATCCGGCCACCACCTGGATCAGCCTCCACTCGCCTTCGTTGGCGTCAGTGGCTGTGAAAGTCCTCGGCCTCGGGGGTGAGCACGATCGTATTGATCGTGAGCCCGGCATTCTTGAACGTGTCGATGCTGTCGATTTTTTTGCCAGTCTGCAGATCCACCACCGAAATGGAGCCGTCGTTCATCCCGTCGATGTTCAGAAGGCTGTTCTGCACGTAGGCTCGGCTGCCGTCTTCGGAGAACACCAGGTGGTGTGCCCCACCGGCCGTTTCGACGGCCCAGAGATGCTTCGGCGCCCGCGGCTCAGTGATGTCGAAAGCGTTAAGATGCCCCGGGTTGGCCGAGGTAATGTAAGCCCTGTCGCCGTCGGCACTGAAGTAGACCTCGAGGGTCATGCCCTGGCCCAGCTCGTCGAATCGGAACGCCTCCCGGAAGGCGAAACTTGTGGTAGCCGACTGCCACTCAGCGAGCCAGAGGCTGCCCTCCATGTTGGTGATGTAGACCAGCGGCGGCTCGACACCGGGCACGAAGAACGCCTCGACCGGCCCCGCTCCGGAGGGTGACGGCTTTTTCGAGACCTTGTGCGTGGACAGGACGGCGCCGGTGCTGGGCTGCAGCACGATGATCTCCTCGCCCCACTCGCTCGGGTCCGAGGGGTTGACGGTGCTGGTCACGAGCTGGCGGTCGATGCCGTCGTGGGTGGCAATCCCGTGTGGCCAGGGTGCCGGCATCACCAGGGTTTCCAGCACCTCGTCGGTGTCGGCATCGCCGACGATGACGACGGAAGAGCCCATGCAGGTGAGATACCACTTGCCCTGCGCCTGCGAGAACGACACATCCTCGCCGACCTCGCAGCCCGTCACCTCGACGGAGTGGTAGCGGTAGGGGAAGGTGCTGACATCGAAGACGCGCAACTCCGGGGTGGCGAGGGAGGTGACGTATGCCCTGTCCCGCGCCGGGTTGTAGAAGATGTGGTGCGAGTGGAACGCCGGGGGCAGAGGGATCTGCGCGAGGATCTGTCCGTAGTCAGGCGCAGCCGGATCGAGTTCGATGAATGCGATACCGTCCTGCCGTCGGGTCTGGTCGGCACCTTTCGTCTCGTAGAGTACCAGCGCGGTCTGTCCCGCCGCGGCGGCCCCGGTGGCGAGGGCAAGGGCGCTGGTCGCCAAAATGTTGCGTACGTAGCTGTGCATGGTCGGGTCTCACTGTTTCGGTGGTCGAGGCGGCGCGATCAGCAGAGCCGCGCGTCGCCGGCTGGGGCGCGAGGTCCGATCGGGACCGGGCGTCGCATATTCCGCTTAGGCGTTGATGCTATTCTCAGAAGGCGGATCCCGAAGGACTGATGCGCGCCATCGCTGTCGTCACCTGCCGCGTTCATTGCTGCAGGCCCGGATGAAGCCTACGAGCGTTCGCGGGTTCGCGGAATTGCCAGGCGTCCAGAACAGGCTGCTGTTCTTCCGGGACAGCTCGAGCGAGGGCCCGCAGGACGATGCAAGGCGACATCCTCACTGACGTCCTGCGCGCAGTGCACATTTCGGGGGCGGTCTTCTTCGATGTCCATGCCGCGAGTCCCTGGGCCTCTGCGGCGCCGCACAGCCGCGAGATCCGCGCGCTGGTCATGCCCGAGGCCCAACACCTGATCGAGTACCACGTGATGGTCAGCGGCTCCTGCTGGGCCACGCTTACCGACGGCAGCCAGCCTCCGCTCCAACTCCTCCCCGGCAGCATCCTGATCTTCCCGCGCGGCGATGCCCACGCGATGTCGAGCCAACCCAACTCGCGCGCCATCCCGGATCTCTCGAACTTCGCCCCTGGCACGCCGGAGAACCCGCGGCCGTTCTACCTCAACCCCGGTGGCGACGGGCCGAAGAGCGCGCGGATCATCTGCGGCTTCCTCGGCTGCGATGCCGGGCCGTTCAACCCGCTGCTGCAGGCACTGCCGCGGTTGCTGCACGTCGCCGATGGTGTCAACGCCGAGGGCGGGCTTCTTGGCACGCTGATCGAGGCGACGGTGCGTGAGAGCGAGACGAAGAGGATCGGCGGCGGCGGCGTGCTATCGAAGCTCGCCGAGCTGATATTCATCGAGGCAATCCGCCGGTATACGGAAACCCAGCCCGGCGAGGCGCGCAGCTGGCTGGTCGGCCTGCGCGAGCCGATCGTGGGCCGTGCGCTGCGCGCACTTCACGCCGATCCGCGACGCGCCTGGACGCTGGGAGACCTCGCCCGCGAAGCCTGTGCCTCGCGCAGCACCCTTGCCCAGCGCTTCGCCGAGCACCTCGGCATGCCACCGATGGCCTATCTCGCCGCCTGGAGGATGCAGATCGCGGCGGGCTTGCTGACGTCGAGCGCGCTGACGATCGCTCAGGTCGCCGAAGGCGTTGGCTATGAGTCGGAGGCGTCCTTCGGCCGCGCCTTCAAACGCGGCACCGGTATGGCGCCTACCGAGTGGCGTACGTCAATGAGCGGCGCTGGCGGCGGGCCGGCCTGTCATTCCGGCGATCGCCTTGCGGGGTAATGGGGCCGGATAGCGCGCTCTTTCAGCGCTAGCCCCGGGGGAGCGGCGGAACGCGAGAGTGCTGGGGTCGAATCTTGACGTGACAGGAGGATAGCGTCCTCACCGCACAGTTCACCCCTCAGTGCCTCCACGTGGCAGCGATCCCGGCGACGTGGCTCTGCGGGCGCGATTTCGGGATCGCCTGTCTCTGTTCGCTCCGCCCCTCAATATGAAATTCAATCGCCTCGCGCTTGAACAGCCCCCGACGAGCGGATGAGCACAGGGTCAGCCGCCGAAGGGACTGAGCACCCGGGCTCCGGTGCCAACGAAATCCGGGTCAGGGGGCCGTGGTCCCGGGATCCGCGTCCGTCTCGGAGGCCTGCCCGCCGGCGGAGTTTCCCTCGGGGCGCACCTCGCGTACCGGGCGCACCTCCACGCTGCCGTGGCGGGCCGGGGGTATACGGCCCGCGATACGGATGGCGTCGTTGAGGTCCCGGGCCTCCAGCAGGTAGAAGCCGGCGAGCTGCTCCCGGGTCTCCGCGAACGGGCCGTCGGTGACCGTGACCTCGCCCTCCCGGACCCGCACGGTGGCGGCGTGGTCCACGTTCTCCAGGGCCTGCCCGGCGAGGAAGCTGCCGCTCTGGCTCAGCGACTCCACGCACCCCAGGCACTCCCGGTTGAGCGCGTCCCACTGCTGCTGGCTCATGGCCTTCATGATCCGCTCGTCGTAGTAGACCAGCGCCACGTACTTCATGGCGTTCACCTTCCTCCCGGGGGCAGCGGCCCATCAGGCCGGGTCGCCGCCCTCCGTCTCCGGCTTGTTGCAGTTGATGATCCAGGGGATGCCGAAGCGGTCCACCAGCATGCCGAAGCGACGGGCCCAGAAGGTCTCCGCGATGGGCATGGTGATCTCGCCGCCGTCGGCAAGGCGCCCGAACGCGTCCTCCGCCCGGGCCGGATCGTCCATGTCGATCTGCACCGAAAAGCCCCGGGGACGCTGGTAGCACTCGGCGGTCATGTCCCCGCCCTGAAGGATCCAGCGCCCCACACGCAGCCTCGCGTGGATGATCCGGTCCTGCCAGTCGCGGGGGACGTTGTCCGCGGCCGGGGTCTCACCGTGGGTGACCATGGCCTCGATGTGCCCGCCCAGGGCATCGGCGTAGTATTCGAACGCCTCGCGGCAGTCGCCGCTGAATGCAAGGCGGGGGGAGATCTCCGTCGGCTGGCGCCGGAGGCGTTCGCCCAGAGCAGCATGGGCGTCGACGCCCGGGCCGGACTGGAAGTCTTCCAGCTCGAAGACCTGGCGCAGCTCCAGCTTCACCTGGCCGTCGCCGTCCAGGGCGGGCCAGCGCCTCGCCCACGCGAGCGCTTCCTCGCGGGAGTCCGTCTCGATAACGGTGAAGCCGGCGACCAGTTCCCGGGTCTCGGCGAAGGGACCGTCGGTGACCACGGGCACACCGTCCGCAAAGTGCACGCGGGCGCCCGCGGAGCTGGGCTTGAGCCCCATGCCGTCCACGAACACGCCGGCATCCGCCAGGGCCCGGTTGTACTCCGCCATGGCCGTCAGCAGCTCGTCCGTCGGCAGCTCGCCCGCCTCGGTGGCCGGGTCCGCCATTCGCTGGATGATGAATTGCATGGGTGCGGTACCTCCCGGTGCGGATCAGGGCTGGAGATCGAACAGAGCGGCGCCCGTGTTCATGTCGAAGGGCACGGACACGTGCTCGTGGGCGACCCGCCAGTGGCCGTCCACCCGGCGCAGACCCAGGGTTCCGCGCATCCAGGAGGCCCTCTCGTTGCCGTCGGCATCCACCATGCCGCAGCGGACGAGGTAGTGGCACAGGCCCAGGTCGCCGCTGCTCTCCACGCGCATGTCTTCGATCGAGACGATCAGCTGGCCCTGGCAGCTCTCCATGCTCTCCACCCAGTGGCGGGCGTAGTCGTCGCGGCCCTCGAACTGCAGCCTGGCGACGGCGTCGAAGGCGCGCACGTCCGGCGTGTAGTAGCGCATGATGCCGGGTACGTCGCGGGCCAGGAACGCGGTGAGCCAGCCGTCCATCAGGGTGCGGATGCCGGACTCGGCGTTATCGTTGCGGGCTGGGGTACTCATGAGGGGTCTCCTTCCTATCGGCTTGCACTGAGTAGTCGAAGGAAGGTGGGCGAAATCGACAGGCCCGGTGAAAAAATCCGTGGGTCACGCTTCCAGCTCCGTCAGCCGGCGTTCCAGGAAGCGCCGCTCGGGTTCCTGACGGGTCAGCTCCAGGGCCCGCCGGTAGGCCGCGCGTGCCTCGTCGACGCGCCCCAGCCGCCGGCACAGATCGGCCCGCGCCGCATGGGCCAGGGGATAGCCATCGAGCCCCCCGCCCCCGAGGACGGCGTCCACCGCTTCGAGGCCGGCCTCGGGGCCGTCCCGCATGGCCACCGCGACGGCCCGGTTCAGCGCCACCACCGGTGACGGCGACATGGCGTGGAGCGCGGAATAGAGCGCGACGATCCCGCGCCAGTCAGTGTGCTCCGCCGTGGGCGCCCGGGCGTGCGCCGCCGCGATGGCGGCCTGCACGGTCATCGGGCCGACGCGACCGCTGTCGAGAGCGCGTTCCACCAGGTCCAGGCCCTCGGCAATGGCCTCCCGGTCCCAGAGGGCGCGGTCCTGGTCCTCCAGAAGCACCAGGTCTCCGGCATCATCGGTGCGGGCATGCCGCCGCGAGTGGTGCAGCAGCATCAGCGCCAGCAGGCCCAATGCCTCCGGCTCGGGCAGCAGCTCCACCAGCACGCGCCCGAGGCGGATGGCCTCGCCCGCCAGGTCGGCCCGCACCATCGCCTCGCCGGCGGTGGCCGCATAGCCTTCATTGAACAGCAGGTAGATGACGTGCAGCACGGCGGACAGCCGTTCCGGGAGCTGCGCCGGTTCCGGCACTTCGTAGGGCACGTGTCCGTCCCGGAGCCGGGCCTTCGCGCGCACGATGCGCTGCGCCACCGTCGCCGGCCGTACGAGGAACGCGCGCGCCACCTCCTCGGTGGTGAGCCCGCACATCTCCCGGAGCGTGAGGGCGAGCTGCGCCTCGGTGGAAAGGATGGGATGGCAGCAGGTGAAGATCAGCCGGAGGCGGTCGTCCGGGATGGCCGAGTCTTCCAGGGGCAACGGCTCCTGCACCGCGCCCTCCAGATCCGCCGCCAGTGCGCGCACGGATGCGTCGAACCGCGCGCGCCGGCGCAGCTCGTCGATGGCCCGGAACCGCCCCGTGGAAACCAGCCAGGCCCGGGGATTCTCCGGCATGCCTTCCCGGGGCCACTGCACCAGCGCCGCCGCGAATGCCTCCTGCAACGCCTCCTCGGCCAGGTCGAAATCACCCAGCAGCCGGATGAGCGTCGCGCGCACCCGCTGGCCGTCCGTGCGGTAGAGCTCGGCGAGGCGATCTTCCATTGTCTACACGGGCAACGGTCGTCCCGGGTGGTGCAGGGACAGCGGGGAGTGTAGTGCAGGTCGGATGCGTCGTGCCGTCTCGCGCCGTTCAGCAAGGCAACGGCGCCTACAGCACCATTCGCATGTCGTCGAGAGCTGGCGGACGCACCCTAGTGAGCAGCGTTGCCCTTCGCGCGCTCGTTAGGCCCGAGGTGGATGTTCATCGGACTCACTCGAGGTCACCGAAATAGTAGAGCGACGCCGGAACACCCCCCATGCCAGCGCCGAGGCTGATGCCCAGCGCCACGCCCACCGCGGGCGTCGAGACCGTGAATCCGATTGCGACCCCGACAGCGATGCCGGCACCGAATCCGCCGATAAGGCACAGCAGGGCTTTCTGCGTTCGCCTGCCTGAGCGGGTCAATTCCTGTTGCTCCGCCATTGGCGTGACCATCGACAGACCGGACCGTGTTCACCCCTAATTATACCGAAACACTCAGGGTCAGCGCCGGAACTCGCTCGCGCTCAAGGTTCGTGGTCTCCGGAGCCCCCAATCTCAACCCGAAACATCCCCAACCGTCCGCCGATTTGGGAAGTGTCATGTCAATGACTTGACCCCTCGCCCCTCTCTTCCCACCCCCGCCCAGCTCCCGCCCTCTAAATCAGTACTCGCTAATCACCACTCTTCGCTTCCTTCAGTCCCAAAAAGGCTCTAAACATTGGATGGACATGAAATCTCTGCACATCATGAACATTCAAGTGCGATACTTGGTGCGGCCCCACATACGAACTTCCACTGCGCCGAACTGCTTTCACCCCGCCAACGGCGTACGCACGGAGAAACCCAATCCGCCAAAGAATTTCAATTAGCGAGTCCGGGTCTATCCCATCCGTCCAACTTCCGGCTACTTCGTCAACCGTTATCTCTCCAGTTGCAATCGACAAACAAACCAATTCTAGGTCTACACGATCCATGCTGTATGAGCGCCCACGAAATGCTTCAAAAACACTCATTAACCCAGGATATTGAAACCGATACTCTGCCGCGATGTCGCGCGTGCGATTCTCCGAGTACCCAAGCTCCGCTGAACTTATCACGGGGTAATCTACAGGAAAATTGTCCGCCGCCTTCGCGGCTTCCACACAATCAGTGCAAAACTGGATAACCTCGCGCGGACGGTATAGAGTTCTATCCACAATATAATTAAAGCTCTTCGACTTCCGGTACTGTATTGTTTCTAAGAATATTTCGTTCCACGCTTCTTCGTCATCCGCGTCACCCAGCTCCGGCAAGCTGTATTTAATTCTCTTAGCAACCAATGCGAGCAGACTACTCTCATCCCAACTGATTGTTTCTATGATATCTCGATACTTCTGAATATCATCGAATAGCTCCGGAATACTGTCTGATAATTCCCGTCGCAGAGAGACATATACACGGAACCCGTCCGATAAGTTATTTAACGACAAGGAGGCTTGGAATAGTCCGGCGACAAAAGCCTTAGCGTCTTCCGAGCTATCCCAACCACGGTCCAACTCGTCCACAAATATATAAATAGGTCTCTGTTGGCAGAGATACCTCAAATCATCCATGTACGGGGTCAACTCGTCCAGCTTGTAAAGACTTTGGAGCTCTTGAGTTCTCAGAGACGCCCCATAGCCTCCTACTTTCACTCCTTCGATTCTCTTTAGATACGAGATCAACATTGCAATAGGGTTTTCTTGATGGCCAACGTATCGATCTCGAAGGAATGAGTAGATTCTGCTTTGGCTTCCACGCTTGAGCTTCGGGCCTGAATCGGCATAAACCTTCATTGCAAGAATAAGCAAGAGATACTTCCATGATGAGGTATAGGCGCCGAACTTCGCCCAGGAACCCTCCTTCTCAGACCGCAGGGAAGTGGCAAGCATTTCGTAAGAATAGTCTTCTGGCGTCAACTCAAGCACTAAGGCACCGTCTTTATGTGCTTTATTAGCCAACACCTTAAAAATTGCGCTCTTGCCGACTCCCCTGTTGCCCAAGAGAATCGTTTTTTTTCCGCTTGCTACACGGTGGTAAGCATTGGATTCCACAAAATAATCTAAAAGGCCGGATGCGACATCACGTTCGGCGGCCGGCGCACCGAACGTCAACTCACTAAACCGCATAAACCGTCTCCAATTTGGTCAGGTGCAGGTGAGTGCAGGAGTTAGATCTGGACATGACAGCAGGCTAGCGCACTCACGGCACGGCTGTCGCCCCTCAACGCCTCCAGTTGGCACCGATCTCGGCGGCATTGGTCTTTGGGCGCGGTTGCGGGATCGTCTCTCTCTGCTCGTTCAGCCCCTCGAGATGAAATTCAATCGCCTCACGAATAAGAAGGCCCGGCAAGCTGATGAATCGAAGTTTAGCTGCCGACGGGATGAGCACCGGTGCCGCGGTGCCGAAGTAATCCGACTCGCTGCGGGTCACCACTGTCAGATCGTGGATCAGCGCTGTCGCCGCGGTGGCGTATCAGCTCAACGCCGCGGCGGAGCTCTCCGATCATCACCACCGAGAGGAAGAGGGCGTGGTCTTTCCTGGCGGCCTCCGCGAAGGAGGTTCGCACGCCCGGATTCGCGCGCTGTCCCTTTCTCGCCTCGCTGATGACATTGGTATCAATCAAATACACGTCGCGCTTCGCTTCCCTGCTCGTCGACACGTTCGAAATCCTCGTCGCGACCCACATCCGGCGTGGAGGCGAGCACGTCGGCCAGGCTTCGCCGGCGGGTCCCGACCAGCGCCTGCTCCAGAATCGCCCGATGCTCCGCCTCGGCGCTGCGGCCGTGACGGGCGGCCTGCTCCTTCAGGGCCTGCGCGATTCGGTCATCGACGTTGCGAACGATGAGATTGGCCACGACGTTGCTCCGGTTGACACCCTCATGACGCTATCACCGATAGCATGAGGATCACCGTGTATCGCATGCCGCCCTACCCGGCTCCGCCCGCTACAGCAACACCTTCTCAACCCCACCGGCCTTCGCCCGCTCCACGAACTGCTTCGACCAGTCCTCGCCGAGGATGTGCTTGGCCATCTCGATGACGATGTAGTCGGCCTCGACGCCGGTGTCCTCGCGGTAGCGGGAGAGGCCCTGGAGGCAGGCGGGGCAGGAGGTGAGCATCTTCACCTTGCCCTTTTCGGCGGTGGGCTCGCCGGTGAGCTCGGTGACGCCGGTGTTGATCTCCTCCTCCTTGCGGAAGCGGACCTGGCTCGCGATGTCCGGGCGGCTGACGGCGAAAGTGCCGGCCTCGCCGCAGCAGCGGTCGTTGAGCGGCACTTCCCTGCCCATGAGCTCGCTCGCCACCTTGTGGCCCTCGCGGGTCTTCATCGGAGTGTGGCAGGGCTCGTGGTACATGTACTGCACGCCGTCCACGTTATCGACCTTGTAGCCCTTCTCGAGCAGGTACTCGTGGATGTCGAGCAGGCGGCAGCCGGGGAAGATCTGCTCGAACTCGTACTTCAGCAGCTGATCCATGCAGGTGCCGCAGGAGACGATGACGGTCTTGATGTCGAGGTAGTTCAGCGTGTTGGCCACGCGGTGGAAGAGCACGCGGTTCTCGGTGGTGATCTCCTGGCCCTTCTCGATGTCGCCGCTGGAGGTCTGGGGGTAGCCGCAGCAGAGGTACCCCGGCGGCAGCACGGTCTGGGCGCCGGCGTCGTAGAGCATGGCGAGGGTCGCCAGGCCGATCTGGCTGAACAGCCGCTCGGAGCCACAGCCGGGGAAGTAGAAGACGGCGTCCGAGTTCTCGTCGGTGCGCTCCGGGTCGCGCAGGATGGGGACGTGGGTGGGGTCCTCGGCGCCCAGGAGCTGGCGCATGGTCTGGTTGGGCAGCCCGCCCGGCATGGGCTTCTTCACGAAGTGCACCACCTGGGCCGGGATGCTGGAGAGATCCCGGGTGGGCTTCGGGCGGCGCTTGATGTCCGAGTCCGGGATGGTGTCCTTCGTGCCGGCCATGCCGACGCTGCGCGCCACGTAGTGGCTGAGGCGCTGGGCGCCGTAGCCCCACTCGATCATGCCCTTGCGCATGATCTTGATCGTGCGCGCGTCCTTCACGTTCAGGAACGCCATGGAGACCTTCGACACCGGCGCCTCCCGGCGGCGGCCGCGCTTCTTCAGCGCGTGGCGCATCTTGATGGTGACCTCGCCGAAGTCGATATTCACCGGGCAGGGGGTCACGCAGCGGTGGCAGATGGTGCAGTGGTCGGCGATGTCGTTCATCTCCGCCCAGTGCTTGAGTGACAGCCCCCGCCGCGTCTGCTCCTCGTAGAGGAAGGCCTCCACCAGCAGGTTGGTGCCGAGGATCTTGTCCCGCGGCGAGTAGCGCAGGTTCGCCCGGGGCACGTGGGTGGTGCACACGGGCTTGCACTTGCCGCAGCGCAGGCAGTCCTTGATGTCGTTGTTGAGCTCGCCGAGCTCGCTCTGCTCGAGGATGATCGCCTCCTGCTGCACCAGGCGGAGCGACGGCGTGTAGGCGTCGCCGAGGCCCGAGCCCGCCACCAGCTTGCCGCGGTTGAAGCGGCCCTCCGGGTCCACCTTGGCCTTGTAGTCGGTGAATCGGCGCACCTGGCCCTCGTCCAGGTACTGCATCTTGGTCAGCCCGATGCCGTGCTCGCCGGAGATCACGCCGTTCAGCCGCCGCGCCAGCGCCATGACCTGATCCACGATGGCATCGGCCTCGCGCATCATGGCGTAATCGTTGGAGTTCACCGGGATGTTGGTGTGGATGTTGCCGTCGCCGGCATGCATGTGCAGGGCGACGAACAGCCGGCTCTGCAGGATGTCCTGGTGGATCTCGTCGATGCGCCGGCGCACGGGCTCGAGGTCGCGGCCGTCGAAGATCTCCTTGAGCTTGCGCTCCACCTCGGCCCGGTAGGAGATGCGCAGGCTGCGCCGCAGCAGCAGCTGCGCCAGGGTATCGCCCTCCCGGCGGTCGGCGCGGGCGCTGTCGTCCAGCAGGGCGTCGTGGGCGGCGGCGTCCTCGTCCATGGCGGCGAGGATGGCGCGCCAGCGCTGCTCCACCGCATCGAGATGGGTGATCGCGGTCTCGCGCTTGCGGGCGAGGATGTTGCCGCCCTCCTCGCTCGCCTCGAAGTCCTCCCGCTCCAGGTAGTCCGAGCGGTGGCGGAGCTCCGGCATGGGGCCGCGCAGATGCTCGCGCAGGGCATCCACCATGGCGAGCTTGTTGCGCAGGGACTGGACGATGTTGATCCGCTCCACGCCCTCGCTGTAGTCCGCGAGGCGGTCCAGCGGGATGACCACGTCCTCGTTGATCTTGAAGGCGTTGGTGTGGGCGGCGATGGCGGCGGTGCGCGAGCGGTCCGCCCAGAAGGTCTTGCGCGCCTCCGCCGAGGCGGCGATGAAGCCGTCGGCATTGCGCCGGGAGACCAGCGCCACGATGCGCTCGGCGGCGGCCTGGCAGGCGGCCTCGTCGTCGCTCGCGAGGTCGCCCACCAGCAGCATCTTCGGCTTCTCGCCGCGCTCGCCCTTGGGGGCGTAGTCCACGGCGCGCACGTAGCGCTCGTCCAGGTGCTCGAGGCCCGCGAGCTTTACCGCGTCGTCGGCCTTGATGTCGTCGATGATCTCGACGATGGCGGGCACGGCCTGGTGCAGGTCGGTGCCGTAGAACTCGAGGCACACGGTGCGCATGTGCTTCGGCATCACGTGCAGGATGAAGCGCGCCGAGGTGATGAGCCCGTCGCAGCCCTCCTTCTGCACGCCGGGCAGGCCGTGCAGGAACTTGTCGGTGACGTCCTTGCCGAGGCCCACGGTGCGGAAGCTCGCCCCGGGGAAGGCCAGCTCCTCGGGCTCGCCCTTCGGCGTCTTCCCGTCCGGGCCGTAGCGGGTGATGCGGAAGCGCACCGTCTCCTGCTCGTGGATCTTGCCAAGGTTGTGGTCGAGGCGCTCGACGTCGATCCAGTCCGCCTCCGGGGTGACCATGCGCCAGGCCGCGAGGTTGTCCAGGGTCGTACCCCAGAGCACGGCCTTCTTGCCGCCGGCGTTCATGGCCACGTTGCCGCCGATGGTGCTGGCATCGCGGGAGGTGGGGTCCACGGCGAAGACGTAACCGAAGCGGTCCGCCAGATCCTCCACCCGGCGGGTGACCACCCCCGCCTCGGCGCGGATGGTGGCGACGGGCTCGGCCACGCCCGGCAGCTCCCGGCGCTCCACGGCGCCGAGGCCCTCCAGCTTCTCGGTGTTGATGATGGCGCAGGCCTCGTCCAGCGGCACCGCGCCGCCGGTGTAGCCGGTGCCGCCGCCGCGGGGGATGACCGTGAGCCCGAGCTCCACGGCGGTGGCGACCAGCCCGGCCATCTCCGCCTCGGTGTCCGGCGTGAGCACGACGAAGGGCACGGCCACGCGCCAGTCGGTGGCGTCGGTCTGGTGGGCGACGCGGGTGAGCCCGTCGAAGCAGACGTTGTGCTCGGCGGTGTGCCGGGCGAAGGCCTTGCGCGCCCGCTCGCGGCGCTTGGCCGTCTCCGGGAACCAGGCCTCGAACTGGCGCACCGCCTCGCGGGCGCGGCCGGCGAGCTGCAGTGCCCGCTCGTTGCCGTTGGCCCGGGCGACGATCTGGTCCAGCCTGTGGTCCATCGCCCCCACCAGCGCCTCGCGGCGCTTCGGGTTGGCGAGCAGGTCCTCCTGGATATAGGGGTTGCGCCCCACCACCCAGAGATCCCCCAGTACCTCGAAGAGCATGCGCGCGGAGATGCCCGTGCGGCGCTCGCCGCGCAGGTCGTTCAGCGTGTCCCAGCCGTCCTCGCCCATATAGCGCAGGACGATCTCGCGGTCGGAGAACGAGGTGTAGTTGTAGGGGATCTCACGAATGCGGGCGGTGCTGGTCATCGGGGGCGGAGGGCTCCGGGTGGCTTCGATGGAGGACGCTCGCTGCCATCATACTGGCCAGCAGCCGAGTTGGCAGGGTCGGCGCGGCAACTCGGCGGCTGGCCAGCCCGCATATCTCACCGATTCGCGAAGCGAGGGCGTGGAGATGGCGGGCAGGACAAGGCGCGCGAGAGCCCGGGCGCGCAGGCGTACTCGACAGTACGTCGAGCACCCGGGCCGAGCGCAACGCAGGACTGTCGGCCAGATCCGCGCCCGCAGCCACGAATCGGTGGGATGTGCGGGCTAGTCGCCTTCCAGCAGGTAGGCACGCAGCCGTCGCTCCTCCCGCATCACATGGAGAATGAGCACACGGCCCTGCTCCGTGCGGTAGAAGACGCGGCAGGGCGGCACGACCATTTCGCGGAAGACCGAATCCGGCAGCTCGGGCGGGACGCGCCCCGAGTGCGGGAAACGCGCCAGCCGCCCGGTCTTCTCGAACACGTTCTCAATCAGGCGTCTGGCGGCAGGCGGATTGTGGAGTGCGATGTACTCGGCGATCGAATCGAGGTCCTGGACGGCGGGCTCCGTCCAGATTACTTCAGCCACTTACCGAGCCTTTCCCTGGCCTCGTTCTGGCTGTACGTTCGCCCTTCCAGGACAGCCCGCTCTCCCCGGGAGAGCCCCTCCAGCAGATCAAGCCTGCGCTGCATGAGCTCATAGTCCTGCACATCAACGAGATAGGCAGACGGCTTGCCGTGCTCGGTGATCAGCACGGGCTCCTTGGATTCATGCAGCTCGGCCAGGATCTTCGTGGCCTGGCGCTTCAGGGTCGTCACCAGTTCGACCTTCATCCAATCACCCGGGACACCGCCAGAAGTGCGACTATAATATCACTCGCCGATGGATCGCGGTGAACGCGGCCGATGCATCGAAGCCTCCAGCATGTGCTCGCACGACTCGCCATCCCGCTCCCCTGCGCCTTGCTCGCGGTGCTGGTGATGACCAGCGCCGCCGCCGTCCCGTCCTGGCTCGCAGGCCCACCGGATGTCGAGCGCCGGGCGGAGCGCTGTGCCGTCTACGAGTGGTTCTTCGCCGAGCTCCAGCGGCAGGCCGAGGGCACCGTGGAGGTGGATGACCTGGCCCGCGACCGCCTCCTCAACATCGCCAACAAGCTGGTAGCGCATCACCGCGAGGCGCGAGAGGCGAGCTACTCCGCCGAGGTCCGCTACCTGATCTTCACGACTACCGATCCCGTGCATTTCGAGCTCGAGATGCGGGCCGAGGCGCTGGAGCGGCTGCTGCAGCAGCCTTGCGGCTGACCGCCGGCCGCGCCGTCACCGTTGATCCGCGCTGCGGACCGCCAGCATGAAGGCCTTCAACTTCTCGCGATCCAACGCCCCGTCCGTCCGCACGCCCGAGCAGAGATCGACGGCGAAGGGGGTGACCTCGCGTATCGCCGCCGCCACGTTCCCGGGTCGGAGGCCTCCGGCGAGAAACACCGGGACATCCACGGCTTCCACGATCCGCCGGCTCAGCGTCCAGTCATGCACCCGCCCGGTCCCGCCGAGCTCCCGGACGGCCGCCGCTGGGCGTCCGGAATCGAGCAGCAGACCGTCCACGTGTCTGGACGCGGCCGCCGCCTGATCCGGCGCCCGACCGTCCTCCACGTGAATCACCTGCACTATGCGCACCCCGGGGCAGCGCTCACGCAAGGCGCTGTAGGTTGCGGCTGGCACGGCATCCACTAGCTGTACCACCGTCGGCTGGCAGTCGAGGACGTGCTGCGCTACGGCGTCCGGCGATGCCCGGCTCGTGAGCAGAAAGGTGGCGACCGCCGGCGGCGCCGAGCGGGCGATCCCGGCGATCGCCGCGTCGGGGATCGGACCCGGGCCGCTTGGCATCGCACCGACGAGACCGAGCGCGTCCGCACCCATGGCTACCGCCAACCGGGCCTCGGCGATGCTCTGGATGCAGCAGACCTTTACCCTCGTGCGCACACCACTGCTCTCTGTTGCTAGCGCACCCGGCTTGGGTCCTCCCCGGGCGTCAAACCGGGTGCGCCGGTCACCCGACAGTCTCTGTTATGCCGGAGCGCCTGGATCCGCCTTCAGCTCGGCCAGTTCTTCCGCAGTGAGCACCCTCGGCACCACGCGCGGCGCGCCCGAGTCGTCGAACAGTGGAGACCGTCGGTAGCGTCCGGTGATCAGCGCCGCGCCGATGATCCCGATCAGCCGCGCGCTGGCGCCGAGCATCCCATGGCTTCTGGGCTTGGGGCTGCCGAGGGCGCTGCCGGCGTGGACGATGGCGACGCCGTTGCCGAAGTCTTCATCCAGCCTCTGGGCGTCGAGGCAGGCATGCACCAGCCCGATCACCGAGACCCGCCGCGTCGGCAGGGTGTTGCCGATGGGCGTGCGGCAGCAAGCGGCGTACCAGCGGAGAATCCCCTTAGTGCTGAGCCGAACGGCCGCCAGGTGCTCCTCTCCGCGCTCGAATCGCAGCCGCCACTGCGCCAGCTGCACGATCTCCGTGCCGCCTTGCGCATCCAGCACCTCCTCGCCCTTGCCTAGAAAGCGCGCGAACGCGCGGCAGTCCGTGCAGTGGCAGATACCACGGTTGTGCAGCCCCGAGCCCTCGATGCGGCCTCCCACCGAGCCACACATGCACTGGATCCTATGCATGTCTCGACGCCCCTGTCTGTGTAGATGCCGGCATGCCTCGAACTGATCGGACGTGAGCAGGCGCCGGCCAGGTCAGCCACCAGTTTCTCGAACGGCAGTGGTTTTCGGTAGGGATCTTCCGCGATATGTCGTAGCCACCCACATCAACGCGGCCCGGCGGGCCTGCGCATGGCGAAGCGGCGGAAGCTCACGCCACGCCTGCGCACGGTCTGCTCGGCGGTAACTTCGAAGCCCTGCTTCAGGAAGAAGGGTACCGCCGTCAGGCTGGCTTCCGTAAACAGCTCCCCCGTACCCTTGACCCGGGCCAGGCATCCGGCTGCCTCTTGTAGCAGTGCCGATGCGACGCCTTTACGCGCGGCATGCGGTGCCGTGTAAAGCAGCTCGATATGACCGTTCGGTTCATAGGAGAGGAAGCCCAGAACCCTGTCCTCTGCCTCTGCAACGATGGTGTCCAGCTCCCGGAACCGCGCCCGCCATGCCGCGAGATCGGGCGGAATCGGCGCCCAGGCCTGACGCTGCTCGGCAGCGTAGTCAGGGGCCGCCAGGCTGTGAACGGACTCGGTGAACAGATGCACGAGGGCCGCGACGTCGGCCTCCCGGTATCGGCGCAGCTTCACGATCTACCCCCGTCGTGCCGCGCTGGGCGACGTGGATGGCCGTCTTTGCCTGCCCAGCCGCGCCGGAAAAGCCCCCAGCGGGCCACACCCGACCCGGGAACAGGGAGCCCCCTCGATGAGGCGTCGAGTGACCCCGCGAGCCCCAACGGAACCCACGCCGCTGGATAGGGGCCCTCACAGCACACTCCCCACCTCCGGCTCCGCCGGCCGCGGCCGGCTGAAGAACGGCGCCGGGATGCCCTCGGCTTCGCAGGCGCGCGCCACGGCCGGATCGGCTTCCAGGGCGGCGCAGAGCGCGAGCAGCTGCGGGCAGTCGTCGAGGGCGTCGGCGGCCAGGGGCGAGCCCTGCGGATAGAGCCGCGCCCAGCGCGCGCAGCCGGCCAGGTAGACATCGCAGACGCTGCGGCCCCAGGGCAGCAGCCACACGCCCTCTCGCGCCGCGAGCTGCCGCTCCAGCAGCCGGAAATGCCCGAGCGCCCGCCGCTGGGCGGTACGCCCGACGCGCTCCCGGGCATCGGGCTCGTCCGCATACCGCTCGCGGTAGAAGGCGATGCGCAGATCGGCGTGCAGGGTGTTGGAGAGGAAGAACAGCCACTTCAGGCAGTCGCCCCGCGCGGCGGCTGCCGGCGGCGGCGCAAGGCCGGGATGCCGGTCGGCCAGATAGAGCAGGATGGCGCCGGTCTCGAATAGCACGGCATCGCCGTCCACGAGCACGGGGATCAGGCCCTGGGGGTTGAGGCGACGGTAGGCGGGGGAATGCTGCTCGCGCCGGCCGCGGTCCACCAGTACCGCCTCGTAGGGCGCGCGCAGAAGCTCGAGCGCCAACCGCACCACCAGGTTCGCGCTGTCCGGGGAATAGTAGAGGCGGTACAGGCCGTTGCGGCTCACGGTGCGGCTCCTGATCGCTTCCTGCGGTCAGAGCATACTAATGGTCTCAGGGGCATTGTCAGAGTTCAGCGCCCCATGCTGTCGCTGCCGCCCACGCCCGCCGTGGCGCGTATGCTCCCGTCAGGCCCCCTCGGCGGCCGCACGGTTGACGGTGTTGCGGGCGAACGGGCTCAGGCCAAGCCAGGCGTCGATGCTGCGGCGCAGGGCGTCGTCCCCGGTGAGGTGCACCATGCCGGACGCCACCTCGGCCGCCAGGGTCGTGTAGCCCATCCAGATGGCGGTCATGGTCCGCAGGCTGGAGGAGACGTGCAGATCCACGTCGAAGCCCGGGTCCGTGTAGCAGAGGCTTACCCCGGTCCCGGGCTCCACCACCAGCCACCAGCGCCGGCTGCCGGGCGCAAGATCCGGGTACAGAAACTGAATCACGCAGCGGCGCGGCGGCATCGGCGTCGGGTCCAGATTTCGGCGCATGTCCCACATCAACAGGGAGGGGTCCAGATTGGCGAGGGAAGCCGTGCTCTCGACCCAGCGGTGGCCCCACTCACCCATCGCCGTGACCAGCGGGCGCAGGGCCTCCCCCGCCTCGCTCAGGCGATAGGCGTGGCCGGTGCCGGTCGGCTCGCGCCGCACCAGCCCGTGGGCTTCCAGCTCCCGCAACCGCTCGGAGAGCAGCCCCGGGGAGATTCGGGGCATGCCCTTCTGCAGCTCGTTGAAGCGGGTGCTGCCGCAGAGCAGCTCGCGCAGGATCAGCGTGGTCCAGCGGCGGCAGAGCACCTCCGAGGCCATGGCGACCGGGCAGAACTGACCGTAACTACCTGACTGTGCTCCGCTCATGGATTCGCTCCTGGCGGGATTTTCACGATACAGAATCTGCAGTTGTTTGCCCACGGCAACGGCGCAGAATCCTCGCCAGTCCGGTGGTTTACCCGTCCCTACCCGACCGGCGGCCAGCAGCATGGTGCAGGCCGACCGAACAAGGGCGACTTCACACTGGGCGCATCGGGCCTGGCATCAGAACCAACAAGAGCACCTCGTCATGAACAGCTACACGTTCCGCACCCTGGACGGCGGCACCACCACCGTGGATGCCCCCACCGTCGACGCCTTCGCCGGCGCCCTCCGCGGCGACATCGTCGCCGCCGATCACCCCGGCTACGACGAGGCCCGCGCCGTGTGGAACGGCATGGTGGACCGCCACCCCACGCTGATCGCCCGCTGCCGCGGCGCGCGGGACGTGCAGACCGTCGTGCGCTTCGCCGCGGAGCACGGACTGCTCACCAGCGTTCGTGGTGGCGGCCATCACATTGCCGGAAACGCCGTGGCCGACCAGGGGCTGGTGATCGACTGCTCAGCCATGCGTGACGTCCACGTGGACCCGGAGCGACGCAGCGCACGCGTCGGCCCCGGCGCCCTGCTCGCCGACTTCGACCATGAGGCACAGGCCTTCGGGCTGGCCACGCCGCTCGGCATCAACTCCACCACCGGCGTCGCCGGCCTGTGCCTCGGGGGCGGTTTCGGCTGGCTCAGCCGGCGCTACGGCATGACCATCGACAACCTCGTCTCGGCGGACCTCGTCACCGCCGACGGTGAGCGACGCACCGTCTCGGGCGAGCGCGACCCGGAGCTCTTGTGGGCCTTGCAGGGCGGTGGCGGCAACTTCGGGGTGGTGACGGCCTTCGAGTTCCGCCTGCATCCGGTGGGTCCGATGGTCTACAGCGGCCTGGTGGTCTACCCGTTCGCGCAGGCGGAGCAGGTGCTGCGCGCCTGGCGGGACTTCACCGCCACCGCGCCCGAAGCGCTCACGGTCTGGACCGTGCTGCGCAAGGCCCCGCCCCTGCCCTTCCTGCCGGAATCGGTGCACGGTCACGAGGTGGTGGTCTTCCCGCTCGTGCATTGCGGTGACCCCGCCGACGGCGAGCGCGCCGCGGCGCCCGTGCTCGGCTTCGGCGAGCCGGTGGGCAGCGCCCTCGGCATCCAGCCCTATGCCGCATTCCAGCAGGCGTTCGATCCGCTGCTCACGCCCGGCGGGCGGAACTATTGGAAATCCAACAGCTTCAGCACGCTTAATAACGCAGTACTGGACCTGGTCATCAACGCGGCCGCGACGCTGCCGGACCCGGAATGCGAGGTCTTCATCGCCCACGTGGGCGGCGCCATGGCCCGAGTGGCCCCGACCGACACCGCCTACGCCGGCCGCGACGCCCACTACATCATGAACGTGCACGGGCGCTGGAGCCGCCCGGAACAGGACGACGCGGTCCGCGACTGGGCACGGCGGACATTCTCCGCGGCGGCGCCCCACGGCACCGGCGGGGGCTACGTGAACTTCCTCACCGAGGACGAAGGTGAGCGCACCCAGGCCGCCTACGGCGTAAATTATGCGCGACTCCAGGCCGTGAAGCAGCGGGTCGATCCGCGCAACCTCTTCCGCTCGAACCTGAACATACCCCCGCAGGCGCCGGAAGCGGCGGCGTAGCGGACGCACCATCGGCGGGAGCCCTGCCCGGGCCCCGCCGAGTCCTCCGGGATACGCGCTCGCCGGCGGCGCGATCCTCATGCCGGATGGCGGTCGCAGCGCGCACGCCTGCCGGCCCGGCATCCGGGAGGTGGCCGGCCGGGTGTCGCTGTCCCATCTGACTCCAAAGTGGCAGGCAACAGCTTCGTAGCCTCGGCAAACGACGATGACGTTCCGGGACGAACGCCTGCGCTCCCTGACCGCGGATCTCGAGCATCGTTTTCGCCAGCGCCTGCCCGGAGACCAGCAGCACCTGGCTGCCGGCCGCCCGGGCGACCCCGGACCGGGAATTCACATCCGCCCTCTCTGCCGGCGGACCGGGCCGGCCCCGTCCGCACCGGCAGGATGGGTCAGGGCCGTTCCCTATTGCAGTTGGTGACGCGGCCGGCGAGGGTAGACCACGTCCGCAGGCGGGAAGAGAGGCCCCCCAGTGTCCACCATTCACGTACCCGTGCGCTTCGCCGGATTCGGCATCTGCATCGTCGGCCTCCTGGCGTCGATACTGTGCCTGCCCATGAGCCTCTGGTGGGGCTGGCCCGCGGCCATCTTCGGCGCCCTGACAGCCCTCGGCATCTACGATCTGCTGCAGACGCGCCGGGCCGTGAGCCGGAACTACCCCGTGCTCGCCCATCTGCGCTATTTCCTGGAGTCCATCGGCCCGGAGATCCGGCAGTACTTCATCGAGGCGGACACCGACGAGCGCCCGTTCTCCCGCGAGCAGCGCTCGGTGGTCTACCAGCGGGCCAAGAACGTGCTCGACAAGCGCCCGTTCGGCACCCTGCAGAACGTCTATGCGGAGGGCTACGAGTGGATCAATCACTCGGTTGCTCCCACCGAGCCGGATCCGAAGACCTTTCGCGTGACCATCGGGCGGGACTGCCCGCTGCCCTACCGCGCCAGCGTCTTCAACATCTCGGCGATGAGCTTCGGCTCGCTCTCGGCCAACGCCATTCTCGCGCTCAACAAGGGCGCCGCCATGGGTGGCTTCTACCACGACACCGGGGAGGGCTCGATCTCCCGCTACCACACCCGCCACGGCGGCGACCTGATGTGGGAGATCGGCTCCGGGTACTTCGGCTGCCGGGACGATCACGGTCGCTTCGACGAGGCCCTGTTCCGCGACAACGCCGCCCGCGAGCAGGTGCGGCTGATCGAGATCAAGCTCTCCCAGGGGGCTAAGCCCGGCCACGGCGGCATCCTGCCCGCGGCCAAGGTCACTCCGGAGATCGCCGAGGCGCGACACGTGCCGATGGGGGAAGACGTGGTCTCGCCACCGGCCCACTCGGCCTTCCATACGCCCATCGAGCTCATGCATTTCATCACTCGCCTGCGTGAGGCCTCCGGCGGCAAGCCGGTGGGCTTCAAGCTGGCGGTCGGGCATCCGTGGGAGTGGTTCGCCATCGTCAAGGCGATGCTCGAGACCGAGGAGCTGCCGGACTTCATCGTCGTCGACGGTGGCGAGGGGGGTACCGGCGCGGCGCCGCTGGAGTTCATCAACCGCCTCGGCATGCCGCTGGACGACGCCCTGCTGCTGGTGCACAACACCCTGGTGGGTGCCGGGCTGCGGGACCGCCTGCACATCGGTGCGGCCGGCAAGGTGACGAGCTCGTTCAAGATCGCCCGCACGATGGCTCTCGGCGCCGACTGGTGCAACGCCGCCCGCGGCTTCATGTTCGCTCTGGGCTGCATCCAGTCGCTGAGCTGCCATACCGATCACTGCCCGACCGGCGTCGCCACGCAGGACCCTTATCGCGCCGGTGCGCTGGACGTGAAGGACAAGTCCGTCCGCGTCGCGAACTTCCACGCCAACACGCTGAAGGCCCTGGCCGGGCTGCTCTCGGCGGCGGGCCTGGAGCAGCCGTGGCAAATACGCCCGAGCCACCTCCTGCGCCGCACGGCGGACGGCGAGGTGCGCAGCTTCGATGAGCTCTACCCCTTTCTGGAAGCTGGCGAGCTGCTGCGCAGGACGCCGGGCCACGGCGTTTACCAGCGCTACTGGCCCCGGGCAAGCGGCCGGCGCTTCGCGCCCGCGGCCTAGCCCGCATATCTCACCGATTCGCGGCGGGGGCGCCGCTCCTGCGGGGCCTGCCCGGGCAGGGCGGCAGCGACTACCTGCAGGAGGCGCGCCCGCGCGCCGGATCCCCCATTGGGCCTTGTCAGCGTTGCTGGGCCGCCTGGGCGTTCTCCCCGGCCGGCCGCCCCCTGCGCCAGGCGTGGTAGCGGGCCAGCCAGGCCAGCACCCGCTGGGGCGCGTGCGCCTTCTTCCACTCGCCGGCGGCGAACTTGTTCGCCTCCATGAGCGTGGGGTAGGCATGGATCGTGGAGAGCAGCTTGTTCATGCCGAGACCGTGACGGATCGCGGTGACGTACTCGCTGATGAGCTCACCGGCATGCTCGCCGACGATGGTGGCGCCGAGCACGCGATCCTTGCCGGGGACGGTGAGCACCTTCACGAAGCCCTCGGTGGCGCCTTCGGCAATCGCCCGGTCCAGCTCCGCGAGCTCGTAGACCGTGACCTCGTACTCGATGCCCTGTGCCTTGGCCTCGTCCTCGTTGAGGCCCACGCGCGCCACCTCGGGGTCGGTGAAGGTGCTCCAGGGCAGTGCGCTGTAGTCCACGGCAAAGCGCTTGAAGCCGCCGAACAGGGCGTTCACCGCCGCATGCCATGCCTGATGGGCCGCAGCATGGGTGAACTGGTACGGCCCCACCACGTCGCCGACGGCAAAGATATTGGGATAGCGGGTCTGCAGGTACTCGTTGACCTCGATGGTGCCGCGCTCGGTGGTGGGGATCCCCAGCGTCTCCAGCCCGAAGCCGGTGATGTTCGGCTTGCGGCCCACGGCGACCAGGATCTGGTCAAAGGGGATGCGCTCCTCGACGCCGTCCCGCTCGACCAGCAGCGCACGGCTGCCGTCTGCGCCCGTCTCCACGGCCTTTGCCTGGGTGCCGGTGCGCACGTCGATGCCTTCCTCGGCGAAGCGCTGCGCCACCAGGGCCGCTGCCTCCGGGTCCTCGCGGGGTAGCAGGCGCGGTGCCAGCTCGACCTGGGTCACGTGGCTGCCGAGGCGGGCAAAGGCCTGGGTCAGCTCGCTGCCGATGGGCCCGCCGCCGATCACCACCAGCCGCTCCGGGCGCTCGCGTAGATCCCAGAGGTTCTCCGAGGTCAGGTAGCCGGCCTCCTCGAGCCCGGGAATCGGCGGCACGAACGGGCGGGCACCCGTGGCGACGATGATGTTGCGGGTGGTGAGCGTGCGGCCGTCGACCTCCACCGTCCAGGGCGAGGTGATCCGGGCCTCGCCCTTGATCACGTCCACGCCTAGCCCCTCGTATCGCTCCACGGAGTCGTGGAGCTCCACCTGCCGCACCACCTTCTGGACCCGCTCCATCACCTCGGCGAAGTCGAACTCGGCGCTCGCGGAGCGGATGCCGTACTCCCCGGAGCGCCCCAGCTGCGCAACAAAACGCGCCGAGCGCAGCAGCGCCTTGGAGGGCACGCAGCCGGTGTTGAGGCAGTCACCGCCCATACGGTCCTTCTCGATGAGCGAGACCCGGGCCTTGACGGCTGCACCGATGTAGGCGCTCACGAGCCCGCCGGAGCCCGCCCCGATGACCACCATGTCGCGGTCGAAGCTATCGGGCTTCTCCCAGCCGCGCAGCGCCTTGCGCGCCTGCAGTGTCTGCAGGATCTTGCGGGCGACGATGGGGAACAGGCCGAGGGCGGTGAACGAGGCGATCAGCCCCGGCGAGAGCAGCCCGCCCACGGAGCTGATCTGCCCGAGCTGGGTGCCGGCATTCACGTAGACGACGGTGCCGGCGAGCATGCCTACCTGGCTCACCCAGTAGAAGGTCCAGGTGCGCATGGGCGTCAGCCCCATCACCAGGTTGATGACGAAGAACGGAAACGCCGGCACCAGCCGCAGCCCGAACAGATAGAACGCCCCGTCCTTCTCCACGCCGCGATTGACCTTGCGCAGGCTCTGACCGAAGCGCCGTTGCACCGTGTCCCGCAGCAGCAGGCGGGCGACCAGGAACGCCAGCGTGGCGCCGATGCTGGAGGCGAAGGACACCAGCACGGTGCCGGTGACGAGCCCGAACAGCGCTCCCGCCACCAGCGTCATCACCGCGGCGCCCGGGAGTGACAGCGCCGTGACCACGACGTAGATCGCGAAGAAGGCCGCCAGCGTGGCCACCGGATGCGCCGCATAGACCGCCTGGAAGGTCTCGCGCTGGGACTGCACGTAGGCCAGCGACAGATACTGGCCGAGATCAAAGGCGAAGAACGCGCCGATGGCGGCCGCGATGATCACGGGCAGGATGAGCTTCCCGTAGGACATGTTCGACTCCCGGTGGTGCGGTTAAGACTCTGACCACGAACGGACGCCAGTGTGTCCGTGCGCCCCGACGGGCGCCATTCGTGCTTCTGCCTACGGGCTTTTGCGAGCCGCCTCCGGCGCCTAGGGAAGCGCTGATCGATTCCCGCGGGCCTCTGGCCGCCGCTCTGGAGCGCACAGGCCTGCGGAAATTGACCAGCGCTTCCCTAGAGGTATGGGATCGGGATATGCAGCCTTGCCGCGATGACGCGCATCAGCGCCTGCTCACGGGCATTTAGCCCGCATATCTCACCGATTCGCGGCTGCGGGCGTGGATCTGCCGGGCAATCCGGCGTTGCGCTCGGCTCGGGTGCTCGACGTACTGTCGAGTACGCCTGCGCGCCCGAGCTCTCGCGCGCCTTGTCTTGCCCGCCATCTCCACCCCCTCGCTCCGCGAATCGGTGAGATATGCGGGCTCGCGTGCGATCGTGCCGTGCGGTGGCCTCGAGTCCCTCCAGCACCCGCCGCTTGCCCCGCGGCGGCAGCCCATCGAGTCGCCGCAGGGCGCTCTCCAGCAGCGGCTGCCAGAGCTCGCCCGCTTCCGGCATCGGTGACGGCGGCAGGCCCGCCGCGGCCAGGCCGGCGGCATAGGCCGCCCGGGCCGCCTCCGGCGGCTCCGCACCCTGCTGCGCCACCACTGCCAGCACCTGCCGCAGCGCCCGCAGCCGGCCCGCGCCGGGCACCACCGCGCGGCGTCCGTGTCCCTCGGCCTCCCGCAGCCGCTCACCCAGCAGGCGTGCGACGGCGTAGGGCAGAACCTCCGCCCCGCCCTGGCCGCGAGCCAGCTCGTCGGCGAGGGCCAGCAGCGCCGTCCGGCGGGCCGGGGGCGCCCGGCGCAGCAGCGGAAAGGCGAGATCCAGCAGTGGCAGCCGGAGGTCCGGCGCCAGCGCCGGTACCGCCGTCAGCAGGTAGCGCACGTTCGCCTCGGCCTCCGCGCCGAGGTGACGCTGGACCGCCAGCAGCTGCGCGGCCTGCAGGTCGGCGCCCTGTCCGAGCAGGAGGTAGCCGAGCAGCGGCGCCACCCATTCCGGTTTGTGGGCAGCCTCCAGCAGCGGCGTGGGCAGCAGATCCAGCACCGGTGCCAGCGCGTCCGCGGCCGGTGTTTCCGCGGCATCGGCGTCGGTTGTGGCGGCGGAGGTGCCGATGCCCGCAGCCCCTGCCCCGGAGCGCTCGCCCGGCCCGGGCGCCGTCGCCTCGCTCTGCCGGTCCGCCGGCGGGGGCGCCGCCAGCGCCGCCGGGTCGAAGCCAGGCTCCAGGGCCCGGATGCGCTCGACGATGGGAGGATGGCTCGCCAGCAGGCGACCGCCGCGGCCGGCAGCGAAGAGCATGTGGGCAACTTCCTCGCTGTCCGCCCGCAGGCGGTTGGCCCCGGGGGCGGCGATCTTTTTCAGGGCGCCGGCGAGGCCGTCCGGGAGTCGCGTGAACTGCACGGCGCCGGCATCCGCCAGAAACTCCCGCTGGCGCGCGACCCCGGCCTTCAGGCAGCGGGCCAAGAACAGCCCGAGATAGCCCACCGCGACCAGCACCAGGCCCATGGCGAGCATCGCCGGATGCGAGCGCCCGCCATAGCGCCGCCGTCGTGATCCTGGCCGGAGGAGAAAGACACCAAGCCGCGCCACCCGCGTGATGCCGAACAGCCAGCCCATCAGGCGCAGATTGAGTCGCGTATCCCCGTGGACAATGTGGGCTACCTCATGGGCGACAACCCCCTGCAGCTCCGAGCGGGTAAGCCGCTCCAGCGCCCCGCGGGTCACCGCGATGATCGCGTCCGCGGGCCCGTGCCCGGCGGCAAAGGCGTTGATCGACTGCTCGTTTTCCAGCACGTAGACGCCGGGCACGGGAATCCCGGCCGCCAGCGCCATTTCCTCGGTGACGTTGACAAGCCGCCGCCGCAGCGGATCCCGGGTGTCCGGGTCCACTGCCTCGGCGCCGAGCTCCCAGGCCACCGTGCCGCCCCCCCGGCGCAGCCGGTGCATGCGCCACAGGCTGGCGGCGAGGATGCCGCCGCCGGTGAGCGCCGCCGCCCAGGCGATCACGTCGCGCTGCGCGTTCAGGGCCGCCAGCCAGCCCCCCGCAGGCGGGGGGTGCACGATCCCCGCCACCAGCACCGCCGCCACGCTCACCACGCCAATGATGAGCAGCACGGCGAGCCCGAACAGCGCCAGCAGCCACAGCGTCTGGCGGCGCGCACGGTCCTGGCGGCCGAAGAAATCCATGGCGGACCTCGCCGGCGGCTCAGTTGAAGGCGACCTGCACCGCCTCGCGCTTCGCCGGGTCGTCCACCGTCAGCAGCCGCGCGGGGCGGAAGCGGAACAGCCCGCTCAGGAGATTGTTCGGGAAGACCTCGCGCAGATTGTTATAGCCGAGCACCGCATCGTTGTAGGCCTGGCGCGCGAAGGCGACCCGGTTCTCGGTATTGGTGAGGGACTCGGAGAGCTGCATCATGGTGGCGTCGGCCTTGAGCTCGGGATAGCTCTCCGCGACCGCGAACAGCCGCCCCAGCGCCGCCGTCAGACCCGATTCCGCGCCCTCCAGGCCCTGCATGGCGCCGGTGTCCCCAGGCGCGCGGCGCGCCGCGTCCAGCTGAGCCTCGGCCTGGTTGCGCGCTGCGGTCACCGCTTCCAGGGTCTCACGCTCATGATCCAGATAGCGCTGGGCCACGCTCACCAGATTCGGGATCAGATCGTGCCGGCGGGTGAGCTGGACGTCGATCTGGGCAAAGGCGTTGCGGTAGCGATTGCGCGCGGTGACGAGGCGGTTGTAGATCAGCACGGCGGCGATCACCGCGCCGACGACGAGTGCCAGGACGATCCATTCCATGCCGACTATTCCCCCTTTTGACCCGCCGCAACGGTAAAGCCCCCGGCCCGCCCCGGCTGTGAGCCGCTTCCCGAATTCCGCCGTCTGCGGCATGGTGACGGCTCAGCGCCTGCAGCCGTCGGGCCGCGGGCACCGAACCACCGACGACAGGGAGAGTGCCATGACCCGACTGCTCGCGATCCCAGGCAGCCTGCGCCGCGCCTCCTACAATGCCGCCCTGCTCCGCAATGCCGCCGAGCTCGCGCCGGCGGACGTCAGCGTCGAGGTCGCGACACTGCATGGCATCCCGCTCTACGACGGCGACCTCGAGGCGCGGGACGGCATCCCGGAGGCGGTCACGGCCCTGAAGGAGCGAATCGCCGCCGCGGACGGCCTGATCATTGCCACCCCCGAGTACAACAACGGCATTCCCGGTGTGCTCAAGAACGCCATCGACTGGATCTCGCGGCCGCCGGCCGACCAGGCCCGCGTACTGCGTGATCGCCCGGTGGCCCTGGTGGGCGCCACCCCGGGGGGATTCGGGACCGTGCTCGCCCAGACGGCCTGGCTGCCGGTGCTGCGGACCCTGGGCCTGCGCCTGTGGACCGGCGGGCGCCTCACCGTCGCCGGAGCGGCCAGAATTTTCGACGACGAGGGACGGCTCACCGACGAGGACCTGCGGGCACGCCTCGGCGAGTTCGTTGCCGGCTTTGCCGACTTCGCACGGGGGTAGCGGGGACCGGAACCGCGGGCTAGTGTCGCGTATCGCAGGTTGCCGGGCGCTCCGCACGGCGTTGCCCTGGGGCCGCTGCGGGCCCCGGAGAGCACGGTAACCTGGGATACGGGACAGCAGGGGGATGCCATGACCACCACCGGCGTCCAGACGACGGAGGACTGGTGCCGCGCGCTCGACCGCGCCACCGGGTGCGGTGACGTCCCCCTGCCCGGCCTGCCGGAAATGGCCCTGCGAGTCCGCCAGGCGGCGAGTGCCGAGAACGCCAGCAGCGACGCCCTGGCGCGCCTGATCGGTCAGGACGCCGCCATGAGCACGCGCCTGATGAAGGTGGCCAACGCCGCGGCGGCTCGCCGTGCCGCGCCAGCCCGCTCACTGGACCGGGCCATCGCCCGAATCGGCTTTGGCCTCACCTGCTCGCTGGTCACCGGCCTGTGCATTCTGCGCCAGATGGAACGCTACCGTGGCGACGTGGCCGCCCGATTGCGGGCGCACCACGAGGCCTCGGTTGCGGTTGCGGCCATCGCCCACTATCTGGCGCGCCAGGCCCGTGGCGTCGATCCGCATGAGGCCATGCTGGCGGGTCTGCTGCACGACATCGGGGTACTGCCCATCCTGGATTTCGCCGCCCGCAACCCGGCGCTGGCCGCGGACGGGGCGGCGCTGGACGCGCTGATCGAACGCCGGCGGGCGCCCCTCGGCGCGGCCGTGCTCGACCAGTGGCATTTTCCGCCCTCGCTGGTGGGCGTAGCGGCCGGGCTGGACCAGCTCGACCGTGAACATGAGGGCGGCACCGATCTGCTGGACGTCATCCTCGCGGCGCGCCTGGAGCACGCACGGGGCACCCGTGCCATCGAGCTCGAGCGCCCGGTCATGGCGCGCTTCGATCTGATCGAGGCACCCCTCGCCGAGCGCGCCGAGGCTCAGGCGGAGATTCGCGCCCTGCGCGGCGCCCTCGCCGGCTGAGCGCACCGGCCCACCGGGCCGAAGGGGCCGATTCATGCCGCATGCCGACAGCGCCGACAGCCAAGCCAACCCGCAGGCCGGGGAGCGCGCCGCCGGCGTCGGCGGGATCGTCCTGCTCGGGGTCGGCGTCGGCAGCGTGGTCTCGCTGCTGGCGGCGAGCTTCGTCCTGATCGTGCTGTGGCTGAACGAATGGCTACTGATCTCGCCGCGGGCGCGGATGATGTTCGAGCACCGCGGCTGGATCACCGCGGCCACCGTGGCGGTGCCGACGGCGGGCGGCCTCCTGGTGGGGCTGCTGCACCGGCTCATTCTCGAGCGCCGGGCCCACGGACCCGCGGAGGTGATCGCGGCGGTCCAGACCCGTCGCGGCCGGCTGGCGGCACGCCCCGGCCTGCTCTCCGCCGCCAGCAGCCTGATCGCCCTCGGCTCCGGGGCTTCCGTCGGCCAGTACGGGCCGCTGGTGCACCTCGGCGGCAGCCTCGGCTCCGGCGCGGCGCGGCTGTTCCGCTGCGGGCGCTCGGACGACAACATCGCCATCGCCTGCGGGGTGGCCGCGGCCATTGCCACCGCCTTCAAGGCGCCCATCGCCGGGATTCTGTTCGCCCACGAGGTGGTGCTGCGTCACTACGCGCTGCGGGCCTTCGCGCCGGTGGCCGCGGCGGCGGTGATGGGCTACGTCGTGGAGGGCCTGCTGTTCGAGCGCGAGGCGCTGTTCTACGTCGCCTCCGCGGAGATCGTGCATGCGTGGGAGTACGCAGGGTTCGTCGCCATCGGCGGCGTCGGCGCACTGCTGGCCGTCACCTACATGCACGCCATTCTGTGGGTGGGGCGCTGGGCACCGCGCACCCGGATTCCGGCGGTGCTGCGGCCCGCCGCCGCGGGGGCCGCCATTGGGCTGACCGCGCTCTGGCTGCCGGATATCCTCGGCATCGGCGGCACGACGCTGCGCTTTGCCACCATCGAGGGCGCCTACGGCGACGGCGAGCTGGCACTGATCATGGTGGCCAAGCTGGCGGCGACGGCGCTCTGCCTCGGCTTCGGATTCAGCGGCGGGGTGTTCAGCCCGGCGCTCGTCATCGGGGCGCTGTTCGGTGCCCTCTGCGGCGGCTTCGCCGACTTCCTGCCCGGCGCCGAGCACGCCAGCATGGTGGTGTATGCGGTCTGCGGCATGGTGGCCGTCACCGCCCCCGTCATCGGTGCGCCGCTGGCCACGCTGCTGATCGTCTTCGAGCTCACGGCAAGCTACACGCTGACCACCGCGGCGCTGGCCAGCCTCGCGCTCGCCAATCTGCTCGCCGCCCGCCTGTTCGGCCGTTCCCTGTTCGACGTGCAGCTCCACCGGCGCGGCCTGGACCTGGCCGCCGGCCGCGATCAGGCGGTGCTCCAGGGGCGGCCGGTGGCGTCACTGGTCAGCGAGCGCTGCACGCGGCTCGACCCCGGGGCCACGCCACAGGAGGCCCTGGCGTCACTCGAGCGCAACGGCGACGAGGAGGGCTTTCTGGTGGACGCGGACGAGCGCTACCGGGGAACGGTCACGGCGCCCGCGCTCCGGGCGTGCGGCCGGGGGACGCGCCTCGGCGAGGTCAGCACCCCGGACTGGCCACTGCTCACGCCGGAGAGCTCGCTCTGGGAGGCCCTGCACCGCGCCCACGGCGTCGGCGCCAAGGCGCTTCCCGTGGTTGCGGCGCGCGGTCGGCGGCGTTTCCTGGGTGTGGTCACCACCGCCGCGCTCGCCCAGGCAGAGCGCTCGGCACACGCGGAGATCCGCGAGGAGGAACAGGGTGCCGGCTGACGACGCGAGAAAGCCCGCACGCTGGTCGGGGGCCATGCTTGCCGCAACCCTCGCGCTCTTCGGCAGCGCCGACGCCTCGGGGGAGGCGTCCTCGCCGCCGCGGATCACGATCGCCACCTGGGGCGGCGCCTACGAAGCGGCGCAGCAGGCCGCGCTGTTCCAGCCCTTCACCGAGCGCACCGGCATCGAGGTGGACATCGCCCGCTACGATGGCGGGCTGGCGGAGCTGCGCGCCCAGCACCGACGGGGCGAGGTCGCCTGGGACGTGGTGGACATGACCATGAGCGACACCCTGGCCGCCTGCGACGAGGGCCTGCTGCAGCCGCTCGACGCCGATCTGCCGCCGCCCTCGCCGGAGGGCCTGCCCCCCGGCCGCGACTTCATCGACGGCGCGTTCAGCCGCTGCGGCATCACGCATACCGTGTACACCACGGTTATCGCCTACGATCGGCGCGCCTTCCCGGGCATCCGGCCGCGGCGGGTAGCGGATCTGTTCGACACCGACCGTTTCCCGGGCCGGCGCGCGCTGCAACGCGCCCCGTTCGGCAATCTGGAGTGGGCCCTGCTCTCCTACGGGGTGCCGCGCCAGGACCTCTACCCACTGCTCAGTACCCCACGCGGCATCGGGCTCGCCCTGCGCCGGCTCGAGCGGATCGCGCCATCGGCGGTCTGGTGGGAGGGCGGCGACGAGCCCGTGGCGCTGCTTGCCAAGGGTGAGGTGGTGATGGCCACCGGCTACAACGGCCGCTTCTTCCATGCCCGCGCGGTGGAGGGAGCGCCCATCGAGATCCTGCGGGACGGGCAGATCCAGGAGTACGAGAACTGGGCCATTGCCGCCGGTGCGCCGAATCCCGGGGCGGCGCGACGCTTCATCCGCTTTGCCACCAGCACCCCGGCGCTGGCGGAGTTCGCCCGCCATCTGCCCTATGGCCCCGCGCGGGAATCCGCCATGCGCCGCGTCTCCACCCACGTCAGCGCCGGCGTGGACATGCAGCCCTACCTGCCCACGCACCCGATCAATGCCCGCAACGCCATCGTCAAGGACGTGGACTGGTACGCACGCACCCACGACCGCATCCGGAAGACCTTCAACGAGTGGCTCGCGGGGATCGAGGGGCGCGCACCCGGCGAGACCGTGGAGGGCGCCGGGAGCACGCCCGCGGACGGCGCCCGCTGACCCCGGCGCGGGAGATTTCGGCGACCGTGGTACTCTGCACGCACCGTCGCCGTCAGCGGCACGACGCGAGCCACCACCAGCCCCATGCCGCATCCTCCCTACCTGAGACATCTCCTGCCCCTGCTGCTACTCGCTCTGCTCGGCGCCTGCGGCTCCGAATCCGATCCCAAGCCGCAATCCGGAGAATCCGGCGACGATGCCGGACAGTCCTCTGCGGCAGCGGCACGCGACCTCGCGGCTATCCGTGAAAGTGGCGAGCTGGTGGTCATCACCCGCAATGCCCCCACCACCTGGTACATCGACCGCGACGACCAGCCCGCCGGGCCCGAGCATGACCTGATCAAGTCGCTGGCCGCCGAGCTCGGCCTTGCCGTGCGCTGGAAGATGGTGCCCACGGTGGCCGAGGCGCTGGCCGGGATCGCCAATGGCGAGGCGGACATTGCCGCCGCGGGGCTGACGATCACCGAGGCTCGTGAGGAGCGATTCCGCTTCGGTCCCCCCTACCAGCAGGTGACCCAGCAGGTGGTCTGCCGGCGGGACAATGTCCAGCCCGAGACCGTCGCCGAGCTGGTGGGCCTCGAGATCGAGGTTATCGCCGGCAGCAGCTACAGCGAACGGCTGTCCGAGCTGCAGGCGAACGGTCATCCGGACCTGGCCTGGCGCGAAACCGCCGAGGTCGATACCGAGGCCCTGCTGCGGCGCGTCTGGGAGCGGGAGATCGACTGCACGGTGGCGGATTCGACCATCGTCGACATAAACCGCCGCTACTACCCGGAGCTGATCGCGCCCTTCAACCTCAGCCGCGCCCAGTCGCTGGGCTGGGTGATGCCGCCGGACGCCGACAGCCTCGCCGCCGCCGTCGCCGACTGGCATGCCGGCGCCGAGGAGGCGGGGCTGCTGACGCGCATCTCCGATCGCTACTACGGCTTCTACCAGGCCTTCGATTACGTCGACATCGCCCGCTACGTGCGCCGCATCGACGAGCGCTTCCCGCGCTATCGCGAGTGGTTCCGCGAGGCCGCCGAGGCGCATGACCTGCCCTTCAGCCTGATCGCCGCTCAGGGCTATCAGGAGTCGCACTGGAACCCGGAGGCGCAGAGCCCCACCGGGGTGCGCGGCATCATGATGCTCACCCTGCCCACCGCCCGGGAGCTCGGCGTGGAGAACCGTCTGGATCCGCGCCAGAGCATCTTCGGTGGCGCCCGCTATCTCGCGCGCATGAAGGATAGCTTCGTCGAGGCGGTGCCCGAGCCGGACCGCACTTTCCTTGCCCTCGCCGCCTACAACATCGGCCGCGGCCATATGCACGACGCCCAGAGCCTGGCCCGGGAGCTCGACCTGAGCCCGCATCTGTGGAGCGACATGAAGACCGTGCTGCCCCTGCTGGCGGACGAGCGCTACTACCGGGACCTGCGCTACGGCTACGCCCGGGGCTCGGAGCCGGTCCGCTACGTCCAGCGCATCCGCGAATATCGTGCGGTGCTCGAGCAGGACCTCGCCGCGCCCGCCACCGCCGCGCAGTAGACGGGGGTTGAGCCCGAAGCGTCGCAGCCCAATGCTGCTGGGCACTGGTAGACCGACACAGGAGACTTCCCCGTGAGCGATCCCGTGATGCTGATTACCGGCGCCTCCAGCGGCATCGGCGCCGAAACCGCCCGCCACGCTGCCCGCGAAGGCTATCGCCTGGCCCTGGCCGGCCGCAGCGCCGAGCGGCTCGAGGCCCTGGTGCAGGAGCTCGGCGGCGCCGGTCGCGCCATTGCCATCCGCTGCGACGTCACCGACAACGGCGAGCAGAAGGCGATGGTGGCCCGCACCCTCGAAGCCTTCGGGCGCATCGACGTGGTCTTCGCCAACGCCGGGCGCCCCGGCGCTCCGGGCGGGTTCAGCGGCGCCGACCCGGACGTCTGGCGGGACATGCTGCTGGTCAACGTCCACGGCGTGGCGCTTACCGCCCAGAACACCCTGCCGGCCCTGCGCGAGAGCCGTGGCCATCTCGTGCTCACGGGCTCCGCCGCCGGTCGCGTCACCATCCCGGGCTCCATGTACAGCGCCAGCAAGTGGGCGGTCACCGCCATCGGCTACGGCGTGCGCGAGGAGCTCCGCGGCAGCGGTATCCGGGTGACGCTGATCGAGCCCGGCATGGTGGACACGCCCTTCTTCGACCAGCCGCCGGAAAACGCGCTGGCACCGGCCGATGTGGCTCGCTCGGTGATCTACGCGGTGAGCCAGCCGGAGCACGTGGACGTCAACGAGATCCTGGTGCGGCCGCGGCCTGCGGTGGAGTCCTGACACCGTGTTCGAGGGCTACCGCCGCTTCGACCTGAGCGTGAATGGCGTCGCCGTCCACGGCCGGGTCGGGGGCAGTGGCCCGCCGCTGCTGCTGCTCCACGGCCATCCCCAGACCCATGCGATCTGGCACCGCCTCGCGGCGCCCCTGGCCGAGCGCTTCACGGTGGTGGCGCCGGATCTCCGCGGCTATGGAGACTCCGGCAAGCCGCCGGGCGAGCCCGACCACGGCAACTACAGCAAGCGGGTCATGGCCGCCGACCAGGTGGGGCTGATGCGGGAGCTCGGCTTCGAGCGGTTCGCGATCTGCGCCCACGACCGCGGCGGCCGGGTCGCGCACCGTCTGGCGATGGATCATCCACGGCGGGTAACGCGCCTGATGCTGCTGGACATCGCCCCGACGCTGGCCATGTACGAGCAGACCGATCGGGTCTTCGCCACCGCCTACTTCCACTGGTTCTTCCTGATCCAGCCGGCGCCGTTTCCGGAGCGGCTGATCGGCGCCGACCCGGAGGCCTACATCGAACGCACCATGGGCGGCCGCCACGGTGGCCTCGCCGTGTTCGCGCCGGAGGCGCTGGCGGAGTACCGGCGCTGCCTGGCGCAGCCCGGCGCCGTGCATGGCCTCTGCGAGGACTACCGCGCCTCGGCCACCATCGACCTCGAGCACGACCGCGAGGACCGCGCCGCCGGGCGCATGATCGAATGCCCCCTGCGGGTGCTCTGGGGCCGCCACGGCATCATCGAGCGCTGCTTCGACGCCCTGGCCGAGTGGCGCGCCGTGGCCCGCAGCGTGGACGGCGAAGCCCTGGACTGCGGCCACTACCTGCCGGAGGAGGCGCCCGACGAGGTGCTGCGGCATATCCTCGAGTTCATGCCGCCGGAGGTGGCAACGGGACACTAGGGAAGCGCTGATCAATTCCCGCGGGCCTCTGGCCGCAGGTCGCGTGCGCAGACAAGGCGCGCTGCGCAGCGCTGTACCGGGGGTACAGTCAAGCAGCGCAACGCCGGCTGCGCGCGCGACCTGCGGCCCCGAAGGGCGCTCCAGAGCGGCGGCCTGGACTGCGTTGGCGTTCTTGTAAAGGGCTACGGCCATTCACTGCGAACGCCGCCTTGCCAGGCCGCCGCTCTGGAGCGCAGAGGCCCGCGGGAATTGATCAGCGCTTCCCTAGCCCACAGATCTCACCGATCCGCGGCCTCGCTTCGCGAATCGGTGAGATATGCGGGCTAGCTAGCGACGCCGGCCGGAATCAGGGCCGCGACATGATCACCGCCGCCACCATGCGGTGGTAGACGAACAGCAGCGCCAGCGCGAAGACGATAACGCAAAGCCCCGCCAGCGCCGGGCCGAAACCGAGGAACAGGGCCACGACCCCGACGCCCAGGCGCCCGATGATGCCCAGCACCACCGGCAGGCGCGAGTGCACCGGATCCAGCTGCCCCGGCACCTGCAGCAGGACCGTCCACAGCAGCAGCCCGCCGGCCAGCGGCACGAGCCCGCCGGCATCCGCCCCAAGCGCAGCCACCACCGCCTGCGGCCAGGCCAGCATCGCCAGACCGGCCAGCGCCTCGAGGGCAAGCACCAGGCCGAACAGGCTGCGGAACCCCTGCACATGGGCCGTAGCGGCCTCCCGTGTGGCGGTAAGAGAGAGGGTGTCGGTCATGCCGTACCTCCGGGCGTGGTACCCGCGCGGGCCCACGGGAAGAACGGATTGCGGGCATCGGCGAACAGGGGCGCCAGGGCCGGCGCGTGGCGCTCCACCACCTCCTTCAGGCCGTTGTCCTCCACCCAGGCGAAGCCCGCCGGCGTATACATCTCCGGCGTGTAGTCGTCGGTGAAGAAGCGGTCGCTCTTCAGCCGCCGGGAGGCCATCAGGATGAAGATACGGAACGCCGTGTCGGAGAAGCCGAACCGCGGCGGCCAGTTGCGCTCGGAGCCCGCCTCCGCGAGGCAGCCGGTAAGCAGATCGACGCGCTCGACGCTGCCGTAGATCTCCTCCAGCAGTCGCTGGTCGTCCGGATCATCGGTGATGTCCTCGAAGCGCTCCGGCGGCCGGCAGCCGACCAGCTTCCGGAACTCCGCGTAGCGGGGCACCCCGCGCTCGCGATCGCGCAACACGTCCACCGCTGCAAGGTCCAGGAAGATCCCTTCCTCCGGCTTCTTGTCGATCCGTCGCAGCTGGTTCGGATAGTTGTGCAGCGTCATCGCACCGGGGTGTGCGGTGGCGAGGGAATACAGGACGTCGTCGAAGCCCATTTGCCCGTAGAGGGAGCGGGCCTTGCCGAAGGTCACCTCCTTCAGCGTCGCCCGCAGCAGCTCGCGGTCGTCGCCGGCCGCGCGGAAGGTGAAGTCGTCCGGCAGCAGCGGATGCAGGCGGTAGACGGCGGTGAATTCCTCGGTCATCGCGTAGGGGGCACCATGATGCTCGGTGGGCGAGCCGGGAATGCCCGAGATGACCTCGCTGTCCGACACGCGGCCGAAGCCGCGGGCGACGTGCTCGCCCATGAGCCCCCAGTAGTTGCCGCGCATGGCGAATCGGCCCGTCGGGCTGTCCATCAGCGCCGGCGTCCACTCCACGGTGTGGATCTTGGCCATGAGCGCGGCATTCACCAGCCGTGCCTTCTGGAACAGCCACTCCCCCGAGGCCCGCGGATAGTCGATGCGCAGCCGCTCGACGATGGCGTTGTGCTCCCGGGCAAACAGCGTGTGCAGCACCGACAGGCCGCACCACCAGTTGCCATTCACCCCCGCCAGCTCCTGCCCCGGGCGCTTTTCCTGGAGATCGGCGTCGAGGGGGAGCAGGCCGCGTTCATCCAGCCAAAGCCGCCCGTCCTCCAGCCGATTGCCGTCCGGATCCCGACGCAGGCGCTCCATGCGCTGCCATGAGGAGCCGTAGACCTGGGAGCCGTCCCACCAGTGGGTCTCGATGTTGCGGAAGGTCGGCGGCTTGCCCTCGTCCGCAGCGCCCTGGCGCGGATCGCGCCGGGTGGCCAGCACGCTCATACGCTCCGCGGGCCAGTCATCGCCCTCCGGCAGCGGCACCTCGAGCTTGCGCTCGCGATCGTTGGCACCGTGGCCGAGCCAGTCGTGCACCATGAACTGGATCCACGCGGCGGCCAGCAGGTTCAGGTGCGGCACCGGCGCGAACTCGCGCCGGGCCAGCAGCCGGTTGGAGACCTCCCGCGGACTGGGCTCCATCAGCCGCTTGGCGGGCTCGGGCGTGCAGGCGCTGAGCGGCACGTTGCGACCGAAACGCTGCCCGGCCCGCCCCATCCAGCGGCGCTCGCGGTCGTTGTGGCTACCGTCCGGCATGCGCCAGCCGTGGGTGTCGAAGTCTGGCGGCAGATCCTCCGGCGGCCGCGCCTGGCCGTCGGGGTCGGTCTCGGTGTCGACGAGGTTGTGCCGGCGCAGATTCACCCGGTGACCGAGCACCACCGCCACCGAGACAATCATCGGAAACCGGTGCCAAACGGCAAAACGCCCCGTCACCCGGGCGAACACACCGAGTAAACGGTCCAGCAGGCTTGCCATCATCGAGGCCCCCAGTCGACGCCCTTCGGAGCGAAATGTTCGTTATTGTTCGCTGAAGTGTAACAACGTCGTGCGGTTCGCCAAGGTTCTGCTACATTTTGTTCGCATTGGCCAGGATAAGTTGCGGCGAAAAATGTGGCCCAATTGCGTATTGGTGCAAAACAAAACAGCTGGAGAACTGCTTAACACGTCTGGCCGACAAGGGTTTTCTATTCCTTAACCAATAATTATCCGACCGGTCGATTCACCGCGCTTCGGTTTTCTAGGCTGCACTTGGCAGCACATCAACAATTTTCGGGGGAGCGCTCCGCGATGGCGAACGTGCGCGTCACCAACTGGAAACGTTCCATCGTCTACCACGCCCATAGCGTGGAGAAAGTCGGCAGCGTCGAGGACATCCAGCGCATCGTGCGCGACCGCGAGCGCTATCCCTCCCCCGTTCGCGTCAAGGGCTCGCACCACTCCACCACCCGCTGCGTCGTCGCCGAGGGCGGCACGGTGATCGACATCACCGGCATGAACCGCATCCTCGCCATCGACCGGGAGGCCTGCACGATCACCATGGAGGCGGGCTGTCAGCACATTGACGCCGCCAAGGCGCTGGAGAAGGAAGGCCTGCAGTTCTACGTCAACGTGGAGATCGGCAACCTCACGGTGGGCTCCGGGGCGACCGGCGGCACCAAGGACGCCTCCTACCACAGCGAGCGCGAGGGCTGGGAGTTCGGGCAGGTCGCCGCCTACTGCATCGGCGTGAAGACCGTGCAGCCGGACGGCTCGCTGCGGGAGGTGACCGAGACGGAGGACCCGGAGCTCATGGCCGCCATGCGCTCCTCCTACGGCATGCTCGGCATCGTCTACGAGGTCACCTTCCGGGTGAAGCCGATCCGCGCCATGGCCGTGGAGCACGAGGCCTTTCACGTCGACGAGTTCGCGGATCGCCTGGACGAGCTCATCGCCCGCAACCGCTCCATGATGCTCTATCTGTTCCCGTTCATCGATCGGGTGGTGGTGGAATGGCGCTATGAGGTCCCGGGCGAGCCGCAGTCCGGAAGCTGGCAGTGGCGGCTGCGCAACACCGTCTGGAAGACCCTGTGGCCCGGCACCTCGAAGCTGCTCGGCTACATCATCCCCCTGCGGCGCCTGCGTTTCTGGCTGATCGACAACCTCGAGCGCCTGACCGTCGCCGTGCTGGACCGCATTCTGCGCGACCGCAACTCGAGCCCCGCGGACCAGATCATCAACTACTCCGAGCTCGCCGGCTTCGCCTCCTACACCTTCTCCATCTGGGCCTTCCCGCGGGAGAGCTACCCGCAGGCGATTCGCGACTACTTCGCCTTCTGCAAGCAGTACTACCGCGACAACCACTACCGCTGCGATATGCTCAACGTCGGCTACCACATCGCCGAGGACCGCCAGTCGCTGTTCTCCTACACGCGGCGCGGCCCGGCCCTGACCCTCGACCCGGTGGCCACGGGTCTGCCCGGCTGGGAGGGCTTCCTCTACGCCTACAACGAGTTCTGCTCGCAGCACGACGGCACACCGCTCTGGAACCAGTCCGGCTCGGTGACTCCGCTGCAGGCGCAGAAGGCCTTCGGCGAGGAGATCCGCGAGTTCCTGCGCATCCGCGAGCAGATGGATCCGGAGCAGCGGTTCTACAACGAGTACTTCCGCCACCTCTTCTCGGAGGCCTAGTGCCCCCCGCCACCGACCCGCGCCGGTATGAGTACCGCGCCCTGCACTGGTTCCGCCGGCTGGTGGGCCTCGGGCTCGCCCTCAACCTGCTGTTCATCGTGCCCGGACTGCTCGCCCCCCGCCTGCTCGAAGCCTGGGCGGCGGTCGGCATCACCAACACGCCCCACTGGCTGCAGAACACCGCCCTGCTGCTCGCCATCATCACGGTGCTCTACATCCCCGTGATCCGGGATCCCTTCCGGTATCTGTTCGTGAGCGTCACCGTGGTGGGCGGGCGTTTCGCCGCGGGGGTGCTGTTCCTCTTCGGGCTGCTGTTCCTCGACTATCCCCAGGGCATGCTCGTGCTCGCCGCGAGCGACCTCACCCTCTCCGCGCTGCAGGCCCTGGCGCTGCAGCGCATGCTCGCGGACGGCGACCCGCGCGCCGGCTGGTGATCGGCGGTGGCGACCTGGGACCGTCTGCCCTCCCCCGAGACCCGGCTGCTGGCGCGGCGGTTGCGGGCATGGATGGTTGCCGTACCGATCGGGCTGGGACTGCTGGCGCTGCTGCTGGATGCCTTCGCGCCCAATCGGCCCGTCGAGTACGAGGACGAGCTGGCGCACTTCTACTACGGTTCCATCGGCTCGGACCTCTCCGCCGGGATTCCCGTGAAGGTGCTGCGGGTGCTGCCCGAGGTCTTTCCGGAGCATCTGCCGGCAGGTGCGGAGCGGCATGACCTCACCGCCTTCGGCTTCATTCAGGAGCCCGGCGAGCCGCTGCCGATCGGCTTCTCGGTGCGCCGGCGGTTCATCGATCTCGCGGGCATGAACTGCGCCGCCTGCCATACCGGCCAGGTACGCGGGAGTGAGACCCGCGAGCCGCTGATCGTGCCCGGCATGCCGGCGAACACCGTCGATCTCCACGCCTGGTTCGGGTTCCTGTTCGACGTCGCCGCCGACGAGGACTTCACCGCCCGGACGCTGCTCGCCGCCATGGACGAGGCCGGCCTGCTCGCCCCCGGGGACCGCCTCATCTACCGCTTCGCCGTGCCGCAGCTGCGGGATGCGCTGCGCGAGCGCGCGGCGCGCAACGCCTATTTCTTCCGCCCGGAGTACACGGCCTTCGGCCCCGGGCGCGTGAACACCTTCGATACCTTCAAGACCGACCAGTTCCGGCACTACTACGCCGAGCGCGGGATCACCCCCGAGGCCCGGGAGATGTACGGCATCGTCGACTTCCCCTCGGTCTGGAACCAGACACCCCGTGAGGGGCTGGCCCTGCACTGGGACGGCAACCAGACCTCGGTGCGCGAGCGCAACTTCAGCGCCGCCATCGGGGCCGGCACCGAACCCCAGGACATGGGTGTGGACTCCCTGTTGCGGGTCGAGGCCTGGCTGGACGCGCTGCCGCCGCCCGACTACCCGTTCCCGATCGACGCCGAGCTCGCCCGCCGCGGCCAGGGGATCTACCAGGCGCGCTGCGCCGCCTGCCACGACTTCGGGGGCGAGCGCATCGCCACGGTGGAGCCGCTGGAGCGCATTGGCACCGACCCGCATCGCGTCTGGAGCTACACGGAGATACTGCGCGACGCCCAGCAGGATTACACCGAGGGCTACTTCTGGGCGTTCCGCAATTTCACCGTCACCGACGGCTACACCTCGCAGCCCCTGGACGGCATCTGGGCCCGGGCGCCGTACCTGCATAACGGCTCCGTCCCCTCGATGTGGGACCTGCTCACGCCGGAGGAGGAGCGCCCCGTCGCCTTCGAGCTCGGCGTCGACGTCTACGACCAGGCGCGCATGGGCTTTCAGGCGGAACGCCTCGAACCCGCCGGAGACGGATTCATGACGACCGATGGAACCCCTTACGACGGCGACCATTTCGTGCTGGACACCCGCCTGCGCGGCAACGCCAACAGCGGCCATACCGGCCCCCGCTACGGCACCGACCTCGACGATGGCGAGCGCCGGGCCCTGATCGAATACCTGAAAACCCGATGAGCCTGCCGGTCGCAACCGCTGTCGCCGCCCTTGCCCTGGTGGGCACCCATTGGGTCGAGGCCGCCCGCGAGTCGCCGCCGCCCCCCGCCCGGCCCGAATGGCTCCCGGAGGGCGAGCACGGCTACCTGCTGGTGGACGGCCTGCGCCTGCGCTACCTGCGGGCAGGACAGGGGCGCCCCGTGCTGCTGCTGCACACCCTGCGCACCCAGCTCGAGCTGTTCCGCGAGGTGGTGCCGAGCCTCGCCCGGGAGTTCGAGGTCCACGCCATCGATCTGCCCGGCCACGGGCACTCCTCGATTCCGCCCGGCGCGTATGACCCGGAGCGGTTTGTGCGGGCGGTGCGCGCCTACCTGCAGGCCCGGGCGCTGGAGAATGTGGTGGTGGCCGGTGAGTCCATCGGCGGCGCGATCGGCCTGACACTGGCGGCGGAGCAGCAGCCGCAGGTAGCCCGCGTCGTGGCGATCAACAGCTACGACTATGCCCGCGGGCGCGGCATCCACCGCGGCTCGGCGTTGGCGGCGGTGCTGTTCAACCTGGCCCGTGTGCCGCTGCTCGGCCCCGCGGTGTGGCGACTGCGCTGGCAGGGTCTGTTCGCGAGGGTGATGCGCGGCAGCGTGCACGATCCGCAGCATCTGCCCGCGGACCTGGTGCAGGCGCTGCACGAGGTGGGCAACCGGCCAGGGCACTACCGCGCCTTTCTCTCTCTTATCCGCGACTTTCCGGCCTGGGAGGCCCTGCGTGAGGCCTACCCGCGCATCCGCCTGCCGGTGACGCTCGTCTACGGCGAGCACGACTGGTCCCGCGAGGCCGAGCGGCGGGCCTGCCAGGGTCTGATCCCCGATGCACGACTGGAGACCGTCACCGCCGCCGGGCACCTGATGTCGCTGGAGCGCCCCGAGGCCGTGATCGAGCACGTGCGCACGGCGGGGCGGTCATGAGCGCCACCCTGCTGATCTGCCACCGTCGGGCCCGGAGCCTGTCCGCGGGTGACTTCCTCGGCCCGTGGGCCGAGGAGCGCGCCGCGCTGGTCGCCCGCCACCAGGCGGCGCTCGGCCACCCCGACTACCACCAGATCAGGCGCCTGTCGCGCCTCAGCATCGTCTACAACGCCGTGCGCCTGAGCCGCAGCTGGCCGCTGACGGCGTTGATCTCCCTGCTGCGCGGCCGCCGCCCGCCGAGCCTCATCGGCAACCGGGACGAGCGCTGGGACCTTGTGGAGCAGCTGCAGTGGCCCGAACCTGCGCAGCGGGAGGCTGCGCTCGCCAGCGAGCCGGGAGGGGCCGCGCTCCAGGCGCTCGCGCAGCATGCCGATGCCGCCACCCGCCACCATGCGCTACTCAGCACCGAGCGCGTGGACACGATGCCGCTGGCCCCCGGCGAAACCGCGCCGGACGCGGTCGCCCTGTTCTGCCTGCGGGCCAAGCCCCCGATGGAGCGCGAGCACATGCTGGCGGACTGGATCGGCCGGCACGGGCCACTGGTGGCCTCGCTGCAGGGCGCGCTCGGCTACGCCGCCTACGCCCAGCTCGCCGTGCGCGGCAACGACGATACCCCGACCGCCTTCGACGGCGTCGCCCTGCTGGCCTATCCGGGCCTCGGCACCATGCGCCTCGGGCTGATCCGCCCTCGCACCCAGCTCGCGAACCTGCGCCTGGTCTGGGACGAGACCGCCTTCCTCGACACCGGCCGCTCGGCGCTGATCATCGGCCGGGTTGCCCGGCGGCTCAGCGGCGCTCCCCCAGGGTGACCGTCAGCCGTCCAGCTCCGGATAGTGGCGAAAGATGCCTTCCTCGGTGAACGGCGGGCGCCGGTCCGAGGCGAGATAGTCGCGAAGCGCCGGCAGCGCCGCCACGCGATCGTGGAGCGAGCGCAAGTGCGGGCAGTCCGGCTCGAGGCGCTGCATCGCGCGGGGGAAGGCGTAGCGCAGGCCCGTCATCATCTGCAACAGCGACAGGTCCACGTGGCTCAAGCCCTCGCCGACCGCCCAGCCGCTCGCAGCCGGATTCCGCGCGACCACCGCCTCGAAGTACTTCAGGAAGCGGGGCAGGCGCTCGGCGCGGTAGAGTCCTGCCCGGCGCGCCGCCTCCGCCTTCTGCTCCCCGTAGTACAGGGACGGTCCGAGCGGGTGATGGGTATCGTGGTTCTCCACCAGCCAGTCGGCGATGGTGAGCTGGCACTGGTCCGCCCACAGGCGCCGGCGCTCGTCCGCCGGCGCCAGACCGTGGTGCTCGCCGAGGTAGCGCAGGATCAGCGGCGTCTGCGCGATCAGCCGGTCGCCCGCGCGCAGAACGGGCGGCGCGAACGGCAGCTCGGGAGTCGCCTCGTCCTCCAGCACGTCCAGCACGGCATCGAAACGGTCAGCGTCCGGCGCCTCCCGGGCCACATCCCGATACGGCGCCTGCGCGGCCTCCAGGGCGAGCCGCACGAATTCCCCACGCCCGGGGATATCCGGCCAGTAGTAGAGCTCGTAGATCATGGCCCCTCCGCATGCCTCACTCGGCGGGCACCTCCCTCGGCAGGCGATCGCCGTCGATGGCGACGTAGACGAATGTGCCCCGGATCAGCCTCGCCCCTGCCCGGAAATCCGCACCAGGTCATCGCCGTCCGACAGCGTCTGCCTGAGGCGATCCTGCAGGATATCCAGCACCGCCCCGAACTCGCCGAGCAGTGGTGTCATCCGCGTGGCGAGACCCGGATGCCTTGCCTGGGCGGCACGGCAGATCTCCGCGACGTCGCCATCCGGCCCCGCATGCCGCCCCGGGGACAGGAACTGCATGGCCACGACGACCTCGCCCTCAGAAAAGCCTGCCTGGTCGAGCAGATCCTCCAGCAGCGGCTCGTTGAACCGGTAAACATCGCCGTCGCGGCGTTCCATCGACGCTGCCGCAACCCGCTCAGCCTGTCCGTCGAGCAGGGCCGCGAGCTGCCCGGCGAGCGTGTTGCGCACGGCAGTGACCTCGGGAACGGGGCTGCCGTGGTCCACCAGGATGACCGCTGGGGGCTCGCCACCGGTGGCCGTCCTCAGGACCGCATCCCGCAGCGCCGTCGCCAGACGCAGGTCCAGCGGACCGGTCAGATCCACGAGCGTCTTCGCCACGCGTACGGTGATCTGCGGGTACGTCTGCCGTAGCTGCTCGATGCGCTCCGGCAGGTAGGCGGTGAGCGCCCGGCTCGGGCCGAAGAACAGCGGCAGGACGGTGATCTCGGTCGCGCCCTCCCGGGCGGCCCGCGTCGCCGCGGGCCCGAACGTCCGCGCCGGCTCGCCGCCGAGCTCGGCGGCGTCCACCTTGTTCGAGTGCAGCAGGGAGACGGGCTCCACCGGCGTTGCGCAGCGCTCGCTGAGCGCGGCGGCCAGTTCCCGCAGGCGCAGCGTGGCCGCGGGGCGCAACGAGCCGTTGTCCACCAGGAAGGTTCGCCGCCGGCTCACGCGTCGCCGCCGTACTGGGCGTCGGTCACCGGTTCCAGCCACTCCACCGCTGCCCCCTCCAGGCGTTCCTGAACCGCGATATGGCTCATCGCGGTGCCGGGCGCCGCGCCGTGCCAGTGCTTCTCGCCGGGTGGAAACCAGACCACGTCGCCTGCCCGGATCTCCTCGACCGGCCCGCCCCAGCGCTGGGCGCGGCCGCAGCCGCCGGTGACGACGAGCATCTGGCCGAGGGGATGGGTATGCCAGGCCGTGCGCGCGCCAGGCTCGAAGGTCACCCAGGCCGCGTTGGCCCTCGCCGGCTCCGGTGCCTCCAGCAACGGATCCAGCCGCACCTGGCCGGTGAAGTATTCCGCGGGGCCGGACTGGGACGGCACGCTGCCGTTACGTCGGATCTCCATTCGCTGGACCTTCGCTGCGTCGGAGTGGCCCTGCTGCGTCGGGATCGGGGGCGGCAGCCCGCCGCGGGCGCCCGACGGACGGGCCAACCGCGACGGTAGCGCCAACCGCGACTGCTGGCAAAGGGGGAAAAGTCTCCCGGCTGCGGCGGCCCCGCTGCGGCCGCCTTGACCGCTCGCGCTCGTCACAGAGTTACCCCGAGGTGCCTCGCACGAGCGGCCAAATCGCTTCGCAGGGGAACCGCCTCGCCCGGAAGATTGCTTAGCGGCGCGGGTCATGCTCCGGATGCAGGTAGTCGATCCCCCAGGGCCCGGTGCCGTGGACCTGGATCACGGTCTCCTCCTCCACGTAGCCATACATGGGCGCCTCTGGCGGCAACACGGCATAGCTACCGGCAGGCAAAGCCGTGGCGGCATCGCGGTCGAACTCCTCACCGTGCGCGAAGTACAAGGTCCCGCTGATGACGGTCACGCGCTCGTAGGCTGGGTGATCATGGGGATCGATCTCGTAGCCGGCCGGCAGGAGCAGCCGAAACGTGAAGGGTTCTTCCTTGCCCGGGTTGCCCTCGAGGACTGCGATCTTCGCCGGCGGCGCCATCGATCCGACCTCAGACCACTCGATCTCGCTGGTATCGAGGAAGTAGGCGCCTTTGCCGTCGTACGCCTCGTGGCCCACGGCGGGGGTACCGAAGGCGCCGAGCGCGAGGGCGCCGGCCAGGGTAATGATGCGAATGTCAGTCATGGCTCTCGCCTCCTCATGGTGTGTGCACCCCGGGCGCTCTCTGGCCCGGGCGCCCCACGGACGCATGACTCCGGATTAAGGTTCCGATGGCCATGGCGCCGCGGGTGCAGACGCCGCGAGGCGCGCACGGGAACCCTGGAGCCCGCTCGTGCGTCCTGGCGCCTAGACTTGGGCGGGACCGTCCGACGGTCGGACGTGGCCGTTCGAGGAAGACGGGACCAAGCTTGCAGCGAAGGGGCGGGTTGGCTCGCAACCGGCGGGGCCCCGCCCCCGCTTATCATGGGCGGGCTGCGGATGTCCGATCACCGGCAGAACGACGACTCAGGCGCCTGCCGCGACAGCCGGCGGGCGTTCTTTGCCCGTGAGGTGGAGCGGCTCATGGACCGGCTCTACGGCACGGCACTGCGTTTGACGCGCAACCCCGACGACGCCGAGGACGTGGTGGCCGAGACCGTCGCCAAGGCCTGGGACAAGCTTGACACCTTGAACAGCCGCGAACGCTTCGAAGGCTGGATTTTCCACATCCTCAACAACACCTTCGTCAGCGCATGGCGGCGACGCCGCTGTCGGGAGCGTTACCAGGCCGAAGAGCGGGCGACGACGCCGGAGGAGACCGAGGGTCTCGAATTCTCGCTGTTCGAGCGCCTGCATCAGCCATTCCTGCTCTGGTGGGGAAGCGCCGAAGACCAGTTCCTCGATGAGCTGCTGCGGGAACAGATCGACGCGGCCATCGACGACTTGCCCGACGTCTTCCGCATCGTCGTCGTCCTCGTGGAGATTCAGGGCTACACCTACGCCGAGGCCGCAACGCTTCTGGAACTCCCCCTGGGCACGATACGATCGCGGCTCTATCGAGGCCGCAGCCTGCTGCAGCGGGCGCTATGGGAGCAGGCCCGGGCGGAAGGGCTGGTCACCGGCGACCGCCCGACCGCGAGCACAGGGAGGCATCGCTAATGGGCGCACGAGAGCCGAGCTGCGAAGAGGTCATCCGGAGGCTGTTCGCCTATCTTGATGGCGAGCTGAACAGCGCCACCGAGGAAGAGATCGCCCATCACCTGACGCGCTGCCGCGACTGCTTCAGCCGCGCAGAGTTCGAGCGACGGCTGCGCGCCCGCGTTGCCGAGGCCGGGACCGTCGAGGCGCCCGAACGCCTGCACCACCGGCTACGACAGCTCCTGGACGAGTTTTGAGCCGCTGCCGGCCATTCGGCGGCGGCTCAGCCGGCTTTCTCCGAGGCTGCCTCGATCCGACCCCCTAAACTACACTGGGATGGGCTCAGCCCTCTCAGGGCGCCTGCCCATCTGGCGGATTGGGGGCGAAGCCATGGTGGCCATCCTTGGCTACTCACGAGAGCAGATCCTGCACGCGGTGCAGGGCATGTATACCCTGGTGGCCAGGCAGCCCGGCGCCGGCTTCCACTTCCCCACGGGGGCCGACGCTGCGGCCACGCTCGGCTACCCTCGCGCCGAGCTGGATGCAGTCCCGGAGGCGTTGCTGGAGCGCTTCGCCGGCGTCGGCTACGCACTTGACGGCGATGCGGTCCACGCCGGGGATGTCGTCCTTGACGTGGGCGCCGGCGCCGGCATCGACACGGTGCTGGCGGCACGCCGTGCCGGCCCGCACGGCTATGCCATCGCCCTCGATCTGACTCCGGCCATGACGCGCCTGCTCGGTACCACCTTGCGTGAGCACGGCCTGACGAACGTGGGTGTGGTCCAGGGATCCGCGGAGCGCATCCCCCTGCGCGACAGCTGCATTGACAGCATAACCAGCAACGGTGCGCTCAATCTGGTCCCCGACAAGCGCCGCGCAATCGCCGAGCTGTTCCGCGTTCTGCGGCCTGGCGGCCGCCTGCAGATGGCCGACGTCGTCATCGACCGGCCGGTGACCGTGGACTGCGACAGCGATCCGCGCCTGTGGGTGGAATGCGTGGTCGGTGCCACGGTGGAAGAAAACCTGATCGAGCTGTTTCGGGAAACCGGATTCGAGGACATCCGGATCAATCGCCGGCTGGACTATTTCGCGCACAGCCCGAGTGCCCAGACACGGGAGATCGCTGCAAGCTTCGGCGCCCATACGGTGGAGCTGGCGATGCGCCGGGCCGAGCGCCAGCCGCCGCTCCGGCGTCGCCTGCTGCACCGGTACAACCCAGTGCGGCTTGGTGTGCACCTGTGGCGCCACGGCTGGCTTGGCCTGCTCGCGCTGGCCCTGGCGCTTGTCTCCTGCTACGGCACTCTGGCTCTGGCCAGCGTTCTGCCTGTGGTGGGTTTCGCATTTGCGCCACCGCCTGGTGCCTGGTCCGCCAGCATCCTGGCCTTCTCCGGCATCGCCCTCGGCGCAGTCGCCCTCGGGCATAGACGGCATGCGCGGCGCTGGCCGTTCGCACTGGCCATGGCAGGCGCGGCTATCCTGGTCTACACGCTGCTGTTCAGGTACCACCCTCTGGTAGAGCTTGCCGGATTCGCACTGCTCGGCTGTGCGGTATTCTCGGACCGGCGCCTGCGCCGGCGCCGCGAGGCCAGAATCCTCGGGCTGAACCCAGGGCGCTAGCCGCACATCCCTTTATCTCACCGCTCGCTGACGCGACGGCGGCCTCCGGGAATGGGGCAGGTCACGCCGCATTCGACGCCCGCAAGCCCCACGATGCCGGCGTGGCAGGCTCTTCCCCCTCAGCAGCCGGGTGGGGGCTTTCGCCTGGATCCCGTCATCGTGTCGCTCCTCCGATTGGGCCCGAGCTCAGTCCCGGGGCCGTTTCGCAGTGACCGTCCAGGAGCTGGAGGGCATGACGATCCCCTCGGCCGTCTGGTAGGGCGCCAACGCCTCGCGCATGGCACGCTCGATCTCCGTGCGCTTGCGCTCGGCCTCTTCCCCGGCCTCGCGGAAAACCTCGCCTGCGGGGCCGATGGCGAGCTGAAAGCGAACTGCGTCCTCCAGGGAGGAACCCACGGTCACCGGCCCGTCGATGCGCTCGAAGCCGATGTCCTCGAAGCCCGCGATCTCGAGCTGGGCGGTAACCGTATCCGGATTCGCCATGGAGAACGGGCCGGGACCACAGGTGCGGGCGTCCTCTCCCGGCGGCTCCAGGAACTCCAGGGTCACCTGCTTGGGCAGGCCCAGCCACGGGTTGTCATCAATGGTCCGCCAGACGATGAAGACCAGGTCGCCCCCGGGCCGCAGGGCTTTGCGGATATTGCGCATGGCAGCGACGGGGTTCTCGAAGAACATCATCCCGAACCGCGAAAAGCACAGGTCATGTACCGGCTCGAAGGGATAGCGCTCCACGTCCGCGGCCTCGAAGCGAACGTTGGAGACCCCCCGTTCAGCCGCCTCCTGGCGGGCGGGCTCGAGAAACTGCTCCACGCAGTCGAGGCCGAGCACGAAACCCTCCGGCCCGGTCTTGCGGGCAAGCTCGATTGCCGTGTCTCCCCAGCCGCAGCCCACGTCGACAATGCGGCTCCCCGGCGCGACGTCCAGCTTCTGCAGCGGGATGCGGCTGTGGTAGCTCAGGCCGTTCTGGAGGATCTCGCGGAAGCGGTCGAACTTGTCCGCCAGGGTGTCGTTCCAGAACGCGACGTAGGGTGTGACCTCAGGCGTTTTCTCGGTGACCTGATTCATGACGTACTCTCCTCCCCGCTCAGTGGTGATCCCGCGTCCGCCGCTGCGGCCACGGTCCAGGCAAGGACGCATGGCTCGGCCGCTGTGTTCCCGGATGCCCGTCGGGGAGCGCCCGGGCTGCTGCGCTGCCCCGGCACGGCCGGCCCAGCGCCGATGGTCAGGCAACCGACTGCGCGCCCGAGGCCACCCGTGTCTACACGCCGGCCGGCCTGGCGCGCGGCAGCAGGCGGCGCAGGAGCCACTCAGCAGGCAGATACAGCAGCAGCGGGTAGGCGAGCATGCACAGCAGCACGTAGACGGCCGGCGGCAGCCAGACCTGATCCATGCCGAAGGGCGCAAACACCCAGTTGATGTTGCGCTCCGGTTCCGTCACCCAGTACCCGAGCGGAAGCACCAGCCAGCAGAGCCCGCTCTGCAGCAGCCAGCCACGGCGGTCATGCCCAAGGCGACGCAGTGCCAGGAACAGCAGCAGTGGCACTAGAACGTGAAAGAGAGAGCTCAGCCGCAGCGCCAGCGGCAGCGACGCTCATCTCAACGCGAGCGGGCAAGGCGCGCGGGAACCGATCACCGTCGCCTCCGTCCGGTCAAGCGCCCTGCCGGGGCCCGTATCGGCGGTGCGGTTCCTTTGCCGATGCCCATGGAACAGGAGCCGCCAGGCGCGGGAGTCCCGATATGGCGGAGAGGGAGGGATTGACTCGCTGCGCTCGCCCTCCGGGCGCCGTCGCTTCGCTCCGGCGTCCGCCGCGGCCTATGGCCGCGTCGTCGAACCGTACATCGTTTGTCCGGGGGTTCGAACCCCTGACTTGCCAGTATCCATGAAAACGGGGGCGCAAGGCCCCCTTTTTCATGGATGTGGCGGAGAGGGAGGGATTCGAACCCCCGGACCCTTTCGGGTCAGCGGATTTCAAGTCCGCCGCAATCGACCGCTCTGCCACCTCTCCTTTCCCGGACATTCTCGCCGCTGCACTTACCGGGGGACAAGCCTGGTTCAGGGCAGGGCGCCGCGGGCGGGCTCGCGGGTGCCGGCGTGGCGATGGCTTCGCTCCTCGGCGACGGCGCGGGCGGCTTCGCCCACCAGGGCCGGGCCGCGGTAGATGAGGCCGGTGTAGAGCTGGACCAGGTCGGCGCCGGCGGCGATGCGGGCGGCGGCGTCCTCGCCGGAGAGGATACCGCCGACGCCGATCAGCGGCAGCCGCGGGCCGGCTTCCTGCCGCACCCGGCGCAGCACCGCCGTGGCCCGCTCGCGCAGGGGCGCGCCGCTGAGGCCGCCGGCCTCGCTGGCGACGGGGCTTGCCGGCACCGCCTCCCGCGAGATCGTCGTGTTGGTTGCGGCAATGCCATCGACACCGTGGTCGCGCAGTGCCTGCACCAGCGCCCGCAGCGGGGCGTCATCCAGATCCGGGGCGATCTTGACCACCAGCGGCACGTAACGGCCATGCTCGGCGGCAAGATGGGCCTGATCCGCCTTCAGCGAGGCGAGGAGCGCCTCGAGCTGGCGGCCGGCCTGCAGATCCCGCAGGCCAGGGGTGTTCGGCGAGGAGAGGTTCACCACCACGTAGTCGGCGGCGGCGTAGACCCGCTCCAGGCAGTAGCGGTAGTCCTCTACCGCGCTCTCCAGCGGCGTGTCCCGGTTCTTGCCGATGTTGATACCCACCGGCACCGGAGGGCGCCATGCCGCGAGGCGCCGCAGCAGGTGGTCGACGCCGCGGTTGTTGAAGCCCATGCGGTTGATCAGCGCCTGCTCTGCAGGCAGGCGGAACATCCGCGGCCGCGGGTTGCCCGGCTGCGGCCGGGGCGTGACCGTGCCGAGCTCGACGAATCCGAAGCCGAGCGCGGCAAGGCCGCGGAGGTGGTCGCCGTTCTTGTCGAGCCCGGCGGCGAGGCCGACGGCGTTGGGGAAGCGCAGGCCCATGACTTCCACCGGGTCGTGCACCCGCCGCCCCGCCAGCCCGGCGAGGTGCAGGGCGGCAGCGACATCCAGCGTGCCCATCACCACCGCGTGGGCCCGCTCGGGATCGAGCCGGAACAGCAGACTGCGGGCAAGCGGATACATCGACCGGACCTCGGCAGGAACGTGTGCGCCAGTGCACATGCTCGCGGAGCCGGCCGCCGCTGTCCACTCGACGCCCGTGGCCGCGCTCCCTACACTGCGTTGCAACAAGGCCCGCGGGGCCGGGGCAACGGGGAGACAGGCAATGCGGCGCGTGGTGTTCAACCAGAAGGGGGGCGTCGGCAAGTCCACCATCACCTGCAACCTGGCAGCCATTGCGGCCCATGCCGGCCAGCGAACGCTGGTGGTGGACCTGGACCCGCAGGGCAACACCACGCAGTACCTGATGGGCGATGCTGCGCACGCGATCGAGCCGACCCTGGCGGATTTCTTCGACGAGCTGCTGAGCTTTCGCCTCTACCCCCGCGAGCCGGCGGACTTCGTCCACGAGACCCCATTCCCGGGGCTCGACCTGCTGCCGGCCCACCGCGAGCTGGACGACCTTCAGGGCAAGCTGGAGTCCCGCTACAAGATCTACAAGCTCCGCGAGGCGCTGGAGAGCCTCACCGACTACGATCAGATCTACATCGACACCCCGCCGGCGCTCAATTTCTACACCCGCTCGGCGCTGATCGCCGCTGACCGCTGCCTGATCCCCTTCGACTGTGACGACTTCTCCCGCCGCGCGCTCTACGAGCTGCTGGACAGCGTGCGCGAGATCCAGCAGGACCATAACGGCGGCCTGCAAGTGGAGGGCATCGTGGTCAACCAGTTCCAGGCCCAGGCGCGGCTGCCGCGCAGCGTGGTGGACGAGCTGGTGGCCGAGGGGCATCCGGTGCTGGAGCCGTATCTCTCCAGCTCGGTGAAGGTGCGGGAATCGCACCAGCAGGCCCGGCCACTGGTTCATCTCGCGCCGCGCCACAAGCTCACCCGCGAATACCAGGCGCTGCACGGCGCCCTTGGCGTCTAGCCGCCGCGCCCGCGCCGCATCAAGTTCCTGGCCGGCAGGCCGTTAGCCCTGGCAGAGGCCGATGCCCGCATCGGCCGCCTGCCGAGGAACATCCGGGATGCGCCGACTGCCACACCTGCTAGCCGGGTTGCTGTTCATTGCCTGTGCGGCTGCGCCGGCCGGTGCCGACGATGCCGTGCGCCTGCTGGTGGACGTCTCCGGCAGCATGCGTGAGCACGATCCGCGGGCCCTGCGCGCACCCGCGCTGGAGCTCGCGGTGGATCTTCTGCCGCAGGGCACCGAGGCGGGCATCTGGCACTTCGCGGACCGCCCCGAGGCCATGACCGCGCCGGCAGCGGTGGACGACGGCTGGCGGAAGGCGGCCCGGGGCGCTGTTACCAGCGTGGACAGCCGCGGCCAGTACACCGACCTTACCGCCGCCATCGACGCGGCCACGCGCGGCTGGGACGAGCCCGCCAGTACGGGGCGTCGCAGCCTCATTCTGCTCACCGACGGTGTCATCGACGTCCCGGACAATGCCGACGGCACCTCGCGCCGTCGGCTCATCGAGGAGATCGTGCCGCGGCTGCAGGCCGCGGACGTCACACTCTACCCGGTGAGCCTCAGCACCGAATCCGGTCTCGATGAGGCGCTGCTGACCCAGCTCGCGGCCGCCACCGGCGGCGAGGTGATCGTCACGCCCGATGCGGAAACGCTCGAGCGGCGCATGATCGGTCTGATGGACCGGGTCGCGGCGGGCGATGCCCTGCCCCTGCGCGGCAACCGCTTCCAGGTGGACCAGAGCGTGCGCGAGCTCACCCTGGTGGCCTTCCGCCCCGAGGGCGCGAAGGTGGCCCTGCAGCCGCCGGCGGGCCGGCCCTTCGCCGCCGCCGACGCGCCGGACAACGTCCGCTGGCGCCGGGAAGGCAGTCACGAGATCGTCACCATCGCCCGCCCCACACCGGGCGAGTGGACGCTGCAGGCGCCGGCCGACCCGGCCAACCGCGTGCGCGTGGTCACCGACCTGCGCCTGCGTGCCGAGCCGCTGCCCCAGCGCCTGCTGCCCGGGGAATCCGCACGCCTCACTGCCTGGCTCGCCGATGGCCAGCGTCGCATCGATGAGCCGCGCTTCCTGGAGCTGATACGCCTGGAGGTGGACGGCCCCGGCGTGAGCGCACCCCTCGTGCTCGAGCCGGACAGCGAGGGACGCTTCGCCACCGACGTGCAGCCACTGCTGGCCGGCGCTGGTGCCCAGGAGGTGGTAATCCGCGCCGATGGCGGCACCTTCCAGCGCGAGTGGCGGCAGCGACTCGAGGTCATGGCGTCGCCGGTGGCGCTCGGGGCCGCGGAGGCGGCCGAGGCCGGCACCCTGGCAGTGGACGCCAGGCTGGTGAGTGACTGGCTCGCGCCGGAGTCGCTACAGCTTACGGCTGCCTTCGCCGCGCCCGGCCTGCAGGGCGAGCGGCTGAGCGGCAGCGAGACGCAGCCCGGGCGCTGGCGGCTGGAGAGTGCCGGGCTCGCGCCGGGCACGGCCGTACTCGTGAGTGTGCGTCTGGAAGGCCTCACCCTTAGCGGTCGGCCGGTGTCCACCCTGCTCCCGCCAGAGGTGATCGCCGTCGCGGCACCTGCCGCCGCGGCGGAGCCCTCAGGCGATCCCGCCGCGGCGGCGGCAGGCACCACTGCAGCCACCGCCACGGCCGCCGCAGGCGCCGCTTCGTCGTCCGAAGCCGAGCCCTCCGCCCCCGCTGACGAGGGCCGTGGCGTCAACTGGTGGCTGGTCGGAGCGGTGCTGATCCTCGCGAACCTGCTCGTCCTGCTTGCCGGGCTCACTGTGTGGCTGGTGCTCCGGCGCCGCGCCGCGGCTGGCGATGACGGCGACGGCGCAGAGCGCACGGGGCCCGATGCGGATGCCGCGGCCGAGGAGGACGCCCCCCAGGAGGAAGAGGCGCCGCGCGAGGCCGCCACGGGCTGAGAGCCGGGCCTGGCGCTATTTTCCGCTGGGCCGGCTGTCGCTGCGCTCGCGCAGCAGCATCGCCTCGCGCTGCATGACGTGATGCACCATCAGCTCCTCCTGGCGCTCGTGCAGGAACTCGAACGTCAGCCCCACCCGTGTACCGCCCCCGGCCACCTCACGCCACGCCACGTGCGCCAGGGTGTGCAGTCCGGCCCCGGTGGAGGGAAACAGCATGCGCAGCCGCAGGGCCTGCCCCTCGGCCAGAGGCCGGGGCCAGTGCAGTCCCATGCCCTCGGCGCTCACATCCACCTCCAGCGGCGGCGGACACTCGCCGAACTCGTGCACCATCAGGATCTCCGCGAGTCGGTCGAGTCGCCGCTCCAGGCCCTCCATCAGGCGGGCGAAGGTCGCGGATTCGCGCTCGGCATGCCGCCGCAGCACCACCTGCTCCTGGCGCATCTCATGGAACTGGGCACTCAGGCTGAAGGCGTCGGGCCAGGCCAGCCGCAGCCGCTCCCGGATGGCCTCCAGCTCGTCGCCGGACACCGGGGCGAGATCCACCAGGGCCCAGTCGCTGACCCGGTAGCGCTGGCGCCGGTCGCGCCCGGTCTCATCCTCAGGTGTCGTCATTGGTACTACCCTCCTCCCGCGGAGCAAGGAAGTCGGCGGCACTGCGCACGCCGGCGTCCTCCTCCCCGTGCACCAGCGTGATTTCCACCCGCCGGTTGATCGCCCGCCCCAGGGGCGAGTCGTTGGACATCAGCGGCTCCGTGTCGCCGTTGCCCTCCACGGTGAAGCGGCGCTCGTCCACGTCGCCGGCGTCCCGCAGCCGGTGCACGAGGGTTACCGCGCGTGCCGCGGACAGCTCCCAGTTGGAACGGAAACGGGAATTGGAGATGGGCACGCTGTCGGTATGACCGGCGACGATGATGTCGCCACCGGTCATCGAGAGCGCCTGGCCGATCTTGTTGATCACCGGCGCGAACGGCTCGATCAGCTCCGCCGAGCCGGAGGGGAAGGAACCCCGCTCGCGGATGCGGATGACGACGCGGTTGCCGTTGCGGAAGACCTCCACCAGCCCGCGCTCGATCTCCTCGGCGAGCAGCGCCTGGATGGCCTCCAGATTCTCCGCGGCTTCGGCGACCGCCTCGGCGTCCATGTCGGCCACACCGCTTTCCCGGCCCTCGGCGCTGTCACCGTCCCCCTGGGCGCCCTGACGCAGCTCCCGCGTGGGGCTCTGCTGCATCGGGTTGATCGGGCTCGGATCACCCGGGCTCGGCGAGAAGTTGCGCATGATGAAGCTCGTGCCCTTGGGCGGCTCGCGGCTGAACTGCTCGGTCTGCACGCCGAAGGCGTTGCGCAGCGACCCCGCGATCTGCTTGTAGCGCTCTACGTCCATTTCCGAGAACGACAGCAGCAGCACGAAAAAGGACAGCAGCAGCGTGCTGAGGTCGGCGAACGTCGCCATCCAGGCCGGCGAGCCGGCCGGGACGATCCGCGTCTTCTTGCGGTTGCGCGGGTCGCCGAGCATGGCCTCAGGCGGCCTCCTCCATCTCCTGGCGCTCCTTGCTCGGGAGGTAGGTCTTGAGCAGCTCGCCGATCACCCGCGGGTTCAGGCCTTCCTGGATCGCCAGCAGGCCCTCCAGGATCAGGGTGCGGTTGAGGCGCTCCTCGGCATTGCGGTTGGCCAGCTTGTCGGCGATGGGCAGGGCGATGGCGTTGGCGATGATGGCGCCGTAGAGGGTGGTCAGCAGGGCGATGGCCATGGCCGGGCCGATCTTCTTGGGATCCTCCATGTTGGAGAGCATCTCCACCAGGCCGATCAGGGTACCGATCATGCCCATGGCCGGTGCGACGTCGCCGATGGCGCGGAACACGTTCTCGCCGCGCTCGTTGCGCTCGATGGTCATGTCGATTTCCTGGCCGAGGACCTTCTTCACCAGCTCCGGCTCGTGACCATCGGCGACGAGCTGGATGCCCTGCTGCAGGAACGGGTTCTCGACCTCGTAGCTCTCCAGCGCCAGCAGGCCCTCCTTGCGGGCGACCTGGGCGAGCTCCACGGTCTGGTCGATCAGCGCCCGCGGCTCCTCGCTCTTGTAGCGGAAAGCGCGGCGCGCGACCTTGAACGCCCCCAGGAACTCGCCGAGCCGGAACTTGATGAGCGTCGCCATCAGCGTGCCGCCCATGACGATGAGCATGGAGGGCACGTTGATGAAGGTCGCCGGCGTCCCGCCAATGCTGACGGCGGCCATGATCACGCCGAGGGCGCCGATCAGGCCGATGAGGGTTGCTGGATCCATGGGCGAAAGCTCTCCCGGATCATTCGGAGGCGCACAGTGGGCGCGCACTCCCGGGTTACTGACGGGATATCGGCGCATGACCGGCGTACTTGAGCCGGGCAGGCCTGCGCGCGGCGGCTACCCATGGCGGCGCGGTTCAGGTTCGCTCCCGGCTGGCGTAGGCTGATGGACACAGCCGATGCGGAGGCGCCAATGGCCGAGGCCGAGCTCCCCACCCTGCAGCAGCGCCTGACCGCCATGCTCGCCGACGTGCGCCCGGAGCGACTCCTGCTGGTGAGCGACGACGACGCCCTGGCGCAGGTTCTCGGGGACCATGCCCCCCAGCGGCTGGCGGGCGCGGAGGCCTGGCCGCGCCTGGGCGACTGCCCGGCCGCCAGCCTCGCCATCGTCGACGGCGAGGCTGCGGTGCCGCCGGCGGACGTCACCCCACTACTGGGGCGCCTGCGCGACGTCTACGCCGGGCAGGTCCTGGTGATCGGCCCCGCCAGCCCGCGCGAGGCCTGGTCCCGCCACACCCTCATCGGCCTCGGCTTCCGCGGCTTCGGCGCCACCCTGGACGGCAACCACCGCCGGCCCTGGTACCAGTTCGACATCGTCGACTACAAGGTCACGCCGGACTGGCTCAGCCCCCGCCACTGGGCGCATCCGGAGCTCTGGGACAAATTCCGGTGGTGAGGGCCGCAGAGCGGCCCTCACCACGGTTCAAAGTTTCAAGTTGCAAGTTCAAAGTTGGCGGACCCACTCCGCACGTCAGTGCCATGGACGGTCGTTAGGGGGTGGTCTTTGAACCTTGAACTTTGAACCTTGAACTAAATGGCTCTGGGCGCGACGCGTTCAGCGAACGCCGCGCGCCCAGAGCCATTTCACCAGTCGGTCCGCCACCCCGTCCCAGCCGGGTTCCAGCATCATGGCGTGGGCCATGCCGGGGACGATGGCCAGGTCGGCCTGCCAGAGGCGGGCGGTGGCCTCGGCCTCGGGCACGGAGAACAGGGCATCGTCCTCGGCGCCGAGCACCAGCATCGGAGGGGCCTGGTCGACGCGCCAGGGGCGGGCGGGGGCGGTGGCGCTCATCTCCCAGATCGCGCGCTGGGATTCCGGCTGCATGTAACGGGCGTAGCGTGCGAGGTCCGGCTCGGGGAGATGATCCGAGAACACCGCGCGCCGTGCCACGTCCAGGTCCACCGCGCGCGGCCCGAGGCCCTGCATGAGGCCGAACTGGGCGAACAGCAGCGGGTCGCTCATGAGCATGCGCCAGGTGGACGGCAGCAGCCCGCTCGGGGGGACAGAGGCCATGAGCACCGCCGCCGTGGCCGGATACCGCTCCAGGTAGCGCTGCACCACCAGCCCGCCCATGGAATGGCCGACCAGCACCGGCGGCGGCCCGTCCAGGCCGGCCACCACCCGCTCCAGGTCAGCCACGAACTCGTTGATGCCCGCATACTGGAGCTGGCCGGCGCCCTCGCTGCCGCCGTGCCCGCGCAGGCTCGGCGCCACGCCGTGGAAGCCCTGGGCCGCGAAGTGGTCGAGGAAGTGCTCCGCCCAGCACCAGGCACCGACGAAGGCACCATGCACGAAGACCACCGGCGTCCGCCGAGTGGCCGCACCCTCGGCCGGCTGCCGCTGCAGCACCTCAAGTGCCGGACGGGCAGCACCGGCACCGTTCCAGCCAAAATCGAGAAACATGTCACACCCTCTGCGTTGCCCCCGCGCAACGTACCAGAGCGGGGTCCGGCATGCAGCGTGCGCCCGACCCGCCGTCACGACCGTGGCAGCCGTCGCGGATCGCGCAATCGGTACCGCCCGGAAGCCAGACGGGCCACCGCCCCCGGCGGCCGGTTATACTTCTGGCTCCAGGCCGCATATTTCACCGATCCGCGAAGCGAGGGCGTGGAGATGGCGGGCAGGACAAGGCGCGGGAGAGTCCGGGCGCGCAGGCGTACTCGACAGTACGTCGAGCACCCAGGCCGAGCGCAACGCCGGGCTGCCCGCCAGATCCGCGCCCGCAGCCGTGAATCGGTGAGATATGCGGGCTAGTATCCGGCGCGCCGCCAGCGACGCCCGCGGGGAATCTTCCGATCCGGCGGGCTGTCCGAGTAGCAGGCCGTCACAGCGTCGCCAACCGTTGGAGCTCGGAGTCATGACACGCCGCCTCTGCGCCGCCACCCTCCTCAGCCTGGCGCTGCTTGCCGCGCCATGGTCCTCCGCGCCCGCGCTCGAGCCGGAGAACCGCCATGGCGGCGCCGGGCAGGTCATTGCCGAGCTGCTATCGCAGTACCACTTCCGGGATCGCGAGATCGACGATGCCCTCTCCAGCGAGGTCTACCGTGCCTACTTCGAGGCGCTGGACCCGCAGCGCTTCTACTTCCTGGAGAGCGACGTCGAGGCCTTCGCCAAGTATCGCGAGCAGCTGGACGACAAGCTTCTGCAGGGCGAGGTGTCGGTGGCCTATCGCATATTCGACCGCTACCAGCAGCGGGTGGAGGAACGCACCCGCCATGCGCTGGACGTGATCGAGAGCGGCCTGGACTTCGAGACCGACGCCACCCTGAACCTGGACCGCAGCGACGCCGACTGGGCGCAGAGCGAGGCCGAGCTGGACCGTCTCTGGGAGAAGCGCGTGATCAACGACGCGCTCACCCAGGTGCTCGGCGGCCGCGAGCTCGACGCGGTGCGTGACTCCCTGCGCGACCGCTACGAGCGCCTGGCGCGCAACGTCGAGCAGTACAACGCCGAGGACGTCTTCCAGACCTTCATGAACGCCTGGGCGGGTCGCTTCGATCCGCATACGAGCTACATGTCTCCGCGCAGCTCGGAGAACTTCGACATCAACATGCGCCTGTCCCTGGAGGGCATCGGCGCGCTGCTGCGGGCCGAGGGGGACTTCGTCGAGGTGGTGGAGCTGATCCCGGGCGGCCCGGCAGCGCGCAGCGGCGAGCTCAAGGCGGGCGACCGCATCGTCGGCGTCGGCCAGGAAGGTGAGCCGATGCAGGATGTGGTCGGCTGGCGGCTCGCCGACGTGGTGGACCTCATCCGCGGCCCGAAGGCCTCCGAGGTGCGTCTGGAGATTCTGCCCGCTGCCGGCGGCGCCGACGCCACACCGGAAGAGATCCAGCTCACGCGCAATACCGTCGAGCTCGAGGAACAGGCCGCCCAGGCCGAGGTGATTGCCGTCGAGCAGGGAGACACCACCCGTCGCATCGGCGTCATCGAGATTCCGGCCTTCTACGCGGATTTCGAGGCCGCCAGTGCCGGCCAGGAAGATTACCGCAGCACCACGCGGGATGTCCGTGCGCTGCTGGAGGAGGAGCGTTTCGACGGCATCGACGGCCTCGTGATCGACCTGCGCGGCAACGCCGGCGGATCGCTCAGCGAGGCGGTGAAGCTCAGTGGGCTGTTCATTGAGCAGGGCCCGGTGGTGCAGGTGCACCGCAGCAATGGCCAGCGTGAGGTCCTTCGGGACGAGGAGGCCGAGGCCCCGGTCTTCGGCGGGCCGCTGGGGGTGCTGGTGGACAACCGCAGTGCCTCGGCCTCGGAGATCTTCGCCGCCGCCATGCAGGACTACGAGCGCGGTGTGGTGCTCGGCGACCGGACCTTCGGCAAGGGAACGGTGCAGAGCCTGATCGGCCTCGACCGCTTCGGCATCGGCGAGGAGGACAACTCCGGGCGGCTCAAGCTCACCATCGCCAAGTTCTATCGCATCAACGGCGAGAGCACGCAGCTTCAGGGCGTCTCCCCGGACCTGCCCCTGCCCTCCCCGCATGCGGATGACGCCGTGGGCGAGCGGGCCGCAGACAATGCCCTGCCCTGGGACACGGTGCGCGCGGCCCGCTACACGCCGCTGACGTCGCTGGACGCCGTACTGCCCGAGCTGCGTGCCCGGCACGAGGCCCGGGTGCGGGAGCGGCCGGCGCTGCGCAGCGTCGCCGCAGAGGCGGAGCGTTTGCGCGAGGAGCGGGAGGATTCCGTCGTGTCGCTCAATCTCGAGCAGCGCCGGGCCGAGATCGAGGCCGCGGACGCCCGGCGCCTGGAGGCCATCAATCTGCGCCTCGAGGCCTACGGCCGGGAGCCTGTCGAGAGCCTGGACGCGGTGGAAGAAGACGCCATCCCCGACGTCCTGCGCGAGGAGGCCGCCCGGGTCGTCGCTGACCTGGCCCAGCTGCAGAGCCTCGACCAGCAGATCGCCCAGCATCGCGGCGCCGACTGACGGCGCCCCTCCGGCGACCGGCCGGGGCCCTGCCACTCCGGCCGGGCTCGCCGTGCGGCGGTACCTCCGGTAGGCTTGGGCAACGCCACCGGCGGATCTGAAGGCGAGCCTCCATGCTAAGCCTCTTCGGGGCCTCGGGCCCCTTTGCCGTGATTGCCTTTCTGCTGGGCGTGCTGGCGCTGGTCGCGGTGCTCTACCTGGCGCGCCTGCCCAATCTCCGTCTGCTGCGCACAGGCGCGGTGGCACTCACGGCACTCCTGCGGCGCACCCGCCGGCGGCTGAGTGCCGCCCGCCTGCACACCCGGCGGCGGCTCCGCGCCGCGATCATCGCCGAGGCCCGCCAGCGCGAGGTGCACAGGGCCGAGATCGAGCGCCGGCAGCTCTCGATGCTGGTGGACCGGGACCTTGCCGCTCTGCCGGCGCTGCAGCGCCGCATCCGTGATGAGCTCCAGCAGGTGGATGAGGACTACCACGCCAGCGTCGAGACGCCCCCCGACCCACCGCGCTGGCTGGAGGCGGTGGAGTCGGTGGCGGCCCTGCGCGGCCATGACGACCCCTCCGTGGCCAGGGTGCTCGAGGAGATGCACGCCACCCTGGACCGCAGCTGCCACGAGACCCTGCGCCAGCATCGCCAGGCCAGCCAGCGCCGCCAGCGGCTTCTGGGCGGAATGCGCGGCCGTCTGCAGCGCCTGGAGGTGCTGTTCGTTCGCCTGGAGCGGACAGTCGGGCGCCTGGCCCAGCGCGCCCGGCGCCTGGACCGGCGTCTGGACCAGCTCGAGCGCATCCAGCGCCTGGCCACCACCCCGGTCCGCCGCCTTGCGGGGCAGGCCTCGGTGCGTCTGGTGGCGGCGGGTCTCGGCCTGGCGGTGATTCTCGGGGCGGGTTACGTCGAGTTCCATCTCCTGCGGCGGCCCCTGGAGGAGCTCGGTCAGGCCGGGGGGATCGTCCCCGGCCCGTTCCCATTCCGCGACCAGATCGTGCTCGCGGTGCTCGCGAGCCTGGCCCTGCTCGGCTGGCTCGGCCTCGAGACCACCGGCCATACGCGCCTGCTGCCTGGCCTGGCCGCGGGTGACAGCCGCCTGAGCCGAATCACCCTGATCACCCTGGGCACGCTGATGGCGCTGCTGCTCGCCAGCATCGCCGGCCTCGCCTGGACCCGTGACTACCTGCTCGCCCAGGACCTGGCCGTGGATACCCTGCTCGGCGGCGGCGAGGTGAGCCTGCCGGTCAGCGTGGCCGTGGCGCCCGCCCTCGCGCAGTCGGTGATCAGCGTCGTTTTCGGTCTGCTGCTGACCCTCCTCGCCGTCCCGCTGGAGACGCTGCTGCGCGACGGGCGCCTGGCGTTGCAGGGGATCTGGCTCGGAATCCTGGAGGCCGCGCTGACCCTCGTGGACCTGCTCGCGCTTCTGGTGGTGCACGGCGCGCGGCTGCTGATCGCCGTCTACGACGTGATCGTCTTCCTGCCGCTGGCGCTGGAGCGCCGTCAGCGGCAGGCACCCGCCGTGCCGTCACGGGATCGGTCCGGGGACGCCGCCGAGGAACCCGCCGGTGCCCGGCAGACCGGGGAACAGGGTGCGGGATGAGCCGCCGTGCGGTTGCGATGCTGCTCGCGCTCGCCCTGGCCCTTGCGCTGTCACCGGCCCAGGGGCGACAGGTGGTGGCCCTGGTGGACGACGCCGCCGGCCGCTCCGAATCCCTGTCAGCGGAAAGGCTGCACCGCCTGCTGCTGAGTGATATCGAGCCGGGCGACCACGTCCATCTGCTGCTCGGCACGGCCGCCTGGGGCGAGGCGCCGGCCAGCCTGGTCACGCTGGTCAGCTTTCGGGCCCATCCGCGGCCGGCTATCCGGAACGCCCAGCTGCTGGCAGCGGCCGAGGCACTGGGCGACTGGCGCCAGTCCGAGGCCTCCCACACGGCCCCTGAGCAGCCCGGTTCACTTGCACCCCTGCTCGTGCGCAGCCTGCGCGAGCATGTGACAACGGCCGAGCCACTGCGCCTGATACTGGCCGGCCGCCTGACGGTGGCCCCGCCGCCCGATGGCGCCACCCTGCGCGCGGCCCTCCCCAGCACCAGTACGGTCACGCTGGTGGACCTGACCCCGAGGGCCGATGAGGCCGGGCCGGAAGAGCCCGACGGTGAGGCCGAGGGAAGCACCGACAGCGGCGGCGGAGACGATGAACAGCGCCGCAGCACCTTCGCCGAATGGCGCACCGCACTGGCCGCGGCGGGGGCGCGCTGGCAGCCCGCCCCGTGGGAGTAAGCTCGCCTATCTCACCGATTCACGACTGCGGGCACGGATCGGTGAGATAGGCAGGCTAGCCAAGCAGCGGGGTCGGCGCCGGCTGCGCGAAGTAGAACCCCTGCAGGTAGTCCACGCCCACGTCCTGCAGCCAGCGCGTTTCCGCCTCGCGCTCGACGCCTTCGGCAATCACCTCGATACCGAGATCGCCGGCGATGGCGACCACGTGCTCGAGGATCGACTGGCGGGCCGGATCCTGGTCCACGTGGGCGATGAGGCCGCGGTCGATCTTCACGAAATCCGGCGCCATCCGTTGCAGCAGCGTAAGCGAGGCATAGCCGGCGCCGAGATCGTCCAGCGCCACGCGAAAGCCGTTCTCGCGGTAGCGCTCGAGGATGGCGAGCAGGTGATCGGGGTCGTTGACGTGATCACTCTCCACCACCTCGAACACGAACTGATCCGGTGAGGCCCCGGACTGCCGGATCTCGTCCCAGGTGGTGCGCAGGCAGAAACTCGGGTCATAGATGGCGGTGGGGTTGAAGTTGATGAACAGCGGCGTGGTCAGGCCGTGCTGGCGGCCGGCTCGAATGGCAGCCACCCGCGCACTGCGGTCCAGGTGAAACAGCAGATTGGCGGAGCGGGCGGCACCGAACAGCCGGTCCGGCGGCACCAGCTCGCCACCGGCGTCCAGCCCTCGCAGCAGCGCCTCCTGGGCGAACGCCACGCCGGTCTGCTGGGCGTGGACGATGGGATGGAAGTGAACCGCGAAGCGCTCGTGGCGGATCATCTCCGCCAGCCATTCACCCTGCGCCCGGCCAATGCCGACGGCGAGCGGCTCCATTCGCGCCAGGCAGCCCAGATCGAACGCCTCACCCTGCGCCAGGAACAGGCTGGCACAGGCCTGCTGCTCGGGGCCGGACAGCATGTGGTCGAGCTGCCCCAGCCGCTCGGCCAGGCCGCCGGCGGGTACCGGCACCGCGAGCACCGATTCGGCGGGCGACGACTCCTCCGCCAGCAGGCCCGCGGCGTCCAGCGCCTTGCGCAGTCGGGCCCGGGTATGCGCCAGCGGGGGCGCGAGGTAAAGGGTGCCACTCTGGGAAGCCAGCGAGGGGACTACCTCGCAACCAGGGCAGCCCATGGCGAGCCTCCTCGGTGGTCTGGCGCCACCTCATGCTTGTTCATATCCCCATCCGTGATTTCTTTCAGGGCCCGAGCGGCTCGATGTGGCTCACCATCAGCTGCAGGGATTCTTGCCCGCGATACTGGTTCACGTCCAGCCGATAAACCACGCGAACCCGCTCACCGACCTCATCCCAGCCGCGCTCGAGGGCGTTGAAGGCGATGGCCGGGAGCCGCACCGCGGGTGCCTCCGCCGGCGCCAGCGTCAGGCGCAGATGACTGCCGCCGACGATGCGGCGGTCGCAGACGCAAAAGCTGCCATCGAAGCTCGGTTCCGGAAAGCCGGCGCCCCAGGGTCCGGCCGCGCGCAGCGTGTGCGCGAGCGCCAGGGTGATCTCGTCCCCGGCCAGGGCGCCATCGGTGTAGAGCGTATCGGTGAGGGTCTCGGCGTCCACCTTCGCCGCTACCAGGGCGCGGAAGCGCTCCCGGAAGGCGTCGAAGTCGCTCCGCCCGAGGGTCAGCCCCGCCGCCATGGCGTGGCCCCCGAAGCGGTGGATCAGCCGCCCTCCGGTCTCGGTGTCCAGTTCCTCGAGCAGATCGCGGATGTGCAGCCCCGGCACCGAGCGGGCCGAACCCTTGATCAGGCCGGCCTCGGAAGGCGCGAAGGCGATCACCGGGCGGTGGAACTGCTCCTTGACCCGGGAGGCGACGATGCCGACCACGCCCTGGTGCCAGTCATCCCGCAGCAGGCAGAGCGCGGGGCCGACGTCGCCATCCCCGGCCAGCGCCTCGGCCTCGAGCCCCGCCAGCGCGGACTCGCGCATGTCCCGCTCGATCCGGCGGCGCTCGCGGTTCAGGGTGTCGAGCTGCGCTGCGAGGCGCTCGGCAGCGGCCGGGTCGTCGCTCAGCAGGCACTCGATGCCGAGGCCCATGTCCTCGAGCCGCCCGGCCGCGTTCAGCCGCGGCGCCACCGCAAAGCCGAGATCCGCGGCCACGGTGCGCGCCGGATCGCGGCCGGCCGCACTCAGCAGCGCCACGACCCCGGGGCTGCCCCGCCCGGCCCGGATCCGTCGCAGCCCCTGGGCCACCAGCGTGCGGTTGGCGTGGTCCAGAGGCACCACGTCCGCCACGGTGCCCAGCGCCACCAGGTCCAGCAGCTCGGCGAGCGCCGGCTCGGGCCGCCCGTCGCCGAACCAGCCCTCGGCGCGCAACCATGCCCGCAGCGCCAGCATGACGTAAAAGGCCACGCCCACGCCGGCGAGGTGTCGCCCCGGGAAGCGCTGCCCCGGGAGGTTGGGATTGACGATGGCGGCGGCCGCCGGCAGCGTCTCCCCCGGCAGGTGATGGTCGGTGACCACCACCGGGATGCCCGCCTCCACCGCTGCCGCGACGCCGTTCACACTGGAGACGCCGTTGTCGACGGTGAGGATGAGGTCCGGCGCCCTCTCCCGCGCGACGGCCACCAGCTCCGGGCTCAGGCCGTAGCCGAAATCGAAGCGGTTGGGGACGAGATAGTCGACGGCCGTGGCCCCCATGGCGCGCAACGCCTTGAGCACCACCGCGCAGCTGGTGGCGCCGTCGGCATCGAAGTCGCCCACCACGAGGATCCGGCCGCCGGCGGTCAGGGTCCGGGCCAGGGTGTCCGCGGCCGTGGCCATGCCGCCCAGGCCGTCCGGCGCCGGCAGCCCGTCGAGGCCATAGCTCACCTCCGCCGCCGCCGAGACACGCCGCGCCGCATACACGCGCCGCAGAACCGGGTGCCAGTCCTGCGGCAGCCTGGCGGCCGCGTCGTGATCGACCTCGCGGCGGCGGATTTGCCGACGGCTCGCGTTCATGTCCGCTGCACCCGATCCCGCAGGGATCGCCGCCGCCGCCATAGCCGCCAGCGACTGGCGGCATCCAGCCGGTAGCGCCAGCCGTCCCCCGGGAGCACATCCACCGCCCCCCAGCGCCCGGCCGCCTCGCCCATCAGCGGTGCGGCGAAGGCCGTCTCGAAGCGGCCGATGGCGCTCAGCCAGTCTCCGGCATCACCACCCAGCAGCGCCGACTCCGCATCGTCCACCAGCACCAGCCGGTCGCCGTCCGCAGGCAGCGCGGCCACGCCATCCGGCAGCGGGTCGGCGGGCACTTCGGCCAGCGCCGCGAGACCGCGGAGCACCGGATGGCTGCCGTGGTAGCCGGCCAGTGCCGGCGCCTGCGTGGCCACCGGACCGCCCCCCCAGAACCAGAGCCCGTTGACCGCGGGCAGGCCGGCGGCCTCGCGCTGGCGGTTCACGGGGTGGTCGTGGAAGAGCATCTGTACCTCGTTCAGCAGCCGTCGCCACGGCCGTGACGACTCGCCGGTCGGGAGCCAGGCATCCAGATAGCGGCCGGCCACCTCGGCGAGCGGCGGCAGATCCGGCCCGGGCGCCCGCTCCGCGGCCAGGAGCCAGTTGTCATCGGCAGTGACCAGCTGCAGCCCGTCCTCGGCGAACAGGCCGTTGAAGGCCGCGGCCAGCGCCTCCGCCGCCTCGGGCGCGGGATACAGCCCGGCGCCGGCGAACAGCAGCAGACGGTCTCGATCAGCGCGCAGGTGGACGGGCGCCGCACGGTACCACAGCGGCGCCTCGGCGGCCCCGGGCAGCGCCGCGCGGGCGACACCCCCGGGCGCCCATTCGCCGCCGGTGGCCGCCTGCAGCAGGGATTCGGCATCGTCGCCGGCCTGCCGCGTCCGCCTCGCCCGCGCCAGCAGGCGGGTCAGGCCCGGCAGCGGGCCGAGATCGCCGACGGCGTCGCGCAGGGTGTCCGGAACCGGCCCGAGCAGGCCGGGGGCGAGCAGCGTCAGCCGCGGCCGCGCCATCGCTCAGTCGAGCTTGCCGAGGATCGCGTCGCGCACGGCCTCGCTGGTGGCATCCACCGTGGTCACGGCGGCCTCGGCATGGCGCTGGGCCACGTCCGGGTCCTTCAGGCCGTGGCCGGTGAGCGTGCAGACCACCGTGCTGCCCTCCGGGATGCGGCCGCTGCGGATGTCCCGCATGGCGCCCGCGACCGAGGCCGCGGAGGCGGGCTCGCAGAACACGCCCTCGCGGGCGGCGAGCTGGTACTGGGCCTCGAGAATGGCCTCGTCCGGGAACTCGTCGAACCAGCCGCCGGACTCGCGGCTCGCCGCCCAGGCGTAGTCCCAGCTCTGCGGGTGGCCGATGCGGATGGCGGTGGCCACGGTCTCCGGGTCGTCCACCATGGCGTTGCGCAGGAACGGCGCCGCGCCGCTGGCCTGATAGCCCACCATCACCGGACGCTCGCGGACGATGCCGCAGTTGTAGCGGCACCGGCCGCTGCAGAAGCTGCAGGCGGCGGTGGCGGCATCGCCATGGCTGAGCGCCAGCTCGCTGTAGCCGATCCAGTGGGCGGTGATGTTGCCGGCATTGCCCACGGGCAGACAGTGGTAGTCCGGCACCCGCTCCAGCTCCTCGACGATCTCGAAGGCGGCGGTCTTCTGCCCCTGCAGCCGATAGGGGTTGACCGAATTGACGATGGTCACCGGTGCCTGCTCGGCCATGGCCTTCACGATGCGCATGCCGGCATCGAAGTTGCCGCGGATCTGCAGCACCTCGGCGCCGTGCATGATGGCCTGAGCGAGCTTGCCCATGGCGATCTTGCCGTCGGGGATGAGCACGAAGGCGCGGATGCCGGCGCGGGCGGCGTAGGCCGCGGCGGAGGCGGAGGTGTTGCCGGTGGAGGCGCAGATGATGGCGCGGCTGCCGGCGGAGACCGCCTGGGTCACCGCCACGGTCATGCCCCGGTCCTTGAACGACCCCGTCGGGTTGAGCCCCTCGAACTTCACGTACAGGTCGACGTCCCGCCCGAGATCCCGCGGGATGTTGTTGAGCCGGATCAGGGGCGTATTGCCCTCGCCGAGGCTGATCACCCGCGCGTCGTCCGCCAGCGGCAGGCGGTCGTGGTACTTGTTGATCAGGCCGGTGTAGCGCGCACGGAACGGCATCGTGTTTCCTTAATGATCATGGAGCGGTCCCCGGGCGGTCGGTCGCGGCGGCGCGGCCGTCAGGCCAGCGTCTCGACCCGCATGCGCGTGAGCTGCCCCTGAATCGCCTCCAGCGCCTCGATCCGCTCGCAGGCGAGGTTCATCTGCGACTCCCGCACCCGATGGGTGAGGATGATGATGGGCACGTCCTCGGCCCCCGGCCCCGGCTGCTTCTGGATGATCGCCTCGATGCTGATGCCGGAGTCGCCCAGGATGCGGGTGACCTCCGCCAGCACGCCCGGCTGGTCCTTGGCGAGCATGCGCAGATAGTAGGCAGTCTCCACCGCCTCCATGGGCAGCACCGGATCGTCCGAGAGCGAGTGGGACTGGAAGGCCAGGTACGGCACCCGGTTCTCGGGCTCCAGGGTGAACTCCCGCACCACATCCACCAGGTCCGCGACCACGGCGGAGGCCGTGGGCTCGGCACCGGCGCCCGCGCCGTAGTAGAGCGTCGGCCCCACCGGGTCGGCCTTGACCATGACCGCGTTCATCACGCCGTCAACGTTGGCGAGGAGCTGGCGCTCCGGCAGCAGCGTCGGGTGCACCCGCAGACCGATGCCGTCCTCGTCGCGGCGGCAGATGCCCAGGTGCTTGATCCGGAAGCCGAGCTCGCGGGCGTACTCGACGTCCTCCCGGCTCACGTGGCCGATGCCCTCGCAGTAGACCTTGTCGTACTGGAGCGGGATCCCGAAGGCGATGGAGGCAAGAATGGTGAGCTTATGCGCGGCGTCGATACCGTCCACGTCGAAGGTGGGATCCGCCTCCGCGTAGCCGAGGCGCTGGGCCTCGGCGAGCACCTCGCCGAACTCGCGCCCGGCGTAGAGCATCTCGGTGAGGATGAAATTCGCGGTGCCGTTGATGATCCCGGCGAGCCACTCGATGCGGTTGCCGACCAGTCCCTCGCGCACCGCCTTGATGATCGGAATGCCACCGGCCACGGCGGCCTCGAAACCGATGGTGACGCCGCGCTCCCGGGCACGGGCGAAGATCTCGTTGCCATGGAGGGCGATGAGCGCCTTGTTCGCCGTGACCACGTGCTTGCCCCGGTCGATGGCGCGCAGCGTGAGCTCCTTCGCCAGCCCCTCGCCGCCGATGAGCTCCACGATGATCTCGGTCTCCGGGTCGTCCACGACCTCGAACGGGTCGCTGGTGAGCCGGATACCCTCGGTGCTGCAGGTACGCGGCCGCTCCGGGTGGCGTGCCGCCGCATGCACCACCTCCACCGGACGCCCGGCGCGACGGGTGATCTCGTCCCCGTTGCGCGCCAGCAGATTGACCGTGCCGCCGCCGACCGTACCGAGGCCGAGCAGCCCCACCTTCACCGGTTGCAAGTTCTCACCCCCCTTGTTCATTGCCGACCTCGAGTCCGGCGACGGAGCTGGGCCCCAGCCCGTCCCGGCGCAGCATCTGCTTGATCCCGCGGATCGCCTGGCGGGTACGGTGCTGGTTCTCGATCAGGCCGAAGCGGACGTGATCGTCACCATACTCGCCAAAGCCGATGCCGGGCGATGCCGCCACCTTGGCATCCTGCAGCAGCTTCTTCGAGAACTCGAGGGAGCCCATCTCGCGATAGGGCTCGGGAATCGGCGCCCAGACGAACATCGTCGCCTTCGGCTTCGCCACCGCCCAGCCGGCGGCATTGAGCCCTTCGCAGAGGACGTCGCGACGCGCCCGGTAGGTATCCCGGACCTCCTCGACGCACTCCTGCGGCCCCTCCAGGGCGTGGATCGCGGCCACCTGGATGGGCGTGAACATGCCGTAGTCGAGGTAGGATTTCATCCGCGCCAGCGCGGCCACGAGCTTCTCGTTGCCGCAGACGAACCCCACGCGCCAGCCGGGCATGCTGTAACTCTTGGACAGGGAGAACGACTCGACCGCGATCTCCTTCGCCCCCGGCACCTCGAGGATGGAGGGCGCACGGTAGCCGTCGTAGACCAGATCCGCGTAGGCCAGGTCGTGCACCACCCAGATGCCGTGCTCGCGGCAGATGGCCACCACCCGCTCGAAGAACTCCAGCTCCACGCACTGCGCCGTGGGGTTGGCCGGGAAGTTCAGGATCAGCATCTTCGGCTTCGGCCAGGTGTCCTTGATCGCCTTCTCCAGCTCCTCGAAGAAGTCGCCCCCGGGCACCAGCGGCACGTGGCGGATGTCCGCACCGGCGATCACCACCCCATAGGGATGGATCGGATAGGCGGGGTTCGGCACCAGCACGGCGTCGCCGGGGCCGAGGGTGGCGAGCGCCAGGTGGGCAAGCCCCTCCTTCGAGCCGATGGTGACGATCGCCTCGCTCTCCGGATCCAGCTCGACGTCGTAGCGGCTCCGGTACCAGCGCGTGATCGCCCGACGCAGCCGCGGCACGCCGCGCGACATGGAGTAGCGGTGGGTGTCCGGGCGCTGCGCCGCCTCCACCAGCTTGTCCACGATGTGCTTCGGCGTCGGCAGGTCCGGATTGCCCATGCCGAAGTCGACGATATCCTCGCCCCGCGCTCGCGCCGCCGCCTTCAACTCGTTGACGATATTGAAGACATAGGGCGGCAGGCGCTTGATGCGCTGGAATTCCTCGTTCAAGGCGGGCCTCTGCATAGGTTTTGCGATCACGGGGCCGGGCGCGGGGGCACCAGGACGGGGACACACACCGACGCGGCCGTTCGGGGCCGCTCCCCATCCCGGGCGACAAACCCCGAAAGCTAATGGGCACCCCCGCCGCTGTCAATCGAGTCTGTTGCCGCGCGGTCCGGACCGGCGCTATCGTGCGGGCATGAAGATGACCATGGACAGCGGCGAGGGCGCCTACCAGGTTCGCAGCTACGGCCCTGGCCGGATCCAGGTGAATCAGGGTGTCTATACCACCAGCCTGGTGCTGAGCCCGGATACGCTGATCAGCGAGTGGGCCCCCCAGCGCCTCGAGGAGCTTACCGCATCCCACCTGGACACCGCGCTGGAGCTCGAGCCGGAGGTCGTGCTGCTCGGCACCGGAGAGCGCCAGCAGTTCCCGCAACGCGAGCTCATGCTCGCGTTCATCTCCCGCGGCATCGGCCTCGAGGTCATGGACACCGCCTCCGCCTGCCGGACGTACAACATCCTGATGTCGGAGGGGCGGAAGGTCGTCGCAGCGCTGATCGTGGAGCCGTCCTGACGGCTCCACGATCAGCGCTGCGAGTTCAAAGTCTCAGGTTCAAAGTTCAAAGCGCGAGCCGTAGGCTCGAGTTCAAAGTTTCAGGTTGAAAGTTCAAAGACACCCTCCGCGAGCTCATGCAAGGCACTGACATTCGGCAGAAGTCTTTGAACCTTGAACCTTGAACTTTGAACCGCGCGCACGCGCCCGCTAACCGAATACCGTGTCCTGCGAGTATCCCGCCCGCTCCATCACCTCCCGCAGCCGGCGCAGGGCGTCGATCTGGATCTGGCGGACGCGTTCGCGGGTGACGCCGATCTCGTTGCCCACCTGCTCCAGGGTCGCCTTCTCGTGGCCGTGGAGGCCGAAGCGGCGGACGACGACGGCGCGCTGTTTCTCGGAGAGCTCCTGGAGCCACTGGTCGAGATGGCCGACCACGTCCTCCTCCTGCAGGGCGGAGAAGGGATCGGGGTTGGTCTCGTCAGGGATCGCATCGAGCAGGACGCGGTCGGCATCCTTGCCGATGGGGACGTCCACCGACGTGACGCCCTCGTTCAGGCCCATCATGCGGCGGACATCCTCCACCGGGCGGTCCATGGCCCGGGCGATGTCCTCCACGGTCGGCTCGTGGTCGAGACGCTGCACCAGCTGCCGGGCAGTGCGCAGGTACTGGTTGATTTCCTTGATCACGTGGATCGGCAGGCGGATCGTGCGCGTCTGGTTCATGATCGCGCGCTCGATGGTCTGCCGGATCCACCAGGTGGCGTAGGTGGAGAAGCGGAAGCCGCGCTCGGGGTCGAATTTCTCCACGGCCCGGATAAGGCCCAGGTTGCCCTCCTCGATCAGGTCGAGAAAGGCGAGGCCGCGGTTCATGTAGCGGCGGGCGATTTTCACCACCAGGCGCAGGTTGCTCTCGATCATCCGCCGCCGCGAGGCGGCACAGCCAGCTTGCGCCCTCCGGGCGTAGTAGACCTCTTCCTCTGCGCTCAGCAGCGGCGAGTAGCCGATCTCGTTGAGATAGAGCTGGGTGGCATCGAGGGTGCTTTCGTAGCTCTCGGTGCGCCGGGCAGACTCGGCGGGCTCAGGCTCGGGCTCGGCGCTGGCGATACGCCCCGCCTCGCCGTCGTCGGCTTCGAGGATCAGCTCGTCCTCGAGCAGATCGGGCTCCGCGGCCGCTACGTCTGAGGCCATCCGAACCGCTTGCTTTTTCGCCATGCTGCCTCCGTCGGGCAAGGCCCTGCCACATGGCCGGCGTGCAACACCGGCCGCCGGATCCCGTGGCCGTTTTTCTTGTTTCGGGTTCAATATATGCCCGCTCGTCGACCGAACGCAACGGCGCAGCGTCGCCGGTCAGCGACGGGGCAGATAACGCTCCGGGTTCACCGGCTCGCCGTCGCGCCGGATCTCGAAGTGGAGCTCGCCATCGCGGTTCGGCCCGCTGCCGAGCCGGGCGATGGGATCGCCGGCGCCCACGTCGTCGCCCTCGCCCACCAGCAGCTCCCGGTTGTAGCCGTAGGCGGTGAGGTAGCGGGCGTTGTGCTTGACGATGACGAGGTTGCCATAGCCGCGCAGGCCGCTGCCGCTGTAGACGACCCGCCCCGGGGCCGCGGCGCGCACGGTAGCGCCCGGCTCCCCGGCGATGCTGATACCCCGCTTGCCGGCGTTGTTCGCGTCATAGCCACGGACGATGCGGCCCTCCAGCGGCCAGCGCCAGCTCACCTCTCCCGTGCCCGCGGGCGCGGGTGACGAGGCCGCACGGCTGCTGGTCTCGGGTCGGGACTCGGGTTGGCGCTGGCTGCCTGGTGCGCTCTCCGGGCGTCGACTCGAGCTGCCGCTCGCCGTCTCGCGCGGCCCGCCGCCTGGCGGCGGTCGCAGCCGCAGCCGATCGCCGGGATAGATCCGGTACGGCGCGCCGATGCCGTTCCAGGCCGCGACGCGGCGAAAGTCAAGGCCGTGGCGCCAGGCGATGGAGTACAGGGTGTCGCCCCGGCGGACCTCGTAGACCGTCGGCGGCGGCCCGGCGCTGCCCCGTCGGGGCAGCTGACTGCCATATTCGAACTCGGCGCAGCCGGCGAGCAGCAGCAGGAGCAGCAGCGCGGGCAGCACGGTGAGCCTGCCCTTGCCGCCGCGCGCCTGGCCCGAAACGGGACTCATGCCAGGCGTGTGTAGACCAGCGCGGCGGCGAGCAGCACCACGCAGGCCCAGCCGATACGCTCCATGTAGCGCCGCAGCCAGGGCTCCAGCCGCGGCCCGCCCCAGGCAACCAGCGATGCCACCAGATAGAAGCGCGCGCCGCGCCCGAGCAGGGAGGCCAGCACGAACGGGAGCAGCGGCACCGCCATCGCGCCCGCGGCGATGGTGAAGAGCTTGTAGGGGATGGGCGAGAAGCCCGCCACCAGCACCACCCAGAAGCCCCAGGCGGCGAACCACTCACGTGCGGCCTCGTAGGCCTCGATCTGCCCCAGCTCCACGATCAGCGGCAGCACCAGCTCCAGCCCGAATACTCCGATGGCGTAGCCGAGCAGCCCCCCGAGCACCGAGCTGACGGTCGTGAGCGTGGCCAGCCAGAGCGCCCGGCGCGGGCGCGCCAGGCTCATGGGCGCAAGCATCACATCCGGCGGCACCGGGAAGAACGAGGACTCGGCGAAGCTCAGCGCCCCCAGCAGCCAGGGGGCACGCGGGTGCCCGGACCAGCGGAGCACGCGGTCATAGAGCGGGGTGAATACGGCCGTCACTCGAGTCCCTCGCGCATGGGCACGAAGCTCACGCGCTCCACCGCGCGCTGCTCCACGCCGTCGGCGGTTCGCACATAGACCCGCAACTCCTGGACGCCCGGCGGCCCCACCGGGGCCACCAGACGGCCGCCCTCGGCGAGCTGCTCGAACAGCGTCTGCGGGATCGTCTCCGGCGCGGCGGTGAGGACGACCCCCTCGAACGGCGCCTCCGCGGGCCAGCCGGCGTAGCCGTCGCCCAGCCGCTGGCGAATGTTGTGCAGGCGCAGGTCGCGGAACAGGCGACGGCTGCGCTCGTGCAGGGCGCGCATGCGCTCGATGGTGAACACCTGGGGCACCAGCGCCGCCAGCACGGCGGCCTGGTAGCCGGACCCGGTCCCCACCTCCAGCACCTTCTGCGGCAGCCGGTGCTCGATGAGCAGCTCCGTCATGCGCGCCACTACGAAGGGCTGGGAGATGGTCTGCCCGTGGCCGATGGGCAGCGCCGTGTCCTCGTAGGCACGGGAGGCCAGGGCCTCGTCCACGAACAGGTGGCGCGGGACGTGACGGATGACGTTGAGCACCCGCGCATCCCGTATGCCGGCATCACCCAGGCGCCGGGCCAGTCGCTCGCGGGTGCGCTGGGAGGTCATGCCAATGCCGGAGACGTTGCGCGGGTTCATCAGCCGAGCCCCTGTATCCAGCCCGCCACCTGATCGAGGGCCCGATAGCGGGTGAGGTCCACCTGGATCGGCGTCACCGAGACGCAGCCACGGTTGATGGCATCGAAATCGGTCCCCGGGCCGGCGTCCTGCTCAACCCCTGGCGGGCCGATCCAGTAGATGGGCCGGCCGCGAGGGTCCTCGGAGCGGACCACCGGCTCCGCCCGGTGGCGCTGGCCGAGCCGGGTGGCCTCGAAGCCGGCCAGCTCTGACCAGGGCCGGTCCGGCACGTTGACGTTAAGTATGGTGTCCGCCGGCAGAGGGTCCTCCCGCAGCCGCTCCACCAGCAGTGTTGCCACCCGGGCGGCGGTCTCGTAGTGCTGCGGGTCGAAGCTCGCCAGGGACACCGCCACCGCCGGCAGACCAAGGAAACGCCCCTCCATGGCGGCCGCCACGGTGCCGCTGTAGAGGACGTCGTCACCCAGATTGGCCCCCGAGTTGATCCCCGAGATCACCATGTCAGGATCGTGGTCGAGCAGTCCCGTGATGGCGAGATGGACGCAGTCCGTGGGGGTGCCTTCCACGCGGTAGCCCCGCTCGCCCTCCCGGCGAACCCGGATCGGCGCGTCCAGCGTCAGCGAGTTGCTCGCGCCGCTGCGGTCCCGCTCCGGCGCAACGATGACCACCTCCCCGAGGTGGGCCATGGCCTCGGCAAGCACGCCGATGCCGGGAGCGCTGAAGCCATCGTCATTGCTGACCAGTATCCGCATCATCCCTCTCTCCGGCCCCGGGCGCGCCCTACTATACCGATCTGCCAGTGCCCTGACAGACGCCCGCGGCGCGAACCCTGCACGGCGTCACACGGTCCGTTACCATGGAGCCCGCGAGGTAGCCATGCACGACGACGATCCGGACCGCGCCCTGTTCCGCGCCGCCATGCAGGATGTCCGGCCATTGCGCCGACGGCCCCAGGCCAGCACCGGCCGCCGGCGCCCCGCCCCGGTGCCGGGACAGCGCCTTGCCGACGATCGCGCCGTACTCCGGGAGCTGCTGGAGCCCAGCGCGGACCACGGCCTCGGCGCCGAGCTCGGCGAGGCCATCGCCTACGCCCGCCCGGGCGTGCAGCGGCGCACCCTGCGCAAGCTCCGCCGCGGACACTACAGCGTCATGGCCGAGGTGGACCTGCACGGCCTCACGGTGGACCCCGCCAAACGGCTACTCGCCGACTTCCTCAACGACTGCCGCGATCGCCGGCTGCACTGCGTCCGCGTCATCCACGGCAAGGGCCGCCGCTCCCCCAACACCGGCCCTGTGCTCAAGCACAAGGTCGACCGCTGGCTCCGCCAGCGCGAGGACGTCCTCGCCTTCTGCTCGGCGCGACCTGTCGACGGGGGCACTGGCGCGGTGTACGTGCTGCTGGGCCGGCCGTGAGACGGCCGGCCCAGCAGCAGTGGCAAGTAACAAGTTTCAAGTTGCAAGGGCCGGATGTGCCTGTTCGACGCGCCCCGCCCACAGCCGCACTTGTAACTTGTAACTTGTAACTTGCGACTTGCCACTCAGAGCTCGAAGAGCTCCGCAGCGACGCTCGTCGCGTATCCCCCCGCCGTTAGCCCGAACTCGAGCACCAGGGTGTGCGGTTCGGGCCAGTGCCAGGCGAGGCGTTCGACCCGCAGGCGCAGGCTGCGGCGGGCGGCGGTGACCTGGCGGCGTTGGAGGCCGTCGACGAGGGGCTCCAGACCGCGGAGGGCCTCGGATTCCTGCCTGGCGACGGCGGGGCCCGGGGCCGGGCCGGCGCTGCCGGGCAGCGGGCCGGTGGGGTGGATCTCGAGGCGTGCCGTGCGCCTGGCAAGCGCTGCCGGCGCCTCGTCCGCCGCGGCGAACAGGCTGCCGCGGCCGTCCAGCACCATCAGGTCATCCGGTCCGGCGCGGTCCCAGCTGCCCTCCCCCACACGGGCAGCCAGCACCCGGTTGAAGCACTCCGACCGCGCCGCGGAGAGCAGCAGGCCCTGCTGGCCGCGGCCGCGCACCCGCAGGCGGTCCTGCATCCAGGCCAGGGCCTTGTCCACGTTGGCGCCGCCGCGGCCGAAGCGCTGCGGGCCGAAGTAGTTCGGGACGCCGTACCGGACCAGGCGAGCGAGGCGCCGGTCGACGGCAGCCGGTGCGGCTGCCACCTCGCGCAGCACGAGGCGGAACGCGTTGCCGGTGAGGGCCCCCACCCGCAGCTTGCGCCGGTGCCGGGCGGCCTCGAGCAGCTCGAGGCCACCCGCCAGCCGCCCTGGAGCGGGCAGCGCGCCGGCGAGGGGCCAGGGCACCGTCAGCCACTGCTCGGTGACCGCATCGCGGTCCTTGCGCCCGGCATGGCCGATGTCCCGCGCCGGCACCGCCCAGGCCGCGGCGATAGCGCGGATGGCCTCGTCCGTGGTCAGACCCGTCTTGCGGATCCGCAGCAGCAGGTGCGGCCCCTCACCGTCGGCCTCGAAGCCGAGCCGCTCGCGGACCCGGAAGTCCGCCGGCTGGCTGCGCAACCGCGCGGTACCAAGGGCTGCCCCGTGGGCCGGAGGCCGTGCGCAGGGCAGCAGCCGCGCCGCCGGAGGGCCGGTCACGGAGCGTCCGTGCGGGCGACCAGCACCACCGCCATGGCCGCGATCCCCTCGCCGCGACCGGTGAAGCCCATCTGCTCCGTGGTGGTGGCCTTGAGGTTCACCGCCTCCGCCTCGATGCCGAGGTCCGCGGCGAAGCAATCGCGCATGGCGGGCAGGTGGTCCGCGAGCCGCGGGCGCTGGGCGATGATGGTGGCGTCCATGTTCACCGTGGCCCAGCCCCGTTCGCGGGCAAGCGCCACCGCCGCCCGCAGCAGACGCCGGCTGTCCACCCCGGCATAGGCGGGGTCGGTATCCGGGAAGTGCTGACCGATGTCACCTGCCCCGATGGCGCCGAGCAGCGCGTCGGTGACGGCGTGCATGACGCAGTCGCCGTCGGAGTGGGCGGCGAGGCCGAGCTCGTAGGGAATGGTCACCCCACCGAGCACCAGCCGTCGGTCCGCGGCGAAACGATGGGCGTCGACGCCCTGACCCACCCTGATCACGGCGCCTCCTCTGCCCCGGCCTCGCGGGCCGCAAGAATCGCCGCCGCCAGGGCGAGATCGCTGGCATAGGTGAGCTTGATGTTGTCCACGGCCCCTTCCACCAGCCGGGGCCTGGCCCCGGCCCGCTCCATCGCCTCGGCCTCGTCGGTGACCGGCTGCTCCGCTGCCGCAGCGAGGGCACGCCGGAGTCTGTCGAAGGGGAAGAGCTGCGGCGTGAAGGCCTGCCACAGGCCCCCGCGGGGCACCGTGGCCTGCACCTGCTCGCCCGCCGCGCGCTTGAGCGTGTCGCGCACGGGCGCGGCCAAAAGCCCGCCGTCCGGCGAATCGCCGGCGCGTTCGATCAGGCGGCGGATGTCCGCGGTCCGCACGCAGGGCCTCGCCGCATCGTGCACCAGCACCAGGTCGTCCGTTCCGGCGCCCGCCTCGCCCAGGGCGGCGAGCCCGTTCGCCACCGAGGCCTGCCGCGTGGTCCCGCCCCGGCAGGCGATCACCCCGGCAAGCGCAGGCTCGTCGAGGGCACGCCAGTGCTCGTCACCCGGCGCCAGCACCAGAGCCAGCCCCTGCAGCGGCGCCGCTCCCCGCACCGCCTGCAGCGACCAGCCAAGCACGCTGCGCCCGTGCAGCACCTGATACTGCTTCGGCAGATCGCTGCCGAAGCGCTCGCCGCCACCGGCGGCGGCCACCACCGCCCACAGCGCCCTAGCCCGCATCGCTCACACCGATGGGGCGGCGAAAGCCGGCCAGGCGATCGAGCCGGTGCAAGGGGGCGTGGCGCGAGCGCTCAGCGAGCATCCTGCTCCACGACCTGGTAGAAGCGCTCCGCCTCGCCGATCATCCCGAGCTCGCGCCGGGCCCGCTCCTCCACCGCCTCCAGGCCGCTCTTGAGGTCGGCAACGTCGGCGGCCAGGGCCCGGTTGCGCTCCTCCAGGGCGGCGTTCTCCGCCTGCTGCTCGGCCACCTCCCGGGACAGGCGCCAGCCCGAGGGGATGCTGCCGTCGCCGAACCACAGACGCCCCTGGAGCACCAGCAGCGCGAGCAGCAGGGCGGCGGCGAGCATCCGCATGGTCAGCGGCCCGGGCCGAATTCGCGGAGGCTGGTGAAGGCGTCGCGCCCGGCGTAGCGGGCCGCGTCCCCCAGGAGCTGCTCGATGCGCAGCAGCTGATTGTATTTGGCGACGCGATCGGAGCGGCAGAGCGAGCCGGTCTTGATCTGGGTGGCGGTGCTGGCGACGGCGAGGTCGGCGATGGTGGTGTCCTCGGTCTCGCCGGAGCGATGGGAGACCACGGCAGCGTAGCCCGCCGCGTCCGCCATGGCGATGGCGTCCAGCGTCTCGGTCAGCGTGCCGATCTGGTTGAACTTGATGAGGATGGCGTTGGCGATGCCGCGGTCGATCCCCTCGCGCAGGATGGCGGTGTTGGTGACGAAGAGATCGTCCCCCACCAGCTGGACACGATCGCCCACGGCCTCGGTGAGCTGGCGCCAGCCATCCCAGTCGTCCTCGGCCATGCCGTCCTCGATGGAGACGATGGGATAGCGCCCCACCCAGTCCCGCAGCACCTCGACGAAGCCGGCGGCGTCGAACTCGCGGCCCTCGGAGGCGAGCCGGTAGCGGCCACCGTCGTAGAACTCCGAGCTCGCCGCGTCCAGCGCCAGCCAGACCTGCTCGCCGGGCCGGTAGCCGGCCTTCTCCACCGCCTCGAGAATGACCTCAATGGCCGCCTCGTTGGAGGGCAGATCCGGCGCAAAGCCGCCCTCGTCGCCGACGGCCGTGGACAGGCCGCGGGCCGCGAGCACGCGCTTCAGCGCATGGAAGATCTCGGTGCCGCAGCGCAGCGCCTCGCTGAAGCGCTGGAAGCCCACCGGCATCACCATGAACTCCTGGATGTCCACGCTGTTGCTGGCGTGGGCGCCACCGTTGAGGATGTTCATCATCGGCACCGGCAGCACGCACTCCCCCTGGGGGCACAGCTGGCGGAACAGGGGCCGGCCGGCGGCGTTCGCCGCCGCGTGGGCCACCGCCAGGGAGGCGGCCAGCAGGGCATTGGCCCCCAGGCGGCTCTTGTTGTCGGTGCCATCCAGCTCGATCAGGCGCTCGTCGATGCGGCGCTGGTCGTCCGCGTCCATGCCGGTGAGCGCGTCGCGGATGACGGTGTTGACGTTCTCGACCGCGGCCAGCACGCCCTTGCCGAGATAGCGTGCGGCATCGCCGTCGCGCAGCTCCACCGCCTCGCGGGCGCCGGTGGAGGCGCCCGAGGGCACGGCGGCGCGACCGAAGCCGCCCCCGGCCAGGCTGACGTCTGCCTCCACCGTAGGGTTGCCGCGGGAATCCAGGATTTCGCGGGCGACGATGTGCTCGATACGGGCCATGACTTGCTTCCTCGTTGTTGTCCGCACGGCGTCAGCCGCCGAGTTGCTGCTCAGCGAGCCCCCGGCGCCGAACCACCGCGTCCAGTTCGAGTAGGGTCTCCAGCAGCTCGCGCATGTGCCCGAGCGGCCAGGCGTTGGGACCGTCGGAAAGCGCCTCGTGCGGCCGCGGGTGCGTCTCCATGAACAGGCCCGCGATGCCGCTCGCCACTGCGGCCCGGGCGAGCACCGGAATGAACTCGCGCTGCCCCCCGGAGGCATGCCCCTGCCCACCCGGCAGCTGCACGGAATGCGTGGCGTCGAATATCACCGGGGCCCCGGTCTCGCGCATCACGGCGAGGGCGCGCATGTCGGAGACGAGATTGTTGTAGCCGAAGGACACCCCGCGCTCGCAGACCAGTATCTGGTGGTTGCCGGTGGCGCGGGCCTTGTCGACGACGTTGGCCATGTCCCAGGGCGCGAGGAACTGGCCCTTCTTGATATTCACCGGCAGCCCGCAGCGGGCCACCGCCTGGATGAAATCCGTCTGGCGGCACAGGAAGGCCGGTGTCTGCAGGACGTCCACCACCGACGCCACCTCGTCCAGAGGCGTGTACTCGTGCACGTCCGTGACCACTGGCAGTGCCAGCTCCTGGCGGACCCGCTCGAGCACCTTCAGCCCCGCCTCCAGGCCCGGCCCCCGGAAGCTCGCCGCCGAGGAGCGGTTGGCCTTGTCATAGGAGGCCTTGAACACGAAGGGGATGTCCAGCGCCCGGGCGATCTCCCGCAGCTCACCGGCGATCTCCAGGGTGAGCTCCGCGGACTCCACCACGCAGGGTCCGGCAATGAGGGCCAGCGGATGCTCCAGGCCCACCGGGCGACCGGCGAGTGTCACCGTCACGGCTCAGCCTCCCGACCCGGCCGTCGCCTCGCGGCCGTCGCTGCGTGCCGCCTCGCGCCGCCGCGAGGCGGCACGCACGAAGCCCGTGAACAGCGGATGCCCGTCCCGCGGCGTGGAGGTGAATTCCGGATGGAACTGACAGGCGAGGAACCAGGGATGGTCCGGCAGCTCCACCGTCTCGACCAGGTGACTGTCCCGGGACCAGCCGGAGATGCCGAGCCCGGCGTCGGCGAGAACCTGCTCGTAGCGGTTGTTGAACTCGAAGCGATGGCGGTGGCGCTCGCGGATGACGTCCTTGCCGTAGACCTCGTGAAAGCGGCTGCCACGCACGAGATGGGCAGACTGGGCGCCCAGGCGCATGGTGCCGCCGAGGTCGGAGGTGGCGTCGCGGTATTCCGTCAGCCCCTCCTCGTTCATCCACTCGGTGATCAGGCCGATCACGGGATGCTGCGGGTGGGTGACGAACTCGGTACTGTGCGCCCCCTGCAGCCCGGCGACGTTGCGCGCGAACTCAATGACGGCCACCTGCAGGCCGAGGCAGATGCCGAGGTAGGGAATACCCTGCTCGCGCGCAAAGCCCGCGGCGGCGATCTTGCCCTCGATGCCGCGCTCGCCGAACCCGCCCGGCACCAGGATGGCATCGACGTCGGCAAGCATGCCGGGGCCGTCGCGCTCGATCTCCTCGGAATCCACGTAGCGGATCGCGATCCGGCGCCGCGCCTGGATACCGGCGTGGCGCAGCGCCTCGTTCAGGGACATGTAGGCGTCCGCCAGATTGACGTACTTGCCGACCATGGCGATGGTCACCTCGCCCTCGGGGTGCTCCATCGCCTCCACCACCCGGTGCCAGTCGGCCAGGCTCGCCGGCGGCAGCTCCATGCCGAGCTTCTCCGCCACGATGTTGTCCAGCGACTGCTGGTGCAGCATCTCCGGGACCTTGTAGATATTGTCGACATCCAGGGCGGAGATCACGGCGCGCGGCTCGACGTTGGTGAAGAGCGCGATCTTGCGCCGCTCGTCCTCCGGGATGGGCTGGCTCGCCCGGCAGACCAGGATGTCCGGCTGGATGCCGATGGAGCGCAGCTCCTTGACGGAGTGCTGCGTGGGCTTGGTCTTCATCTCGCCGGCGGCGCCGATGAAGGGCACCAGGGTCAGGTGCACGAACAGGCAGCGGTTGCGGCCGAGCTCCGTGCCCATCTGGCGGATGGCCTCGAGGAACGGCAGCGATTCGATGTCGCCCACGGTGCCGCCGATCTCGATCAGCGCCACGTCCGCGGTGCCGGCGCCCTGCTCGATGCAGCGCTTGATCTCGTCGGTGATGTGGGGGATGACCTGCACCGTCCCGCCGAGGTAGTCGCCGCGGCGTTCCTTGCGGATGACGTTCTCGTAGATGCGGCCGGTGGTGTAGTTGTTGTTGCGGGTCATGCGGGTGCGCACGAACCGCTCGTAGTGGCCGAGATCGAGGTCGGTCTCGGCGCCGTCGTCGGTGACGAACACCTCGCCGTGCTGGAACGGGCTCATGGTGCCCGGATCGACGTTGATGTAGGGGTCGAGCTTGACCATGGTCACGGTCAGCCCGCGGGCCTGCAGGATGCTGCCCAACGAGGCGGCGGCGATGCCTTTGCCCAGGGAGGACACGACACCGCCGGTGATGAAGATGAATCGCGTCATGGTTCCGCCGGCTCAATGAGGGTGGGGCGGGTGCGTGAAGACCCGCCCGGAATGGCCGCAGAAGGTAGCAGAACCCCCACCCCGGTACAACGCGAGGCCGCCGTCACGGGCGCCCGGGGGACCGCCGCAAAACCGCCGCATCGCCCGCCGGTTGCGGCGGCTGCGGCTGCCAGTCGGGCCACCAGCCGGCACTGCCGGGGCCCGCCTGCCAGCCCTCGGCCACCGCCAGTCCGGCAACGGCGATGAGCTCACCCTCCGCAGTGAGGATAACCGGCAGCCGCGCGCGCCACCACAGCGGCACCCCCGCCTCCCGCAGCCAGTGCTTGAGGGCACGGCGCTTCCGCCCTGGGGGCTGGAAGCGATCGCCGGCGGCGGGCGGACGCGCCAGCAGCTCGCCCGGCAGCCGCGCGGGCTCGAGCCCCGCGCCGGTCACGGAGCGCCACCGGATACCCCCCACACCGTCCCAGACGCTCGTTGCCGGTGGGGGCGCCACGGGGCGCGGCGTCGGTACCGGCCAGTCCAGCGGCAGGCGGTAGAGCTCGCCGGCATGGCGGCCGACGCGGCCGTCGGCCCAGACCAGCTCCGGCGCACGATCCGCGGCGGCGCCGAGCAGCGCGGCGAGGCCGTCGGCAAGCCGCGCCGCCGGCGGCGGCCGCCGGCCGTCCCGGGCAAGCCACCGCCGCACCAGCGCCCGGACCTCGCGCTCCGGGCGCGCGGCGAGGGCTGCCACCGGCAGCGGCCCCGGGGGCTCGCCGGCCATGCCCCGGAGCACCTCGTCCAGCAGCCCGTCGCGCAGGGCGCGGGCCTCGGCAGACTCCCGGGCCAGGCGCGCCAGCCGCTGCGGCACATCCGACCAGCGCCCCGCGAGCTCGGGCATGATGCGGTGGCGCAGCCAGCTGCGATCGTGCCGCGGGTCCCGGTTCGCCGGGTCCTCGATCCACGCCAGCGCCCTGGCGTCGGCATAGGCGGCGATGGCGGACCGCGGCACGGCCAGCAGCGGCCGCAGCAGGGTGCCGGCCCCAAGCGCGCGCTGCGGCTGGATGCCTGCCAGACCGTCCGGTCCGGTGCCACGGAGGACGCGCAGCAGGAGGGTCTCGGCCTGATCGTCGGCATGATGCGCGGTGGCGAGGTGCTCACCGACCGCCAGCGCCCGGGCCAGTGCCCGGTAGCGGGCCGCGCGGGCCGCCGCTTCGAGGCCCTCCCCGGCCGGGACCACCCGTACCGGCAGCACCGTCAGCGGCACGCCCAGGTCGCCGGCGACGGTCTCGCAGTGCCTGGCCCAGGCATCCGCCTGCGCCTGCAGCCCGTGATGGACGTGGAGCGCGCGCACGCGCAGGCCGGCGGCGACGGCCAGATGCAGCAGCACGTGGGAGTCGCGGCCGCCGCTGAACGCCACCGCCAGCGACCCGAGCCCGGCGGGCAGCGCGGCGCGCAGATCGGCGGGTGTGAGCGAGGGCATGAGGCGCGCGGCCGGGCTACTCCCGGAAGTGGCCGAGGCCCATGAGGCGCTGGTAGCGCTCCTCCAGGAGGGTATCGATATCCGTGCGCTGCAGCGGCTCCAGCTGCTCCAGCAGCGCCGTGCGCACCCGCTCGACGGTGGCCTCCCGGTCCCGGTGCGCGCCGCCGAGGGGCTCCGGGATCAGCTGGTCCACCAGCGCCAGCTCCTTCAGCCGGGTGGCGGTGATGCCCATGGCCTCGGCGGCGTCCGCAGCGCGCTCGGCGCTCTTCCAGAGAATGGAGGCGCAGCCCTCGGGAGAGATCACCGAATAGGTGCTGTACTGGAGCATCAGCAGCCGGTCACCGACGCCGATGGCGAGCGCCCCGCCGGAGCCGCCCTCGCCGATCACGGTGCAGATCACCGGCGTGCGCAGCCGCGCCATGACCTTGAGATTGCGGGCGATGGCCTCGCTCTGGCCGCGCTCCTCGGCGCCGACGCCGGGATAGGCACCGGGGGTGTCGATGAAGGTGATCACCGGCAGGCTGAAGCGCTCGGCCATCTCCATCAGCCGCAGGGCCTTGCGATAGCCCTCGGGGCGCGGCATGCCGAAGTTGCGGCGGATCTTCTCGCGGGTGTCGCGGCCCTTCTGGTGGCCGATCACCACCACCGACCGGCCGTCCAGCCGGCCGATGCCGCCGACGATGGCCGGGTCGTCGGCAAAGGTGCGGTCACCGTGGAGCTCCTCGAAGTCGGTGAGGAGCGCGTCGATGTAGTCCTGGGTGTAGGGGCGCTGGGGATGGCGGGCGAGCTGGGCGACCTGCCACGGCGTGAGGCTGCCGAAGATCTGCTCGGTGAGCTGCCGGCTCTTGGCCTGCAGCCGGGCGATCTCCTCGCTGATGTTGACGTCGGCGTCATCGCCGACGTAGCGGAGCTCCTCGATCTTGGCCTCCAGCTCCGCGATCGGCCGCTCGAAGTCCAGGAAGTTGAGATTCATCGTCGCCATCCGCAGCCCGCTCCGGCGCAAAGCCCGGGATCATAACACCGCCAACGCGTTACCGGGACGTCGCGAATTGCAGACGAACCGCGAAGACGCAAAGGGCGCAAAGACCGAAGGCGCCAAGATGTTCATACAGGGCGCGGACACCCAACTAGGGTGGCGGGCCTCGCCCTCATCTCCATTCCTTGGCGACTTCCTTCGTGTCCTTTGCGCCTTTGCGACTGTCCACCGCTCTGCCGCTAGGAGTAGTCGAGGCGCACGGCGCCGGGGGCGACGAGGGACTCGAGGCGGCGGACGAGGTCGTCGGTGGGGCGCACGCGCCAGTCGTCCCCGAGGCGCAGGCGGGCCTCGGCGCCCTCGCCGTGGTAGTCGATCCACACCGGGCAGTGGCCCTCGCGGTACTCGGTGAGGGCCTCGCGCAGGGCCGGCACGAAGCCGTTGCCGGCGCGCGCGGCGTCGACGCCGATCACCAGGCGCCGGGCAAAGGCCTCGCGGGCCTCGGTCATGTCCAGCACGCGCTCGGCGGACACCCGGTAGCCGTCGCTGAACTCGTCGTAGCCGAGATCGCCCTCCACCACCAGCAGGCGGTCCTTGGCCAGCAGGTGGCGGTAGCGCTGGTAGGCGTCGCCGAACAGGATCACCTCCAGGCGCGCCGTGCGGTCGTCCAGGGTGAGAAAGCCGAGGCGCTTGCCGCTCTGGGTCAGGCGGGCGCGCAGGGCGACCACGAGGCCCGCCACCACCACCCGCCGCTCGCCCTCGCGCCGGCGGCCGTGGCCGTTGCCCTCGCCCGCCACCGCCGTGCCGCCGGCGCCGGCGGCGGCCTGCTTGAGGCGGCAGCTGACGATGGCGCCGAGCTCCGCCTCGTGCTCCTCGATGGGGTGCCCGGTGAGATAGAGGCCAAGGGTGTCCTTTTCCGCCGCGAGCCGCTCCTGCTCGGGCCATTCCGCCACGCTCGCCAGATCGCTGCCGGTATCCGCCTCCGCCGCCGCGCTGCCGAGGCCGAACATGTCGTCCTGGCCGAGCTGGCGGTTGCGCGTCTGCTGCTCGGCGGCCTGCAGGGCCCGCCCGAGCCACGCCATGGCGCTGGCCCGGTTGGGGGTGAGGCTGTCCAGGCTGCCGGAGCGGATCAGCGCCTCGAGCACGCGGCGATTGGCGCGGCGCAGGTCGATGCGCCGGCAGAGGTCGAACAGATCGGCGAACGGCCCGCCCGCGTCCCGCGCCTCCACCACCGCCTCGATGGCGGCATGGCCGACGCCCTTCACCGCGCCCAGGCCGTAGACGATGGTGCGCTCGTCCCGGGCCTGGAACATCCAGGCCGAGCGGTTGACATCCGGCGGCTCCACGGCGAGCGCCATGCTCCGGCACTCGTCGATGAGGGTCACCACCTTGTCGGTGTTGTCCATGTCCGAGGACAGCACCGCGGCCATGAACGCCGCCGGATAGTGCCGCTTGAGCCAGGCGGTCTGGTAGGACAGCAGTGCGTAGGCGGCGGAGTGGGACTTGTTGAAGCCGTAGCCGGCGAAGGTCTCCATCAGGTCGAAGAGGCCTTCCGCGTGGGCCGGCTGCAGGCCCTGGGCCGTGGCGCCCTGGAGGAAGATCTGGCGCTGCTTGGCCATCTCCTCGGGCTTCTTCTTGCCCATGGCCCGACGCAGCAGGTCGGCGCCACCGAGGCTGTAGCCGCCCACCGCCTGGGCGATCTGCATCACCTGCTCCTGGTAGAGGATGACGCCGTAGGTGGGCTTGAGGATCGGGCGCAGGGCGTCGTGATGGAGCTCCGGAGTCGGGTAGGCGACGGGCTTGCGGCCGTGCTTGCGGTCGATGAAGTCGTCCACCATGCCGGACTGCAGCGGCCCCGGGCGGAACAGCGCCACCAGGGCGATGATGTCCTCGAAGCTGTCGGGCCGCAGGCGTCGGATCAGATCCTTCATGCCGCGGGACTCGAGCTGGAAGACGGCGGTGGTCTGGCAGTCCTTCAGCAGCTCGAAGGTGCCGGGGTCGTCCAGCGGGATGTCGCCAATGTCCAGGGCCGACTCGCCGCGTCCCGCGCGGATGGCGTTCACGGCGCGCACGGTCCAGTCGATGATGGTGAGCGTGCGCAGGCCGAGGAAGTCGAACTTCACCAGACCCACTGCCTCGACGTCGTCCTTGTCGAACTGCGTGGCGAGGCCTCCGCCGCCCGGCTCGCAGTAGAGCGGCGCGAAGTCGGTGAGGTCCGAGGGCGCGATGACGACACCGCCGGCGTGCTTGCCCACGTTGCGCGAGAGGCCCTCCAGCCGCCGCGCGAGGTCGAGCAGCGTGCGCACCTCCTCGTCGCCGTCGTAGAGGGCGCGCAGATCCTCCTCCTGGGCCAGCGCCTTCTCCAGGGTCATGCCGAGCTCGAAGGGTATGAGCTTGGCAATACGGTCCACGTAACCGTAGGCGTGGCCGAGCACGCGGCCGACATCACGCACCACCGCGCGGGCGGCCATGGTGCCGTGGGTCGCGATCTGCGAGACCTTCTCGCGGCCGTAGCGATCGGCCACGTAGTCGATCACCCGGTCGCGCTTCTCCATGCAGAAGTCGACATCGAAGTCGGGCATCGACACCCGCTCAGGGTTAAGAAAACGCTCGAACAGAAGGTCGTAACGCAGCGGATCCAGGTCGGTAATATCCAGCGCATAGGCGACGAGCGAGCCCGCGCCCGAGCCCCGCCCCGGGCCCACCGGGATGTCCTGCTGCTTCGCCCAGCGGATGAAGTCGGCGACGATCAGGAAGTAGCCCGGAAAGCCCATCTGGCTGATGACGCCGAGCTCGCGCTCCAGACGCTCGCGATAGTAGCGGCGCGTGCCCTCCGGGTCCTCGGCATCCGCCGGAATGATGCGCGCCAGCCGGCGCTCCAGCCCGGCCTCGGCCTCGGTGCGCAGGTAGTCATCGATGCCCATGCCGGCCGGCACGGGGAAGTCCGGCAGCACGTTCTGGCCGAGGGTGAGCGACAGATTGCAGCGCTGCGCGATGGCGAGGGTGTTCTCGAGCGACTCCGGGATGTCGGCGAACAGCTCTGCCATCTCTTCGGGACCGCGCAGATACTGCTCCTCGCTGTAGCGGCGCGGCCGCCGCTCATCGTGCAGCACCCGCCCCTCGTGGATGCAGACCCGCGCCTCGTGAGCCTCGAAGTCCTCGCGCTGCAGGAAGCGCACGTCGTTGGTGGCCACCACCGGCACGTCCGCCGCGGCGGCCAGGGCCACGGCGCCGTGTACCTGGTCCTCGTCCCCCGGCCGGCCGGTACGCTGCAGCTCCAGGTAGTAGCGGTCCCCGAGGAGCGCGGTCCACCAGTCGAGCCGCTCCCGGGCGAGGGACTCCTGCCCGGCCACCAGCGCCCGACCGACGTCACCGCGGGCGGCACCGGAGAGCGCGATCAGGCCCTCATGCCATTGCTCCAGCCATGCCCGCTGCACCACCGGCAGGCCCTCGCTGCCCTGCCCCTCCAGGTAGCTCGCGGTGATCAGCCGCGTCAGCGAGCCGTAGCCGGTGTCGTCCATGCAGAGGAAGGTCATGACGTCATGGCCTTTCCCCTCGGGGGCGGCGATGCGCAGGTCCGCGCCGATCAGCGGCTTGACGCCGGCGGCCAGTGCCGCCCGGTAGAATTTCACCATCCCGAACAGGTTGCCCTGGTCGGTGACTGCCACCGCGGGCATGCCCGACGATGCTGCCGCCTGCACCAGCGGCTTGACGCGGACGATGCCGTCGATCAGGGAGAACTCGGTGTGCAGATGCAGATGGACGAAGCCGGCCGGCATCAGGTTCACTTCCCGCGCTGGAGCATGAATGGGCACGATGCCCGCGGTCCGGCATCCGCCGCCAGGGGGAGGCGCGGGGATGCCCCGCCGGGGCCGGTTCATTATGCTACTGGACTGGTCCGCATATCTCACCGGGTCACCGCCATTCGCCGGCCCGCGCTTCCGCAAGGAGCCCGCATGATTCACGACACCGCCGTCATCGACCCGGAGGCCCGCCTCGGCCGGAATGTCCGGGTCGGCGCCTATGCGGTGATCGGCGCCGGCGTCACGCTGGGCGACGGCTGCGAGGTGGGCCCCCACGCCGTGCTCGAGGGGCCCGCCACCCTTGGCCCGGGCAACCGCCTTGCCGCCCACGCCGTGCTGGGCCTGCCGCCCCAGGACACCGGCTACGCCGGCGAGCCGACGCGCCTCGAGATCGGCGCGCGCAACGTCTTCCGCGAATTCGTCACCGTCCATCGCGGCACGCCGAAGGATCGGGGGGTGACCCGCATCGGCGACGACAATCTGTTCATGGCCTACACCCACCTCGGCCACGACGGCGATCTCGGCAGCCGCGTGACCATCGCCAACGGCAGCCAGCTCGCCGGCCACGTGCACGTCGGCGACCAGGCCTACATCTCCGCGGTCTGCGGTGTGCACCAGTTCGTGCGCATCGGCCGCAACGCCATGCTCGGCGGGGGCGCCGTGGTCACCCAGGACGTCGCGCCCTACGTCACCGTGGCCGGCAACCGCGCCCGACTGCATGGCCTCAACAGCCGCGGACTGCGGCGGGCGGGCCTGTCGCTTGCCGCCCAGCAGGCCATCCGAGGGGCCTACCGGCTACTCTTCCGGGAAGGGCTGCGTCTGGAGGAGGCGCTGGCAAGGATCGAGGCGGATCCGGCCCTGGATCTGCCGGAGATCGCCGAGCTGGTGACCTTCGTCCGCCAGAGCCGCAGGGGGCTGATCCGATGACTGCACTCCGCACCGCCGTCATCGGCGTCGGCTACCTCGGCCGCTTCCACGCCCAGAAGTACGCGGCACTTCCGGATGCCGAGCTGGTTGCCGTGGTGGACCGTGACGCCGAGCGCGCGCGGGCCGTGGCCGCCGAGGTGGGCTGCCGGGCGCTCACCGACCCCGACGACCTCCGCGACCAGGTGGACGCGGTGAGCATTGTGGTGCCCACGCGCCAGCACTACGCCATCGCCGCGCCGTTCCTGGAGGCCGGCACCCACGTGCTGATCGAGAAGCCGGTCACCGTGAGCGTGGCCGAGGCGGACGCGCTGGTGGCCCTCGCCGCCCGCCATGGCGCCCTGCTGCAGGTGGGCCACCTGGAGCGCTTCAACCCCGCTGTGCTCGAGGTCGCCGACCTGGTGCGCGAGCCGATGTTCATCGAATCCCACCGCATCGCCCCGTTCAACCCGCGCGGCGCCGATGTCAGCGTGGTGCTGGATCTGATGATCCATGACATCGACCTGATCCTGGAGCTGGTGGACCGCCCCCTCGCCCGCATCGACGCCAACGGTGCGCCGGTGATCTCCCGGGACATCGACATCGCCAACGCCCGCCTGCAGTTCGACAACGGCTGTGTCGCCAACGTCACCGCGAGCCGCGTGAGCCTGAAGGCCGAGCGGCGCATGCGCATCTTCCAGCGCAATGCCTACCTCGCCCTGGACATGCAGGCCCGCAGCGTCGAAATCCGGCGCCGGCGCGATGAGGCGGACGCCGACGCCGCCCCCACCATGGCGGACATCGAGCACGAGCAGCGGACCCTGGAGCCCGGCGACGCGCTGCAGGCCGAGATCGCCGCCTTCCTCGACAGCATCCGCCGGGGCACGCGGCCGGTGGTCTCCGGCGAGGACGGGCGACGGGCGCTGGAGGCGGCCATCGAAATCTCCCGCCAGCTGCGCGAGAATCCGCTGCCCGGTCAGCCGTGATACGACGGCGCAGAGAAGGACGCCCGAGCCCATGATCCCGATGGTCGATCTCACCGCCCAGTACGCCGAGCTGCGCGCCGAAATCGACGCCGGCCTCGCCGAGGTGCTGGACGGCGCCAGGTTCATTCTTGGCCCTAACGTCCAGGCCTTCGAGGCCGAGGTGGCGGACTATCTCGGCGTGCCCCACGCGGTGAGCTGCGCCTCCGGCACCGACGCCCTGCACCTCGCCCTGGCCGCCGCCGGCATCGGACCGGGGGACGAGGTGATCACCAGCCCCTTCACCTTCATCGCCACCGCCGAGGCGATCCGCTACCTCGGCGCCGAGCCGGTGTTCGTGGATATCGACCCGCGCAGCTTCAACATCGACCCGGCCGCCGCCGAGGCGGCAATCGGCCCGCGCACGCGGGCGCTGCTGCCGGTGCACCTGTTCGGCCAGCCTGCGGACATGCCGGCACTGACGGCGCTGGCGGAGCGCCACGGGCTCGTCCTGGTCGAGGACTGCGCCCAGTCCTTCGGCGCCAGCGTGGACGGCGCGCAGACCGGAAGCCTGGGCGCTGCCGGGGCATTCAGCTTCTTCCCGAGCAAGAACCTCGGCGCCTACGGCGACGGCGGCCTGGTCAGCACCAGCGACGACGGCATCGCGGAGCGCCTGCGGGCGCTGCGCAACCACGGCAGCCGCGAGCGCTACCACCATCACATGATCGGCTACAACAGCCGGCTGGACGAGATGCAGGCGGTGATCCTGCGCAGCAAGCTCAAGCGCATCGACCGCTACAATGCCGAGCGCCGGCGCGTGGCCCGCCGCTACAGCGCGGCCCTGGCGGGCCTCCCCGGCCTCACCCCGCCCCACGAGGACGGCATCGGCCATCACGTGTACCACCAGTACACCCTGCTTTGCGCCGACGGCCCGCGTCGGGACGCGCTGATGCAGGCCCTCCAGCAGGCGGAGATCGGCTGCGCCATCTACTACCCGATCCCGCTGCACCGCCAGGAGGTCTTCGCCGACCGCTACGCCGGCGTCCACCTCCCCATCGCCGAGGACACCGCCCGCCGCTGCGTCTCCCTCCCCATCTACCCCGAGCTCCCCGACGCCACCGTCGACCACATCGCCGAGGTCGTCCGCTCGGCTAGTGGATAGGCGCGTTACGGGGACCGGGGGACCACCGCGAAGGCGCAAAGGACGCGAAGTCGGGAGGTTGAGTGTAAGGGACGCAAGCTCCCCTTAATCGCGTGCCGTACCGGATGCTCGCACCAGCCAAACCCCCTAAGTCTCCTCCCTTGGCGTTCTTTGCGCCTTTGCGGTTATCCCCCTCCTCTCTCGACTGTGCGCACGCCGGCTATGACTGCCCGGACCGGGGCGAAGGAGCGGCGGTGGCACGGCAGCGGCCCGTGGTGGCGGAGGCGTTCCAGGTGCAGGGGCGTGGGGTAGCCCTTGTGGCGGTCGAAGGCGTATTCGGGGTGGCGGGCGTGCAGCTCGAGCATGAGGCCGTCGCGGTAGACCTTGGCCAGGATCGATGCCGCACCGATGGCCGGCTCGCTGGCGTCGCCGCCGATCACGGCCCGGGCCGGACACGGCAGCTCCGGCAGCTCGCGGCCATCCACCAGCGCCGAGACCGGGGCGGGGGCCAGCGCCGCCACGGCGCGCTGCATGGCCAGCAGGCTCGCACGCAGGATGTTGTGCGTATCGATCTCCTCCGGGCTGCACTCGGCGATGGCCCAGGCCACCGCGCGCTCCCGGATCTGCGTCGCCAGCGTCTCGCGGCGCCTCGCCGAGAGACGCTTGGAGTCGGTGATACCGGCCACCGGCCGATCCGGGTCCAGGATCACGGCGGCCGCCACCACCGGTCCGGCGAGCGGCCCGCGGCCGACCTCGTCGACGCCGGCGATCATCCCGGCTCCCCGGACGTGACCGGCACGGGCACATGGCCCTGCTCGCACAGCAGCTGGGTCACCGCCTCGGCGGCGCGGGCGCTCGCGCCCTGGCGCAGGCTCTCGTGCAGCTCGCGGAAAAGCGTCACCAGCTCCGCGCGCTCTGCCGGCGCCTCCAGCATGGCCAGCACGGCGGGGGCAATGCGCGTGGCCGTGGCGGCGTCCTGGGTGAACTCCGGGATGACCTCGCGCCCGGCGATGAGATTGGGCATCGCGAAGTGCGGAATGATCACCGACCGGCGGGCGATCCAGGCCGTGAGCCGGCTGACGCGATAGGCCATGACCATGGGCCGCTTCAGCAGCATGGCCTCGAGCGTGGCCGTGCCCGAGGCCACCAGCGCGGCGGTGGCGGCCGTCAGCGCCTCGCGGGCGCGGCCGTCCAGGAGCATGACCTGGCTGGCGAGCGCCGGCGGCAGCAAGGCCTCAATCTCCGGGCGCAGCGGCGGCGATGCGCAGGGAATCACGAATCGCAGCCGCGGCCGTTCGGCCTGCAGCCGCCGCATGACCTCGACGAACACCGGCGCCAGCCGCCGCACCTCGGAGCGGCGGCTGCCAGGCAGTACCGCCAGCACCTCGTCCGCCTCGCCGAGGCCGAGGGCCTCGCGCGCCGCCGCACGGTCCGGCTCCAGCGGGATCTCGTCGGCCAGCGGATGGCCGACGAACACGGCCGGGAAGTCGTGGGCGCGGAAGAAGTCGCGCTCGAAGGGAAAAATGCAGAGCATCCGATCCACCGCGGCCTGCAGCTTGCCGAGCCGTCCGGGCCGCCAGGCCCACACCGTCGGGCTGACGTAGTGCACCGTCGGCACCCCGGCCGCCTTCAGTCGGCGTTCCACGGGCAGGTTGAAGTCCGGCGCATCGACGCCGATGTAGAGGTCCGGCGGTGCCGCGCGCAGGCGGCGCAGCAGATCCCGGCGGATACCGAGCAGCCGCGGCAGGTGGCGCAGCACCTCGGTGAGGCCCATGACCGACAGGGCCTCCAGCGGATGATAGCTCTGCATGCCGACGGCCCGCATGCGCTCGCCGCCGATACCCTCGAAGGTGACGGCCGGGAAGCGCCGCCTGAGCTCGGCCATGAGCCCGGCGGCGAGAAAATCCCCGGACGGCTCGCCCGCGACGATGGCGATGCGCATCGCGATGTCTCAGCCCGTGGCGCGGCCGGCGGCCGGGCTGCGGGCCCCGGCGTCGGCGCTCACCTGACGATCCCTCGCCGACTCTCGCGCAGAAAGGTGACCAGCGGCTCCAGCATGGGTTCGCTGTCCGCCGCCGCAGCGATCTCGTCGATGGCCTGGTGCAGGCGCAGACCGCGCTTGTACAGCGCCCGATAGGCACGGCGCAGTGCCCGCATCTGCTGCGCCGTGCAGCCGCGCCGGCGCAGGCCCTCGCTGTTCAGCCCGTGGGGCAGTGCCGGGTCACCGGCGACGGTGACATAGGGCGGCACGTCCTGGCGGATGCAGCTGCCCATGGAGGCGAAGCAGCCCCGCCCCAGGCGGCAGAACTGATGCACCAGGGTGAAGCCGCCGAGGATCGCATGGTCCGCGACCTCGACATGGCCGGCCAGGGAGGCGCCGTTGGCGAAGACGATGCCATCGCCCACCTGGCAGTCGTGGGCAATATGGACGTAGGCCATGATCCAGTTGCCCGCACCGATCCGCGTGCGCCCGCCGCCTTCGCCCGTGCCGCGATTAATGGTGACGAACTCGCGGATGGTGTTGTCCTCGCCGACCTCGAGCACGCTCTCCTCACCGGCGAATTTCTTGTCCTGGGGAATCTCGCCGACGGAGGCGAACTGGAAGATGCGGGTGCGCGCGCCGATCCGGGAGGGACCGCGCACCACCGCGTGCGGCCCCACCTGGCAGCCGGGGCCCAGCTCCACACCGGGACCGATGATGGCGTAGGGGCCGATCTCGACATCGGCCGCCAGCCGGGCGTCCGGGTCGATGACGGCCCTGGGGTCGATCCCGCTCACACCGCCCTCATGGTGCAGCGGATATCCGCCGCGGCGGCCATGGCACCCTCCACCCGGGCATCCGCCTGGAACAGCCAGATACCGCGCACCACGCGCTGCAGGCTGGCGCGGAACTCGACGGTATCGCCGGGCACCACCGGCCGCTTGAACTTCGCCCCGTCGACGCCGACCAGGTAGAACAGCGGGGCGCCGTCTGGCAGCTCCGCCCCCGGCTCGTGCTCGCGGGTGACGAAGGCCAGCAGGCCGCAGGCCTGGGCCATCGCCTCGATCAGCAGCACGCCGGGCATGATCGGCTTCTGCGGAAAATGGCCGGCAAAGTAGGGCTCGTTGGCGGTGACATTCTTGCGCGCCAGAAGCCACTCGCCCGGCGCATAGTCGAGCACCCGGTCCACCAGCAGAAACGGATAGCGGTGCGGCAGCCGGCGCTGGATGCCGTCCAGGGCGATGGTGCGCGACCCGTCCTCGGTATCTGAAGTCATTACGTCTTCCCGTTCTCCGAATCCTCGCCCCGGTCCCGGAGCCAGCGCTCCAGCGCCCGCAGCCGGCGTGCCATGTCGTCGAGCTGGTGGAAGCGTACCGCGTTGCGCCGCCACTCCCGCGCCGGCGATATGGTGACGCCGGAAGAGTACAGGCCCGGTTCGCGGACGTCATGGGTCACCATGGTCATGCCCGTGAGCACCGTGTCGTCGGCGATGTACAGATGCCCGGCGATGCCGACGCCGCCACCGATGGTACACCGCCGCCCGATGCGGGTACTCCCCGAGACGCCCGTACACCCGGCAATTACCGTGTGCTCGCCGATGCTGACGTTGTGCGCGATCTGCACCAGGTTGTCGATCTTGACGCCGTCGCCGACCTCGGTGTCCTCGAGCGCGCCACGATCAATGGTCGTGTTGGCGCCGATATCGACGTCGTTACCGATCACGACCCCGCCGAGCTGCGGCACCGGCTCCCAGCCCGCGTCCCCGGCCGCGAAGCCGAAGCCGTCGGCGCCGATGACGACGCCGCCGTGCACCCGCACGCGCTCCCCCAGGCGACAGCCGTGATAGACGGTCACCCGCGCCTCCAGCCGGCAGTCCGCGCCGAGCACCACGCCGGCACCGAGCACGCAGCCCGGTCCCACCAGGCAGCGTGGCCCGATCCGTGCGCCGCCGCCGATGCTCGCCTGCGGGCCGATCTCGGCGTCGTCCGCGATCTCCGCGTCCGGGGCAACCACGGCCGAGGGATGGACCCCCGGGCGGACCGGCGGCAGCGGATTCAGGTGGCGCGCGATGCGGGCGTAGCAGAGATAGGGGTTGTCGCTGAGCAGGGCCGGCAGCTGCAGGCCGTCGGCATCCGCGGGACGCACCACCACAGCGGAGGCACCGGTTTCGGCGAGGTAGCGGCGGTACTTGCTGTTGGCAAGAAAGCTGATCGCACCCGGTCCGGCGTGCTGCAGAGGGGCGACGCGGTCGATGCGGCGACTGCCGTCGCCCACCAGGCGGGCACCGGTGAGCTCGGCGAGCGTCTGCAGGCTTACGCCGTGATCATCCCCCACCCCCGGGCCTCCGTGCCGTCACTCGCCGCCGTTGGCCTGCTCATACTGACGGCGCAGCCGCTCGATGATCAGGTCGGTGATGTTGATGGCGTCACTGGCGTAGACAACGCCGTCGCTGACCACGAGATCGTAGCCCTGCTCCTCGGCGAACTCGCTGACCGTGCGCAGGATGCGACGCTGGAGCTGGCCGAGCTCCTCGTTGCGGCGCATGTTGAAGTCCTCGCGGAAGGCCTCCTGGGTGCGCTGGATATCCCGCCGGCGGGAGACGATCTCGCGCTCCAGGCGCTGACGCTCTTCCTCCGGCAGCTCGAGTGTCTCGCGGCTGAGGCGATCCTCCAGCTCCCGCAGCTCCTCCTGCATGGCGACGATCTCCTCGTCGCGGGGCGCGAACTCCTCCTGGAGCTTTTCCCGGGCCGCCTCGGCCTGAGGCGCCTCGGAGGACACCCTTCCGGGATTGACGAAGCCGATACGCAGACCGTCCTGCGCCACGGCCGGCGCTGCCAGCAGCAGGCACAGCAGGGTAACGATCAGGCCGGGCAGCAGACGCGGCCGCCCCGGCGCGGGGAGTCGGGCCATCGGTTGTCGCACCGTCAGGCCCCTTCAGAAGAAGGCGCCGAGGGAGAACTGGAAAGTCTGCGTCTCATCATTGGGCTCGTCATTTAACGGTTGCGCCACGCTCATTGTCAACGGACCGAGGGGCGAGTACCAGATGAGGCCAAGACCCGCGGAATAGCGCAGATCGGAGCTGTTAACGTCCTGCGTCTCGGCGTCCCAGACCTGGCCGGCATCGATGAAGGTGGCCAGCCGCAGATTCTCCTGGGCGGCGTCGCCCGGCAGCGGGAAGCGCAGCTCCACGCGGCCCAGGGCCCGAAGGTTGCCGCCGGTGGGGTCGTCGTTCTCGTCCCGCGGGCCGAGGGAGTTGCCCTCGAAGCCGCGCACCGTGGAGATGCCGCCGGCGTAGTAGTTCTCGTAGAACGGCAGGCGTTCGCCGGTGCCGTAGGCATCGCCGTAGGAGAGCGAGCCGTCGAAGGCGACAGTGGTCATCTCCGTCAGCGAGAAGTAGCGCGACTGCTCGTAGGTGGCGCGGTAGTACTCGAGATCGGAGCCCGGCACCGAGACCTCCAGCCGCGCCTGCTGTCGGGCCCCGCTGCGCGGGAAAACTGCGCGGTCGCGGGTGTCCCGCGTCCAGCTCAGGTTCGCCCGCAGCACCTGATTGCGCTCGCCGTTGCGGTCGACGAAGTCCCGCTGCAGCGCGGTGGCGTCGTTGCGCAGGTCCAGGGTGATGTCGTCCACCTCGAGATCCGCGCCGATGGTGTCGTTGCTGCTCACCGGAATGCGGTAGCCGTACGCGGCGGTGATGCTCGTCAAACCGTAGTCCGCGAGATCCGCCTCCTCGGCATCGACGTCGCGGTAGGAGAGGGAATAGCGCCGGTCGATCCCGCTCACCGTGTGATTCCGCTCCAGGTAGGAGAGCCGGTAGAGGGTGTTGTAGCGATTGCTGTTGGCGGCGAATTCCACCCGGTCGCCGGTGCCGAAGAGGTTGTCCTGGCTGACGCCGAAGTTGAGGATCACGCCCTGGTCGGTACCGAAGCCGATGCCCGCCTGCAGGCTGCCGGACAGCCGCTCGGTGACGTCCACCTCCACGTCCACCTGATCGCTCTCGCCCGGCACGCGGGGCGTTTCCACGCTGACGTCGCTGAAGAAGCCGAGCCGGCCGAGGCGGCGCTCGGATTCGCGCAGCTCCTCGGTGGAAAGCCAGGCCCCCTCGAGCTGGCGCAGCTCCCCGCGGATGACGTCGTCCCGCGTGCGCTCGTTGCCGGAGATGCGGATGCGGCGTACGTAGACGCGCTCGGCAGGGTCGACGAAGAAGGTCAGATTCACGGTACCGGCCTCCTCGTCCACGTCCGGCACCGGATTGACGTTGGCGAAGGCATAGCCGCGCTCGCCAAGCTTCTCCCGCAGCGCCTCGACGGTGCGCGTTACCGCTGCCTGGGAGTAGGTGCTGCCGCTCTCCACGGCCAGCAGCTCCCGCAGCTCCGCCTCGGCGAAGATGAGCTCGCCGGCCAGGTCCACGTCGCCGACCTCGTAGCGCTCACCCTCGTCCAGATTGACGGTGATATGGATGCGCTGCCGATCCGGGGTGATGGCCACCTGGGTGGAGACGATCTCGAAGTTGATGTAGCCGCGGTCGCGATAGAACGCGCGCAGCGTTTCCAGGTCCCCCGAGAGCCGCGCCCGGGAGTACTTGTCCCGGTTCGAGAACAGCGCCCACCAGGGTGCCGGCCCCATCTGGAACTCGTCACGCAGGGTGTCGTCGTCGTAGGCCTCGTTGCCGACGAAAGTGATCTCCTGCACCGCGGCCGGCTCGCCCTCGCGGATGTCCAGCCGCAGCGCCACCCGGTTGCGCGGCAGCGGCGAGACAGTGCTGCTTACCTGGACGTCGTAGAAGCCAAGGGCGAAGTACTGCTGCTCGAGCTCGCGCTCGATGGTCTCGAGCAGCGAGCGATCGAAGCTCTGGCCCTGGCCGAGGCCGGCGCCGGCGAGCCCCTCGCGCAGGTCGTCGTCGCCGATCTCGTCGTTGCCGTTGAACTCGATGCGGGCGATGGCCGGGCGCTCGACCACGGAGACAATGAGGCGATTACCGTCCCGCAGGAGGCTGACGTCCTCGAAGAAGCCGGTGTCGTACAGGGCCTCGATGGCATCGGCGGCATCGCCATCGCCGAAGTCGTCACCGGGCGCCACCGGCAGGTAGTTGAGCACCGTGCCCTCGGCGATCCGCTCCAGGCCGCGGATGCGGATCTCCTCCACCGTAAACGCCTGGGCCGCTCCGGCCAGGAACAACAAAAACGCACCCGTGAGGGCGACCAGTCGCTTGCGCATCCCCCAGCCTTTATCCGCCTTGTCTCAGCGCGGTCCGAAAATTCGCAGAAGGTCGTTGTAGAAGGCCACCGCCATCAGCAGGAACAGGACCGCGAGGCCGATCTGCTGGCCGAAGCCCTGGGCCGCCTCCGAGAGGGGCCGTCCACGCACCCACTCGATGCCGTTGTAGAGCAGATGGCCGCCATCCAGCACCGGCACCGGCAGCAGATTCAGGATGCCGAGGCTAATGCTGACGATGGCGAGGAACTTGAGGAACGGCGTGATGCCGAGGGACACCGAATCACCCGCATACTGGGCGATGTTCAGCGGGCCGCTCAGATTCTTCACCGACGCCTCCCCCGTGATCATCTTCGCCAGGACTTCCACCGTCAGCGCCGATGCCTGCCAGGTGGCGCTCACGGCCTCCGGCACCGCCGCCAGCGGCCCGTAACGCACCTCGCGGCGCAACTCGGAGTAGAGGTCCTCCGGGACTCGGGGCGTGACGCCGAGCACGCCCACCGGCCCCTCCGCCCCGTCGCGGCTGCCGAGCGTAACCTCGATCTCGCGTGCGGCGCCATCCCTGGCCACGGTGAGCCGTACCGTCTCGCCCGGCCGGGCCTGAATGGCGTCCACCAGGCCGCGCCAGTCCGCCACCGGCTCGCCGTCCACGGCCTGGACGCGATCCCCCGGCCGCAGATCCGTGCCGGCCGCGGCGCCGTCGGGCATTATCCGGCCGATGTCCGGTGGCACCTGCGGCGTCCACGGCTGCAGCCCCAGCGCGCTCAGTACGTCCGGGTCGTCGCCGAGCAGCCCGGCATCATCGAGGTCGAGCAGGCGCTCGCGCTCGGTGCCGTCCGGGCGCTGGACACGAACGGGGACGTCGTCGTCCCCGGCGTGCTCGATCAGCGCCATGATGGCGCCGTCCCAGGCCTGGACCTCGCGCCCGCCGATGGCCCGCAGCTCGTCACGGGGCTGGAAGCCGGCCTCGGCCGCAGGCGTGCCCTCGTTGATCTCGCCGATGATCGGGCGCACCTCGGTGGCACCCACCACGAAGACGCCCCAGTAGGCGACGATCGCGAACAGGAAATTGAACGCCGGCCCCGCGACGATCACTGCGTTGCGGGCCCAGAGCGGCTTGCGGTTGAAGGCGCCGGCGGCCTGCTCCGCGGGGACGTTCTCCTCGCGCTCGTCGAGCATCTTGACGTAGCCGCCGAGCGGTATTGCGGCGATCACGTACTCGGTGCCGTCGCGCCCCATCCGGCGCAGCAGTGGCCGCCCGAACCCCACCGAGAAGCGGGTGACACGCACGCCTACCAGCCGCGCCACCCAGAAGTGCCCGAACTCGTGCACGGTCACCAGAATGCCGATGGCGACAATGAAGCCCAGGATGTCGATGAGAACGCCCATCAATCCCTCCGCTGCCGGGCCACGGCTGCGCCGGCGAGACGCCGCGCTTCGCCCTCGGCGGCCAGCAGATCATCGAGGCTGTCGGCAGCGCCGGCAGGCATCGCCTCCAGGGTGGTTTCGATTACCGCCGCGATGCCGGTAAAACCCAGACGCCCTTCGAGAAATGCTGCCACCGCTACCTCGTTCGCGCCGTTCAGGGCGGCCGGCGCGCTACCGCCGGCCCGCAGGGCCGCCTCGGCCAGACCGAGACAGGGAAAGCGGCGCAGGTCCGGGGCCTCGAAATCGAGCCGCCCCACCGCCATCAGATCCAGGGGCGCGACCCCGGAGTCGATCCGTTCCGGCCACGCCAGGGCCTGGGCGATGGGCGTCCGCATGTCCGGCTGCCCGAGCTGCGCCAGCACCGAGCCGTCCCGATAGCGCACCAGCGCATGCACGAGGCTCTGCGGGTGGATGACAACCCCCACCCGGTCCGGTTCCATGGCGAACAGCCAGCAGGCCTCGATCACCTCGAGGCCCTTGTTCATCATCGTCGCGGAGTCGACAGAGATCTTGCGGCCCATGGACCAGGTCGGATGCGCACAGGCCTCCTCCGGGGTGACCGCGCCCAGGGTCTCCGGCGCCCGCTCGCGGAACGGGCCGCCGGAGGCGGTGAGCAGGATGCGCTCCACACCGGCCGCTCCGGCCACGGCACCACCGCTCGCGTACAGGCACTGGAACACGCCGTTGTGCTCGCTGTCCACGGGCAGCAGCTCGGCGCCGTGGGCGGCGACCTCGGCCATGAACAGCGCCCCCGCCACCACCAGTGCCTCCTTGTTGGCGAGCAGCACCCGGCGCCCAGCCCGCACCGCAGCGAGCGTCGGCGCCAGCCCCGCCGCGCCGACGATGGCCGCCACGACGGTATCCGCCCCACCACCGGCCGCGGCCTCGGCCAGGCCTTCGGCGCCCGCGGCCACCCGCGTCGGGCTCCCGGGTTCGAGCCGCGCAGCCAGCGCCCGCGCCGCGCCGGCGTCCGCCATCACCGCGAGGGCGGGCCGGAAGCGCGCACAGAGTGCCGCCATGGCATCCACATCCCGGTTGGCGGTGAGGGCCTCCACCCGATAGCGGTCCGGGTGACGCGCGATGACGTCCAGCGTGCTGCCGCCGATGGACCCGGTCGCCCCGAGGATGCTGATGCTGCGCATGCCGCTCACGCCTGCACCGCCAGCCCTGCCGCGAGCACCGGCGCCGCCGCCAGCAACGCGTCCACGCGGTCGAGGACGCCGCCGTGGCCCGGCAGCAGCCGGCCGCTATCCTTTACCCCGGCCTGCCGCTTGAGCAGGCTCTCGAAGAGATCCCCGGCGATGCCGGCGGCGACGGTCACCACGCTCGCGCCCAGCAACCAGCCGAGCCCCGGCCGCGGCGCGCCCAGCGTCGGCGCCAGCGCCCACAGCGTGAGCGCGGCGAGCAGCGCCAGCGCCAGGCTGCCCGCGGCACCCTCCCAGGTCTTGCCCGGACTGATGGCGGGCGCAAGCTTGTGCCGGCCCCAGGCGCGGCCGACAAAGTAGCCGCCGATGTCCGCGCCCCACACCAGCAGCAGCAGCAGCGTGACCAGGAACGGCCCGGCGACAGGCTGGGCATGCAGCGCGACGAAGGCCAGCCAGGCAAAGACCAGGGTCGGCGGCCCCGCCGCCAGCCGCCACACCGGGGATAGCCGCAGCGCCCCGCCCCGCGCGGCCTGGGCGAGCAGAAGCCCCCCCACGGCGAGCCACCACAGGACCGCGAGCACGACCCAGAGACCGCCTTCCGCGACACCACCCAGGGCCAGGATCCCGAGCAGCAGCAGCACACCGAGGCAGTAGGCGGCCCGCCAGACCGGCGCCTGCAGGCCGCCAAGGCGGGCCCATTCCCAGGCCCCCAGGCCGCTAACCGCCGCGATCAGGCCGGGCAGCACCGCCGCCGGCGCCCCCCATACGACCCAGAGCACCGCCAGCCCGAGCGGCAGCGCCGTGAGCACGCGCAACTTAAGCATGGCCGGCGCCGGAGTCCGCGTCGGGGACCCGACCGAAGCGACGCTGGCGGGAGGCATACCAATCCATCGCGCGGTGCATCTCCGCGGCGTCGAAGTCCGGCCAGAGCACGTCGGTGAAGTAGAGCTCGGTATAGGCGAGCTGCCAGAGCAGGAAATTGCTGATGCGCCGTTCGCCCCCGGTGCGCACGAACAGGTCCGGCGCCGGCAGGTCCGCCAGGGAGATCTGCTCGCCGAGGGCGGTCTCGTCGATGCTCTCGGGATCCCGGTCACCGGCAGCGACCTCGCGCGCCAGGGCCCGTGCCGCGCAGGCGATGTCCCAGCGCCCACCATAGCTGGCCGCGACGTTCAGATGCAGACCGCGGTTGTCCCGGGTAAGGCGCTCGGCGGTGGCAATGCGCTCCCGCAGCCGCGGCTCGAGGCGGCTGCGGTCGCCGATCATGCGCAGGCGGATGTCGTTCTCGTGCAGGCGATCGGTCTCCCGGTCCAGCGTGCGCAGGAACAGCTCCATGAGCACGCGCACCTCCGTCGCCGGGCGGCGCCAGTTCTCGCTGCTGAAGGCGAACAGCGTCAGCGCCTCGACGCCGGCGCGGCCACAGGCCTCCACCGCCTCGCGCACCGCCCGGGCGCCGGCCCGGTGGCCATAGTGGCGCGGCTGGTTACGGGCGCGGGCCCAGCGCCCGTTGCCGTCCATGATGATGGCGACGTGCCGGGGCACGGGCGCCCCGGCCTGGCTGCCCTGCTTGTCGACGGTCATGGGAGCTCCAGGCTGGCATTCCGCAACGCGAGGCCCAGGCGGGAGCCGTCGCGGCGGCGCCGGCGCACGCTGCGCAGCGGCCGTCTCACACGGCCATCAGTTCCTCTTCCTTGGCCGCCAGCAGCGCGTCGATCTCGCCGACGTACTTGTCGGTGAGCTTCTGGATCTCCTGCTCGGCGCGCTTCTGATCGTCCTCGGTGATCTCCTTCTCCTTGAGCAGCGTCTTCAGGTCGCCGTTGGCGTCGCGCCGGATATTGCGCACCGCCACGCGCGCCTGCTCGGCCTCCTCGCGCACCACCTTCACCAGGTCCCGGCGACGCTCCTCGGTCAGCGAGGGCAGCGGGATGCGGATCACCTGACCGGCGGAGTTCGGCGTCAGCCCGAGGTTGGACTCCATGATGGCCTTCTCCACCACGGAGATCATGTTCTTCTCCCAGGGCTGGACCACCAGGGTACGGGAATCGCCCACGGACACCGAGGCCACCTGGTTCAGCGGCACCTCGGAGCCGTAGTAGGGCACGGTGATGTGGTCCAGCAGGCTGGTGTGCGCCCGGCCGGTGCGGATCTTGTGCAGGTCGCTGTTGAGGCTCTCGACGCTCTTCGCCATGCGGGCGGCGGCGTCCTTCTTGATGTCCTCGATCATGCATTCAACCCCTTTCCACGAGGGTGCCGACATCGGCGCCGTCGACCACCTGCGCGAGGCCGCCGGGCCGGGTGATGTCGAACACCACGATGGGCATGTTCTGGTCCCGGCACATCACGATGGCGGTGGCGTCCATCACGGACAACCGTCGGTCCAGCACCTCATCGTATGTCAGTCGCCGGTAGCGGGTGGCGCCGCCGTCCTTCACCGGGTCGGCGGAGTAGACGCCGTCCACCTTGGTGGCCTTGAGCATGATGTCCGCGCCGATCTCCACCGCACGCAGGCTCGCCGCCGAATCCGTGGTGAAGAAGGGATTGCCGGTGCCGGCGGCAAGAATCACCACCCGCTTCTTCTCCAGATGACGGATCGCACGGCGGCGGATGTAGTCCTCGCAGACCTGGTTGATCTTGATCGCGGACATGACCCGCGTAAAAACGCCCTGGCGCTCCAGGGCATCCTGCAGCGCCAGGGCGTTCATCACGGTGGCGAGCATGCCCATGTGGTCCGCACTGACCCGGTCCATGCCGGTGGCGGCGAGCCCCGCACCGCGGAAGATGTTGCCACCGCCGATCACCAGCGCCACCTCCACGCCCCGCTCCACCAGCGCCTCCACCTCCTCGGCCAGGCGCTTGAGGACCTTCGGGTCGATGCCGTAGTCGGCGTCCCCCAGCAGGGCCTCGCCGCTCAGCTTGAGGAGGATGCGCTTGTATTTCGGCTCGCTCATGCAGGGCTCCTGATGACCACGGTGGGACGGGCGATGGCCTCGCCCGTCAGGAGCCCTTGACCTGGGCGGCGACCTCCTCGGCGAAGTTCTCCTGGCGCTTCTCGATGCCCTCGCCCACCTCGAAGCGGGCGAAGCGCACCACCTTCGCGCCCCGCTCCTTGAGCAGCTGCTCCACGGTCTGGTCCGGATCCTTCACGAACGGCTGCCCGAGCAGGGTAATCTCGGCGAGCCACTTGCGCAGCCGGCCCTCGACCATCTTCTCGATGATCTCCTGCGGCTTGCCGGACTCCTGCGCCTGGGCGACGAGGATCTCCCGCTCCTTGGCGGCCCGGTCCTCCGGCACCTCATCGACGCTTACGCACACCGGGCGACTCGCCGCCACATGCATGCAGAGGTCGCGGCCGAGCTCGTCGTCACCGCCCTCCAGCTCCAGCAGCACGCCGATGCGGCTGCCGTGCAGGTAGTGGAAGAGCCGGCCGCCCTCGGAGGCGTAGTGCTGGAAGCGGCGCACCTGGATGTTCTCGCCGATCCTCGCCACCAGCTCCTTCTGGGCGGTGGCCACGTCCGCGCCCCCGGCCTCCAGCGGCAGCGCCAGCAGCGCCTCCAGATCCGCCGGCGCGTCCGCCAGCACGCGGGCGGCGACCTTGTCGGCGAACCCCTTGAAGTCGTCGCTGGCGGCGACGAAGTCGGTCTCGCTGTTGATCTCCACCATGGCACCGTGACGGGCCTCGCCGTCCACGGCCACCACGATGGCGCCCTCCGCCGCCACGCGGTCGGCCTTCTTGTCGGCCTTGGCCAGGCCACGCTTGCGCATGACCTCGATGGCGCCCTCGATATCGCCGTCGGTCTCCACCAGGGCCTTCTTGCACTCCATCATGCCGGCGCCGGTGCGCTCGCGCAGGTCCTTTACCAGCTGTGCGCTAATCGCCATGAACGCGGTTCCTCATCTTGTTCCGTTACGGGGTGTGCGGGCTGCAACGAGAAAGGCCGAGCTTCACTCGGCCTTGTCCTCGGCGGCCGGCTCCGAAGCCGGCTCGGCCGCCGGATCGGCGGCCTCGGGTTCCCGCACTTCCACGAAGTCGTCACCCTCGCCGCCGGGACGGGTGCTCGCCATGCGCGCATCGTTGATGGCGTCGGCGGCGCCGCGCAGGTACAGGCGGATGGCGCGGAAGGCGTCGTCGTTGCCGGGGATGACGTAGTCCACCTCCCGCGGCGAATTGTTGGTATCCACGACCGCCACTACCGGGATGCCGAGCTTGCGCGCCTCCTGAACGGCGATGCGCTCGTAGCCGACGTCGATGATGAACAGTGCGTCCGGCAGCGAGTCCATGTCGACGATGCCGCCGAAGGCCCGCTCGAGCTTCTGCATCTCACGCTGCAGAGAGAGCACTTCGCGCTTGCCGAGCTTCTCGAAGGTGCCGTCCGCCTGCTGCTGCTGCAGCTCCTTGAAGCGCTTGATGGAGCGCTTGACGGTACGGAAGTTGGTGAGCATGCCGCCGAGCCAGCGATGATTGACATACGGCATCTTGCAGCGCTCGGCCTCCTCCTTGACGGCATCCCGCGCGGAGCGCTTGGTGCCGACGAAGAGGATCCGCCCGCCGTTGCCCGCCAGCCGGCCGAGGTAGTTGAGTGCGTCCTCGTACAGCGGCAGGGTCTTTTCGAGGTTGACGATGTGGATCTTGTTGCGCTCGCCGAAAATGTACGGCGCCATCTTCGGATCCCAGTAGCGGGTCTGGTGACCGAAATGGACGCCGGCCTCCAGCATCTGGCGCATGGTTACCTTGGCCATGGGGAGTTTCTCCTTGGTCGGGTTAGGCCTCCATGCACCCGCATGCGGCAACCCGTGAGGGCACCCGGCCGCATGTGTCGGTGCATGTGTGGTTTCTTCAAGTGGCTTCAGGACTTGCCGGGGGTGGCCCGGTCGTTGCCTCGAAGGCGGGCGATTTATACCATAAGCGCCCTTCGGCCACAATTTGCCGGCGGCCCCGCCGGCAGGGCGCGCAGCCGATCTGCGCACGCCCCCCACAAGGTTCCTCAATGACCATCACCATCAAGACCCCCGAGGAGATCGAGCAGATGCGCGTGGCCGGTCACCTGGCCGCGCAGGTCCTCGACATGATCGGACCGCACGTCGAGCCCGGCGTCACGACCGCCGAGCTCGACCGCCGCTGCCACGAGGCCATAGAGGCCATGGGCTGCACGCCGGCGCCGCTCAACTATCGCGGTTTCCCCAAGGCCACCTGCATCTCGGTGAACCATGTGGTCTGCCATGGCATCCCCGGCAACAAGCGCCTGAAGCGCGGCGACATCGTCAACATCGACATCACCGTGATTCACGACGGCTGGCACGGCGACACCAGCCGCATGTTCTTCGCCGGCGAGCCGAGCATCCAGGGTCGCCGCGTCACGGACGTGGCGTATCGGGCGCTCTGGGCCGGCATCGAGGCCGTGCGCCCCGGCGCCACCCTGGGCGACATCGGCCACGCCGTGCAGACGCTGGCCGAGAGCCATGGCTGCTCGGTGGTGCGCGAATACTGCGGCCACGGTATCGGCCGCGTCTTTCACGAGGATCCGCAGGTGCTGCACTACGGCCGCCCTGGAGAGGGCGAGCGGCTGAAGCCGGGCATGACCTTCACCATCGAGCCCATGATCAACGCCGGCCGCCCGGAGACCCGGGTCCTCGGCGACAAGTGGACAGTGGTGACCAAGGACCACAGCCTCTCCGCCCAGTGGGAGCACACCGTCGCCGTGACCGAGCACGGCGTCGACGTGCTCACCCTGAGCGACGGCCGGGGCTGAGATGAGCGTTGCCACCCGCCCCCCGGAGAGCCTCTACGACGATCGCCAGCTGATCGACCTGGAGGCCCTCGACGGGGCCCTCGCCGCCGGCGAGCGCGCCGGCCCGCTGCTGCGCGCCGCCCTGCAGGAGGCGGACGAGACCCTCGCGGCACGGTTTCTCGAGGGGACGCCGGCGGCGGTGCTGGTGCCGCTGCGCGCGCAGGTGGTGGATGCCGTGGTCCGGCGCCTGTGGCAGCGCTGCCTCGGCCCGCTGGCGGCCGAGGCCACCATCGCCGCCGTGGGCGGCTACGGCCGCGGCGAGCTGCATCCGGGGTCGGACACCGACCTCATGGTGCTGCTGCCCCCGGACGCCGGGTCCCGCTTCGACGCCGCCCTCACCGACTTCGTCACCGTGCTCTGGGACGTGGGCCTCGAGGTGGGGCACAGCGTGCGCACCGTGGACGACTGCGTGCGCCAGGCGGAGCGGGACATCACCGTCGCCACCAACCTGATGGAGGCGCGGCGCATCGACGGCGATGCCGAGCTGTTCGAGACCATGCAGGCCGCGACGGGGCCGGCACGGCTCTGGCCGAGCCGCGCCTTCTTCGAGGCCAAGTGGCGCGAGCAGCAGGCGCGGCACGAGAAGTACCACGACACCGCCTACAATCTCGAGCCGAACATCAAGGAGAGCCCCGGCGGCCTGCGCGACATCCACATGGTGGGCTGGGTCGCCAAGCGGCACTTCAACGCCGACAGCCTCCAGGAGCTGATCCGCCACGGTTTCCTAACCGACGCCGAGCACCGCCTGCTGATGCGCGGGCAGCACTTCCTGTGGGACATCCGCTTCGCCCTGCATGTGCTCGCCGGCCGCCGGGAGGACCGGCTGCTGTTCGACCACCAGACCCAGCTCGCGGAGCAGTTCGGCTACAAGGACGCCGACCACACGCTGGCGGTCGAGCAGTTCATGCAGCGGTACTACCGCACCGTGATGCAGCTCAACCGCCTCAACGAGATGCTGCTGCAGCTCTACCAGGAGGCGATCCTCTACGCCGACGTGGACGAGGCCCCGCGGCTGCTCAACAAGCGCTTTCAGGTCAAGCGCGGGTTCATCGAGGTCACCCATCCGAACGTCTTCCGCCGTTATCCCTTCGCGCTGCTGGAAGTGTTCCTGCTGATCCAGCAGCACCCTGAGATCAAGGGCGTGCGCGCGGCCACGGTGCGGCTCATCCGCGAGAATCGCCATCGCATCGACGAGCGCTTCCGACGCGACCTGCGGGCGAAGAGCCTGTTCATGGAGATCCTGCGCCAGCCCCGGGGCATCACCCACGAGCTGCGGCGCATGCACACCTACGGCGTGCTCGGGCGCTACATTCCGGCATTCGGTGACATCACCGGGCGCATGCAGTACGACCTTTTCCACGCCTACACCGTGGATTCGCACACGCTCATGGTGGTGCGCAACCTGCGCCGGCTCACGGTGCCGGAGCACACCCACGAGTTCCCCCACTGCAGCGAGATCATCCGCCGCATCCCCAAGCCGGAGCTGCTGTATCTCGCGGGGTTGTTCCACGACATCGCCAAGGGTCGGGGCGGCGACCACTCCGAGCTCGGCGCCGAGGACGCCTATCAGTTCTGCCTGCAGCACGGGTTGTCGCGCTACGACTGCCGCCTGGTGGCCTGGCTGGTACGGCATCACCTGCTGATGTCCATGACCGCCCAGCGCAAGGACATCTCCGATCCGCAGGTGGTCAACGAGTTCGCCCGCCAGATGGGCGACAGCCAGCATCTGGACTACCTCTACCTGCTCACCGTCGCCGATATCCGCGGCACCAACCCCAAGCTCTGGAACAGCTGGCGCGAGGCGCTGCTGCTGGAGCTCTACCGGCTGACCAAGCGCGCCATCCGCCGCGGCCTCGGCAACCCCATCGACGAGGACGAGCTGGTCCGCGAGACCCAGGCCCGGGCACGGCAGCTGCTCAAGCAGCACGGCCTGCATCACATGACCGTACGGGCCATCTGGCGCCATTTCGCGCGCGACTACTTCCTGCGCTACGCCGCCGAGGAGATCGCCTGGCACACCGAGGCCATCCACGCCGCGGGCGCCGCGCCGGCGCGGCCGCTGGTGCTGATCGAGCCGGTGAGCCAGCGTGGTGGCACGGAGGTGTTCGTCTACGCCCGCGACCGCGACAACATCTTCGCCCTCTCGGTCTCGGCCCTGGACCAGCTCGGCCTGGACATCCAGGACGCCCGCATCATCACCACCGAGAATGGCTACACCCTGGACAGCTACCTGGTGCTGGAGGAGGACGGCCGCCCCATCGAGCGCGACTGGCGTCGGCAGGAGATCGAGCAGCACATCGCCGACGCCCTGAGCGGCCCCGAGCGCCTGCCGGAACCCTCCCGCCGCGCCCTGCCCCGGCGCCTGCGCCATTTCAACACCGAGACTCAGATCGAGTTCGGCGACGACGAGAACAACGGCCGCAGCGCCATGGAGCTCATAACCGGCGACCAGCCCGGCCTGCTCGCCCAGGTCGGCTACGTCTTCGCCCGCTGCGGGGTGCGCCTGCAGAACGCCAAGATCGCCACCATCGGCGAGCGCGCCGAGGACGTCTTCTTCATCACCGACCGCGACAACCAGCCCCTGAGCGGCGACCTCCGCCAGTGCGTCCGCCGAACCCTGATGGAGCTCCTGGACGACGAGCCGGACATCATGAAGAGGGCGGACGGTGTGTGAGCCCGCCTTTGGCGGGCTCACACACCGAGTTCAAAGTTCGAAGTCCAAAGTTCAAAGACTCCCGCCGCATCGCTTCGCCCCTGCACGGCGGAGCTACCGTTCCATCGCCGGCGGTAGCGGTCTTTGAACTTTGAACCTTGAACTTTGAACTACCCGCAACTTTGAACTCGAATCCCAGAGCGCCAGAACAAAGCCACCACCCGTAATAACGCCGTGAACCCAAACCTAGCCCGCCTAAACCCGTACCCCTTCGAGCGCCTGCGCGCCCTGCTCGCGGACACCACGCCGCCGGCGGGGCTGGCGCCCATCGTGCTGTCCATCGGGGAGCCGAAGCATCCAACACCCGGGTTCATCGTAGACGCCCTGCGCGAGGCGGTGGCGGAGGGGATCGGGCGCTATCCGGCAAGCCGCGGCGAGGCGTCGCTGCGGGAGGTGATCGCGGGCTGGCTGGCGGCGCGCTTTGCACTGCCGGCGGGGAGCGTGACCGCGGAACGGCATGTGCTGCCGGTGGCGGGGACGCGGGAGGCCCTGTTCGCCGTGGCCCAGGCGGTGCTGGATCCGTCTCGGCAGCCGGTGGTGGCGATGCCGAATCCCTTCTACCAGATCTACGAGGGGGCGGCGCTGCTCGCCGGCGGCGAGCCCCTGACTCTGCCCACAACCCGGGCCAACGGCTACGCGCCGGATCTCGACGCCGTCCCCGAGGCCACCTGGGCACGCTGCGGCCTGCTCTACCTCTGCAGCCCCGGCAACCCGAGCGGTACGGTGCTGTCCCGGGATTACTGGCGACGCGCCCTCGCCCTGGCGGACCGGTACGGCTTCGTCATCGCCGCCGACGAGTGCTACAGCGAGCTCTATGCCGACGAGGCGAACCCGCCCGCCGGCCTCCTGCAGGTCTGCGCCGAGCTCGGCCGCACCGGCTTCGAGCGCTGCCTGGTCTTCCACAGCCTCTCCAAACGCTCCAGCGCACCGGGGCTGCGCTCCGGGTTCGTCGCGGGCGACGCGGCACTCATCGAGCGCTTCGCCCTCTACCGCACCTACCACGGCTGCGCCCTGCCGCTGCACGTGCAGGCAGCCAGCCGGACGGCCTGGAGCGACGAGGCCCATGTGCGCGAGAATCGCCGTCTTTACCGGGAGAAGTTCTCGGCTGTGGGGGCGGCGCTGGACGGCGTGCTCGACTATGACCCGCCGGCGGGGGGCTTCTATCTCTGGGCGCGCACTCCGGGGGCGGACACCGACTTCGCGCGCGAGCTGTATGCTCGGGAGCATCTGACGGTGCTGCCCGGACGCTACCTCTCGCGGCGCGAGCCGGACGGCAGCGACCCGGGGGCGGGCCATGTGCGCATCGCGCTGGTCGCCGAACGCGACACCTGCGTGGAGGCCGCGGCGCGGCTGCGCCGCTTCCTGCAGGCCGGCGCCGACCGGGCCTGAGCCGCATCAGCGAACAGCCATCCAGGAGGAAGTACCGTGAGCCAGCTCCAGCAGACCATCGAGAGCGCCTTCGAGCAACGCGCGGACCTGCGCCCGGCCAGTGCCCCGCCGGAGGTTCGCGAGGCAGTGGCCGAGGCCCTTGCCCTGCTCGACCGCGGCGAGGCCCGCGTCGCCGAGAAGATCGACGGCGAATGGCAGGTCCACCAGTGGCTGAAGAAGGCGGTGCTGCTCTCCTTCCGCCTCACGGACAACCAGGTGATCCGCGGCGGCGAGACGGACTACTACGACAAGGTTCCGCTCAAGTACGCCGACTACGCGAGCCGCGACTTCGCCGCCGACGGCGTGCGCGTGGTGCCGCCGGCGGCGGCCCGCCGCGGTGCCTACATCGCCCCTGGCGTCGTGCTCATGCCCTCCTACGTGAACATCGGCGCCTACGTTGACGAGGGCACCATGGTGGACACCTGGGCCACCGTCGGCTCCTGCGCCCAGATCGGCAAGGGCGTGCACCTGTCCGGCGGCGTCGGCATCGGCGGCGTGCTGGAGCCGCTGCAGGCCAACCCCACCATCATCGAGGACCACTGCTTCATCGGCGCGCGCTCGGAGATCGTCGAGGGCGTGATCGTCGGCGAGGGGGCGGTGATCTCCATGGGCGTGTACATCGGCCAGAGCACCAAGATCTACAACCGCGAGACCGGCGAGGTCAGCCACGGCCGGGTGCCCCCGGGCGCCGTCGTGGTACCGGGCAGCCTGCCCGCCGAGGACGGCAGCCACAGCCTCTACTGCGCGGTGATCATCAAGCAGGTGGACGCCAAGACCCGCGCCAAGGTCGGCATCAACGAGCTGCTGCGCCCGTGAGCGCCGTGCGCGTCTACGGCCTCGCAAGCTGCGACCGCTGCCGCCGTGCCCGGCAGTGGCTCGCCGCACGGGGCAGCGAGGTGGAGTTCGTCGACCTCGCCCGCACCGGCCTCGAGCCCGCCACGCTGGACCGCTGGCTGGACGCCCTGCCCTGGGAGGCGCTGCTCAACCGCCGCAGCACGAGCTGGCGGGCGCTGCCCCTCGGGCGGCGCGAGGGCCTAGCCCGCATTTCTCGCCGATCCGCGAAGCGAGGGCGTGGAGATGGCGGGCAAGACAAGGCGCGCGAAAGTTCGGGCGCGCAGGCGTACTCGACAGTACGTCGAGCACCCGAACCGAGCGCAACGCAGGATTGCCCGCCAGATCCGCGGCCGCAGCCGCGGATCGGCGAGAAATGCGGGCTAGACGAGGCCCGCGCCTTGATGCTGGAGGAGCCGAGGCTGGTGAAGCGCCCGGTACTGGAGACGCAGGACACCGTGCAGGTGGGCTTCGACCCGGACGCCTGGGAGCGGGTGCTGTGACCAGCCCCACCCTGGACCTCGCCCGGGCGCTGATCCGCCGACCCTCGGTGACGCCGGAGGACGCCGGCTGCCAGGCCCTCATCGCCGAGCGGCTTGCCCCCCTGGACTTCGCCGCCGAGACCCTGCGCTTCGGCGAGGTCACCAACCTCTGGCTGCGACGCGGCGAGGCGGCGCCCCTGCTGGTCTTCCTCGGCCATACCGACGTGGTGCCGCCGGGGCCGGAGGCGCGCTGGCGCCATCCCCCGTTCGAGCCCGCCCTGGAGGACGGCCTCCTCTATGGCCGCGGTGCAGCGGACATGAAGGGCAGCGTCGCCGCCTTCGTCACCGCCTGCGAGCGCGTGTTCGGCGCTGCGGAGGGGGTGTCGGGCAGCGTCGCTCTGCTGCTCACCAGCGACGAGGAAGGGCCGGCCCGGGACGGCACCCGCCGCGTGGCCGAGACCCTGGCTGCCCGCGGCGAGGGCATCGACTGGTGCCTCGTGGGCGAGCCGAGCAGCGAGGCCCGCTTCGGCGACGTCATCAAGGTCGGCCGCCGGGGCTCCCTCAACGGCTGGCTGACGGTCCGCGGGCGCCAGGGCCACGTGGCCTATCCGCACCTGGCAGACAATCCGGTGCATCGCCTCGCCCCCCTGCTCGCGGAGCTGGTGGCCATGGAATGGGACCGGGGCACCGACGAGTTCCCGCCCACCACCTTCCAGATCAGCAACCTCGAGGCCGGCACCGGCGCCGGCAACGTCATCCCCGGCGAGGCGCGGGTCGCCTTCAACCTGCGCTTTTCCCCCGCCTCCACGGCGGCCGGGCTGGAGGCGCGCATCGCGGCCATGGTGGCGGCCCACGGCCTCGACGCCGAGCTCGCCTGGCAGCGCTCGGCGGAGCCCTTCGCCAGCGAACCGGGACCGCTGCGGGCGGCCCTGATCGACGCGGTGACCGCCGAGACCGGTGAGCCGCCCCGTCCGAGCACCGCCGGCGGCACCTCGGACGGCCGCTTCATCGCCCCCCTCGGCGCGGAGGTGGTGGAGCTTGGCCCCCGCAACGCCACCATCCACCAGGTGGACGAGCACGTCGCCGCTGCCGACCTGGACGCCCTCTCGCACGTTTACGAGGCAGTGATCCGGCGGCTGCTCGCCCCCTGACCCCGGCCTCGCACCGGGCGGTGTTAACCCGTTGCACTCGCCCCACCTTCCGAATACTGTACAAATCAACAGTATCCGGAAGATCACCCATGCGCGCCGGCACGCCTGACTACGCCGAGCTCCACTGCCTGACCAACTTCACCTTCCTGCGCGGCGCCTCGCACCCGGAGGAGCTGGTACGGCGCGCCGTGCGGCTTGGCTACCGGGCGCTGGCGGTCACCGACGAGTGCTCGGTGGCCGGCGCGGTGCGAGCCCACGTGGCGGCGAAGGACCACGGCCTGCCGCTGATCATCGGCAGCGAGCTGCGCCTGGTGGATGGCCCCGTGCTGGTCCTCCTCGCCCCCGACCGCGCCGCCTACGGCCGGCTCTCGGCGCTGATCGCCCTCGGCCGCAGCCAGGCCCCCAAGGGGCAGTACCGCCTCACCCGGGCCGATCTCGAGGAGGGCGTGCCGGGCTGCCTCGCGCTTCTTGCCTGCGCCGCGGACACCCCGGAAGAGGACGCCCGCTGGCTCGCCGAGCGCTTCCCCGGCCGCGCCTGGCTCGCCGTGAGCCTGCACCACGACGGCGGCGACGCCGTCCGCCTCGCCCGCTCCGAGGCTCTGGCCGCGGCCACCGGCCTGCCCCGGGTCGCCACCGGCGCGGTGCTTATGCACGCCCGCGGCCGCCGCGCCCTGCAGGACACCCTCACCGCCATCCGCCTGCGCCGCCCCGTGCACCAGCTCGGGCGGGCGCTGGAGCCCAACGGCGAGCGCCACCTGCGCCCGCGGGAGGTCCTGGCCCGCCTCTACCCCGACGCGCTGGTCACCGAGAGCGTGCGCATCGCCGCGCGCTGTCACTTTTCCCTGGACGAGCTGCGCTACGAATACCCGGAGGAGCTGGTCCCGGACGACCACACCCCGGCCTCCTGGCTGCGCGCGCTCACCGAGGCCGGCGCCCGGGCGCACTGGCCGGAGGGCGTGCCGAAGCGGGTGCACGCGGCCATCGAGCACGAGCTCGGGCTTATCGCCGAGCTCGGCTACGAGCCCTACTTCCTCACCGTGCACGACCTGGTGCGCTTCGCCCGCAGCCAGGGGATCCTCTGCCAGGGCCGCGGCTCGGCGGCCAACTCCACGGTCTGCTACTGCCTCGGCGTCACCGCCGTGGACCCGTCGAAGTCCAGCCTGCTGTTCGAGCGCTTCCTCTCCAGGGAGCGGGACGAGCCGCCGGACATCGACATCGACTTCGAGCACGAGCGCCGCGAGGAGGTCATCCAGTACGTCTACCGCAAGTACGGCCGCCACCGCGCCGCGCTCGCCGCCACGGTCATCAGCTATCGCCCGCGCAGCGCCCTGCGCGACGTGGGCAAGGCGCTGGGCCTCGCCGAGGACCAGGTGGACCGCCTCGCCCGCGCCCTGCACTGGTGGGACGGCGGGCGCATCGCTCCCGAGCGCCTGCGCGAGGCGGGCTTCGACCCGGACACCCCGGTGCTCGAACGGGTGCTCACCCTGGTGCACCAGCTCATCGGCTTCCCCCGGCACCTCTCCCAGCACGTGGGCGGCTTCGTCATCAGTCGCGGGCCGCTGGCCGAGCTCGTCCCCACCGAGAACGCCGCCATGGCCGGGCGCAGCATCATCCAGTGGGACAAGGACGACCTCGAGTCCCTCGGCCTGCTCAAGGTGGACTGCCTGGCGCTGGGCATGCTCACCGCCATCCACCGTGCCTTCGACCTGCTGGCCGAGCACCGCGGGCTCGCCCTGGATCTCACCTCGGTCCCGCGGGAGGACCCGGCGGTCTACGACATGCTCGGCCGGGCGGACTCGGTGGGGGTGTTCCAGGTGGAATCCCGGGCGCAGATGGCCATGCTGCCGCGGCTGCGCCCGCGCTGCTTCTACGACCTGGTGATCGAGATCTCCATCGTCCGCCCGGGGCCCATCCAGGGCGACATGGTCCACCCCTACCTGCGCCGGCGCGAGGGCCTGGAGCCGGTGGACTACCCGAGCGACGAGGTGCGCGGCGTGCTCGAGCGCACCCTGGGCGTGCCCATCTTCCAGGAGCAGGTAATGCAGCTCGCCGTGGTGGCGGCGGGCTTCAGCCCCGGCGAGGCGGACCAGCTGCGCCGGGCCATGGCCGCCTGGCGGCGCAAGGGCGGGCTCGGCCCCTTCCGTGAGCGGCTGCTCGCGGGCATGCGCGAGCGCGGCTACGAGGACGCCTTCGCCGAGCGCGTCTTCCAGCAGATCTGCGGCTTTGGCGAGTACGGCTTCCCGGAGTCCCACGCGGCGAGCTTCGCGCTGCTGGTCTACGTCTCGGCGTGGCTCAAGTGTCATCACCCCGAGGTGTTCGCCTGCGCACTGATCAACAGCCAGCCCATGGGCTTCTACGCCCCGGCCCAGATCATCCGGGACGCCCGCGCCCACGGCGTCGAGGTGCGCCCGGTGGACGTCACCGCCAGCGACTGGGACTGCACGCTGGAGCCCGGCGAGACGCTGACGCTGCGCCTCGGCCTGCGGCTCGTGAAGGGCCTCGGTGCCGAGGCGGCGCAGCGCGTGGTGGACACCCGCGACCAGAGCGGTCCGTTCGCCAGTGTCCAGGACCTCGCCCGTCGCGCCGGGCTCGATCGCCGGGACCTGCGGGCGCTGGCCGACGCCGGCGCGCTGGCGAGCCTCGCCGGCCACCGCCGCCAGGCCTGGTGGCAGGTGCTCGGCGTGGACGACGCCGGCCCGCTGCTGGCGCAGGCCCCCAGCCAGGAGCCGGCTGCCCGGCTGCCGGCACCGAGTGAGGGCGAGGACCTGGTGCACGACTACCAGAGCCTCGGCCTCTCCCTCGGGCGGCACCCCGTCGCCCTGCTCCGCGACACCCTGCGCCGGCGCGGCTACCGCAGCGCCGCCGAGCTGCAGGCGGTGGGGCACCGCCGCATCGCCCGTACCGCGGGGCTCGTCATCACCCGCCAGCGCCCCGGCTCCGCCGGCGGCGTGACCTTCATCACCCTGGAGGACGAGACCGGCGTGGTGAACGTGGTGGTCTGGAAGGATCTCTCGGAGCGCCGGCGCCCCATCGTGGTCGGCGCGCGGCTGATGGGCGTAACCGGCGTCTGGGAGCGCCGCGGCGAGGTCACCCACCTCATCGCCGGCCGGGTCGAGGACCACAGCGCCCTGCTCGGCCGCCTGGTCACCCGCAGCCGGGACTTCCAGTAGGTCGTGCACCGCCGCCAGGCGGTGTGCGACGTCTCGGGCGTTGGCTGGGCACCGAACCGAGTACCTGCCTCACCCACGCCCCGCGACGTCATCGGAAAGTATCGGCCGTGCCGAGTGCGATCCGGGGCGGGAGCGCCCGGGACACGCCGTGAATCCGTCCCTGGAGGCTCCACTGCGACATCCCTGTCGCAGAGGGTCCCGGGCGCTCCCGCCCCGGATCGCACGGCAGCCGTGGGTGTCCGCCGCCGCGGCGATACAGGCTAGCCGCGTGGCCGCGGCCCGCTGTCAATGCGACCTTCTTTGGTTAACCGTTGTGTCCGTTGTGTCGTTGTGTTTCATCGACAGCCCGAAGACGTCGCACACCGCCTGGCGGCGGTGCACGACCTACGCGGATTCGGAGCTCGCCGCGTGGATCTCGAAGCGGCAGACTTCGGCGCCGTGGGCGGCACAGGCGGTTTCCCGGACCGTGGCCTGCGGGTGGACCAGGCCGCGGAAGAGCTGCCGGAAGGCGGCGGCATGCCACACGCAGCCGCTGGCGGGCTCGCCCGGTGCGGCCGCCAGCGGGTTGGCCGTCACCGCCAGGATGGCGGGCCGGCCCGGCCGGGCGGTGAGCCGCCCGGAGCCGACGAAGGTCCAGGCGTGGGCCCGGATCGCGGCGATCAGGGCGCGGGCCGCCAGCGGCCGCGGCAGCGCCCGGATCAGGCACCGGGCCGGGGCGGGGATGCGGTGGGCCAGGACGTAGTCCCCGGTGCGACGGCCCGCGTCGGCGAGCACCGCCCGTGCCAGCGCCGGCGGCAGCTGCGTGCGCAGGGTTCGATGCAGGGCCGCGACCTGGCGCTCATCGAGCATGACCGCAGGCGGCTCCGCCAGCCAGTCCCCCGCGCCGGCGGCGGCGAAGAGCGCCGGCGTGCGCGCCGCGAGCCCGGCCGCCGCCAGTGCCGGGACGAGCTGCAGCACCGCGTTCGGCCCGACGCGCCCCGGCCCGGCGGTGGCCTGTGCGAGGTCCGGCAGCGCGCTCGCGGACACGACGCCCGGCCGCCGCTCAGTGGGTTTCCGCCGGGGCGCCTCCGGCGAGCTCGCCCGCCGGCTGCACACGAACGCCGCCCGGCCCCTCGCTGAGCTCCGCGCCCGCGGCGGCCCGCGCCTCCGCCTTCTGCGCCAGCACCTGGGCCCTGACCGCCGCGCGGCGCTCGCGGGCCTTGCGCTTGCGATCGGCGAGGGCCTCCCAGTCCGCGAGCTTCGCCGAGGCCTTGGCCCGCTCGGCGTCGAAGTGGAAGTTGACCTTCTTCTTCGACTGCGGCCCCCAGTAGCCCACCTTGCCGAGGTCGTAGAACGTGCGCTGGACGCCGGCCTTGAGAAAGGCCTTGAGGCAGCCGAGCAGGTAGCGGCGGCGGAACCCCGTGCCCCGCCATGGGTAGTGGAACAGGGCCTTGCGCATGTAGAAGCGGCGGTAGTTGTGCATCACCCGGTCGAGCAGCGTTGCCCGGTCCATGGCCGCCGGCTTCATGATCGGGGTGACGAAGTTGTATTTCTCGAAGTCGAACACCTCCACCTGGTCCGAGCGCTCCTGGGAGAGCGTGTTGAACGGCCAGGGCGTGTACATCGCCCAGTTGGCGAGGTCCGGATCCCAGTCCCGCGCGAAGCGGTAGGTCTCCTCCAGCGTCTCCTCGGTCTCGTTCTCCAGACCGACGATGAACTGGGCCTCGGTGAAGATGTCCGCCTCGCGCAGCAGGCGGATCGCCTCCCGGTTCTCTTCGATGCGCGTCTCCTTGTTGAAGAGATCCAGGCGCATCTGCGCCGCCGCCTCGGTGCCGAGGGAGACATGCACCAGCCCCGCCCGGCGCCAGAGCGGCAGCAGCTCCCTGTCGCGCTGGATATCGGTGACCCGGGTATTGATGCCCCACTTGACCCGCTCCGGCAGGCCGCGGGCGATCAGCTCCTCGCAGAACTGCGTGAACTTCTTCCGGTGGATGGTGGGCTCCTCGTCGGCGAGGATGAAGAAGCCCACGCCGTGCTCCTCCACGAGCCGCTCGATCTCGTCCACCACCCGCACCGGGTCACGCACGCGGTAGTCGCGCCAGAACTTCCACTGGGAGCAGAAGGAGCAGGTGAAGGGGCAGCCCCGGGCCATGTTCGGAATGGCGACCCGGGTGCCGAGAGGCACGTAGGTATAGCGCTCCCAGGAGAGCAGCGACCAGTCAGGGGTCAACGCGTCCAGGTCCTTGACCGTGGGCGCCGGCGGGGTCGCCACCACCCGCGACTCGTCGCCCTCGTCTTCCGTGTAGGCGATGCCGCGGATGGTGGACCGGGCCTCCGGCCAGAAGCCGGCATCCACGGTGCGCACCAGCGAGAGCATCACCTCCTCGCCCTCGCCGCGCACGATGACGTCGATCCAGGGCGCTTCGGTGAGCACCTGCTCGTACATGAATGTCGCATGCACGCCGCCCAGCACGGTGACCGCCTGCGGGTGCAGCTCACGGGCGATCTCCAGGACGCGCTCCGCGCGATAGATCGAGGGCGTGATCGCGGTGGCGCCGACGATGTCCGGCTGCTCCGCCGCGAGCCGTTCCCGAAGCGCCTCGTCGGAGAGGTCCTCGGTCATCGCGTCGATGAAGCGGATATCGTCGTAGCCGTCGGCCTTCAGCGCGCCGCCCAGGTAGGCGACCCATGCCGGTGGCCAGTTGCCCGCGATCTCCGCGCCGCCCGAGTGATAGTTCGGATGGATGAGCACGATCCGCATGGGCGTTCTCCGCCGGAAGTGTCATGTTAAGCTGACACCACCGGCGTCATTTTTACTTGACGCAGATCAATGGGAGGTGCCGACGGATGCCAGGGCGACAGCCACCGAAGGCGCAGCGCGTAGGCCCGGCGCAGGCTCCGGTATTCGCCGGAGTGCCACGGTGACGGCGAGCCACCACGGCCTGCGCATCATCGTTGCCGGCGCCACCGGCTATATCGGCCGCCATGTGGCGCGCGAGCTCATCGGTCGCGGCCATCGCGTGGTGAGCCTGGCGCGGGCGACGCGGCAACCCCTGCCGCCGGAGCTCGCGGGCTCGGAGGTCCGGACTGCCGAGGTCTGCGACTCGGCCTCTCTCGCCCGCGAAGGCTTCGCCGGTGAGCCCGTGGACGCGGTGGTCTCCTGCATCGCCTCGCGCAGCGGCGGCATCACCGACGCCTGGCGGGTGGACTACGCGGCCAACCGCAAACTGCTGGCGGCGGCACGGGCCGCCGGAGTCCGCCAGTTCCTGCTGCTCTCGGCGATCTGCGTGCAGAAGCCCCGGCTCGCCTTCCAGCATGCCAAGCTCGCCTTCGAGCAGGCGCTGCAGGCCTCGGAGCTGAACTGGACGATCGTCCGGCCCACCGCCTTCTACAAGTCGCTGGCCGGGCAGGTACCGCGCGTCCGGGCCGGCAAGCCGTATCTGCTCTTCGGCGACGGCGGCACCGCCTGCCGGCCCATCAGCGAGCGCGATCTCGCCGCGTTCATGGCGGACTGCCTGGAGAATCCCTCGCGCCAGCGCCGCATCCTGCCCATCGGCGGCCCGGACCCGGCGCTGACGGCCCGCGAACGCGGCGAGCTGCTCTTCGAGCTCACCGGGCGCAGACCGCGCTTCCGACGGATACCCATCCGCCTGCTGGACACCCTCATCCCGACCCTGGATGCCCTTGCCTGCGCCGCCCCGCGCCTAAGCGACAAGGCCGAGTTCGCCCGCATCGCCCGCTACTACGCAACCGAGGACATGCTCTGGCTCGACCCGGCCACCGGCCGTTACGACGCCGCGGCCACGCCGGCCACCGGCCGCGACACCCTGAGCGACTTCTACCGCCGCGTCCTGCGCGAGGGCATGGCTGGCCAGGAGCTCGGGGAACAGGGGATCTTCTGACGCGCCCTGGCCAGGGACGAGGGTGGCCCGGCCGCTGCACCCACCGCGTCACGGCTGTGGGCGTGGATCGGTGCGATATGCGGGCGACGCCTGCGCGGGACGTCACCCCGACACGGCGGCCGCCAGCGGGTACACGATCTCCATGCGCAGGCCCGCAGCGTCTTGCTCCGGCTCCGCCGGCAGCGTAGCCAGCGCGCCTCGGCTCGCCCAGGGGGCGAGCGCGCAGACCATGGCATCGAGCAGATCGTCGGCCATGGCGCCGGCGCGCCGCAGCACCGCCCGCTCCCCCTCGAAGAACGCCGGCGCGTCGGGGGCGTGGCGCGCCAGCACGGCGAGACGCTCCCTGCGCCCGGCGCTGCGCCGCTTCGGGTGGCGCATGGGCGCGCCGTCATTCAGCGCCTGGAACAGAACTTCCGGATGCGCCTCCCGCAGCAGACGCTGCCGTTCGGGATCGGCGCGCAGCCAGCCGTCCACCTCACGGATCTTGCGGGCGATATTCCAGGCCTGCCGGCTCAGTCCGCGGCCGGTGAGCCGACGGCTGCGCGCGTTGGCGGCGGCCCAGTTGCCCTCCTCGAGGCAGGCCCTGACCGGCGGAGTGAACACGCTTGCCGCCCGCGGCGCCCGGAGCAGGCGGCGGGCCTCGCGGTCGCAGTCCCGCCCGGCGCTGCCGTCCTCGCGCAGACCGATGGGAATATCGATGAGGATCAGCGCCCCGGCGCCCGCCCATGCCCGCAACGCCACCACGTCCGGGCAGACCCGGGACCGCAGGTCGCCCGCCGTCGTCACGCCGACCGCGACCCATCCGCCGGGACAGCCATCGGCGCCCACCCACGCCACGCCCGCTTCGTTCCCCGCCTCCCGGCTCATCGGCCGGCTGCCTCCGCTGCCATCATGGCGGCTGCCTGCGGCCGACGCGTGCGCCGCCCGCCTCTCAGGCTCCCCGCACGGTCCTCCAGCCGCGAGTCCCGGCCGGTCGGCACGGGGCCCGCATCCACGGGACCGGAGGCTCGGCGCAGGACCCCCGGACGCGGTACCTTACGGGGATATTCTCTGGAGGGATGGGGCATGCTGCGACAACCGTACCTGCTGTTTCTGGGCGACGCACCTGACCTGCTCGCCGCCAAGGTGGCCAAGGGCATCCGCGACTGGCGCCCGGACGCCGCCGTCGGCCAGCTGCGCCTGCCCGGCTGCAAGCCGGACATGGGCCTGCCGGATATGACCGTCGCCGAGGCCGCCGACGCCGGGGCCAAGACCCTGGTGGTGGGCGTCGCCAACCGCGGGGGCGTCATCTCGCGGCAGTGGATCGCCGTGCTGAAGGAGGCGCTCGCTGCCGGCATGGACCTGGCGGCCGGGCTGCACAATCATCTCCACGACGAGCCGGAGCTGGTGGAGGCCGCGCAGAAGGCGGGCCGGCAGCTCTTCGACGTCCGCGTGCCGCAGCACGACTACCCCATCGCCGACGGCAGCAGACGCAGCGGCAGGCGCTGCCTGACAGTGGGCACGGACTGCTCCGTCGGCAAGATGTACGCGAGCATGGCCATCGAGCGCGAGATGCACGAGCGTGGCCTGAACGCCACCTTCCGTGCCACCGGCCAGACCGGCATCCTCATCACCGGCGGCGGCGTACCCCTGGATGCCGTGGTGGCGGACTTCATGGCCGGCGCCGTGGAATGGCTGACGCCCGACAATGACGCGGACCACTGGGACATCATCGAGGGCCAGGGCAGCCTCTTCCATCCCTCCTACTCCGGCGTGACCCTCGCGCTGATCCATGGCGGCCAGCCGGACGCGCTGGTGCTGTGCCACGAACCGGAACGCCCGCACATGCGCGGTCTGCCCCACTACACCCTGCCCGGGCTGACCGACGTGCTGAGCCTGGCCGAGCGCTGCGCTCACATCGTCAACCCGGCCGCGCGTACGGTGGGTGTGGCGCTCAACACCAGCGCCCTGGACGAGCGGGCCGCCCGGGCCTGGATCGAGCGCGCCAGGGAGGAGACCGGGCTGCCCGCCACGGACCCCATCCGCTACGGTGCCGGACCCCTGGTGGACGCCCTGGAGTCGCTGTGAGCCGGCGCCGCCTCGAGGTCCACGCCGAGCGCTTTCCGCTGCGCGCGGCGTTCACCATCTCCCGCGGGTCGCGCACGGTGCAGGAAGTGGTGCGCGTGGCGATCCACGAGCATGGCCACACCGGTCAGGGCGAGTGCGTGCCCTACGCCCACTACGGCGAGACCGTGGCCGGCGTGGTCGCGACCCTGGAGGGGCTGCGGGAGGCGGTAGCCGAGGGCCTCGACCGCGACGCCCTGGCGGGGACGCTGGCCGCCGGCGCGGCGCGCAACGCCCTCGACTGCGCGCTCTGGGACCTGGCGGCGAAGCAGTCCGGCCGGCGCGTCTGGGAGCTGGCAGGGCTCGCGGCGCCGGAGCCGGTGATCACCGCCTATACCCTCTCCCTGGATACGCCGGCGGCCATGGCCGCCAGCGCCGCTGCCAACGCGGCGCGCCCCCTGCTCAAGATCAAGCTCGGCGGCGGCGACGAGGACATCGAGCGCATCCACGCGGTGCGCGACGGCGCCCCGGAGGCGCGGCTCATCGTCGATGCCAACGAGGGCTGGGACGCCGCCGCCTACGAGCGCCTCGCCCCCGAGCTTGCCCGCGCCGGCGTGGCCATGATCGAGCAGCCGCTGCCGGCGGCGGACGACGCTGCCCTTGCCGAGCTGCCGCGGCCGGTGCCCCTCTGCGCGGACGAGAGCTGCCACGATCGCACCTCGCTGGCCCGGATACGCGGGCGCTACGATCTGGTCAATATCAAGCTCGACAAGGCGGGCGGCTTGACCGAGGCACTCGCGCTGCGCGAGGCCGCGCGCGCCGATGGCCTCGGCATCATGGTCGGCTGCATGCTCGCGACCTCGCTGGCGATGGCGCCGGCGGTGCTGCTCGCCCAGGGGGCTGCCTACACCGATCTGGACGGCCCGCTGCTGCTGGCGGCGGACCGCGAACCCGGGCTGCGCTACGACGCCCGGGGCGTCCATCCACCGGAATCCACGTTATGGGGCTAGAGCCGATGAGCCGAACGGTCTACGTCAACGGGCAGTATCTCCCCGAAACCGAGGCAACCCTGTCGATCTTCGACCGCGGGATCCTCTTCGCCGACGCCGTGTATGAGGTGACCGCGGTGCTCGACGGCGGCCTGGTGGACTTCGACGCGCACATGCGCCGTCTCGCCCGCAGCCTCGGCGAGCTCGACATTCCCGCGCCCTGCAGCGACGAGACCCTGCTGGAGATCCACCGCGAGCTCCTCCGGCGCAACGGCCTGCGGGAGGGCCTGATCTACCTGCAGGTCTCCCGCGGCGCCGCCGAGCGGGACTTCCTCATGCCCGATGAGCCGACCCCATCGCTGGTGCTGTTCACCCAGGAGAAGGCGCTTCTGGAGAGCCCCACTGCGAAGCGCGGCATCCGGGTAATCACCGTCCCCGATCAGCGCTGGCGACGCTGCGACATCAAGACCACCCAGCTGCTCTACCCCTCCATGGCAAAGACCGAGGCCGTTCGCCACGGTGCCGACGACGCCTGGATGGTGCACGAGGGCACGGTCACGGAAGGCACCTCCAACAACGCGTACATCGTGGAGCCGGACGGGACGGTCGTGACCCGCCAGCTCTCCGAGGCCATCCTCCATGGCATCACCCGCAGCGCCGTGCTCGCCTACGCCAGGGAAGCCGGCGTCCCGATCCGCGAGCGCGCGTTCACCGTTGCCGAGGCCAAGCAGGCCGCCGAGGCCTTCATCACCAGCGCCACCAGCCTGGTGACCCCCGTGATCAACATCGACGGCCACGACATCGGCGGCGGCACGCCCGGCCCGGTGGTGCGGCGGATACGGGAGCTCTACATCGAGGAGAGCCGCCGGCGTCTGCTCGCCGCGGATCACCGTTCGCGGTAATACAGCCGCATCGCCACCGGCGCGAAGAGGGCGGTCAGCACCGCCGAGGCGCCCAGCACCCAGGCCACATCCACGAGCGCCACGCCGCCATGCATCAATCCCCGCGAGGCGTTGGTGAGATGGGTCACGGGGTTCGCCGCCACCACGGCCTGCAGCCAGTCCGGCATGGTCGCCGGGTCCACGAAGATGTTGCTGATAAAGGTCAGCGGGAAGATCACCAGGAAGCTGGTGGTCATGACCGACTCCGCCGTGGGGACCAGAAAGCCCACGATAATCCATAGCCAGGACATCGCCGAGGCAAACACCATCAGCAGCAGGACCGCCAGCAGCACGCCCCCGACGCCGGCCTCCGGCCGGAAGCCGAGCAGAAGCCCCACCACGACCACCACCATCGCCGCCAGGGAATAGCGGGCGAGGTCCCCCAGCAGCGCGCCTACCACCGGCGCGGGCTGCCAGATGGGCAGCGAGCGGAAGCGGTCGAACAGGCCGTGCTGGACGTCCGTGTTGAGGCCGACTCCGGTGTAGACGGTCAGGAACAGCACCGTCTGCACCACGATGCCCGGCAGCAGGAACTGCAGGTAGGCCCCGGTCGAGCCCGCCAGCGCGCCACCGAAGAGGAAGGTGAACAGCACCGTCATCATGATGGGAAGGACCATGACGTCGAAGAGCTGGAACGGCACGTGCTTGATCTTCAGTGCCGCCCGCCAGCCGAGGGTCAGCACGGCCGACAGCGCGCCCGGCGGGGCGGCAGCCCGTTCCGCAATTCCGGCAGACGGCAGTCCGGGGCGGCTCATGCCACCACCTCCGCGGGCGCTGCGGCCTCGCCAGTGGCCCCCTGCTCGGCGCCATGGCCGGTAAGGGCGAAGAAGACGTCATCCAGGCTCGGCTGCACCAGGGCGAACTCCCGCACCGCGAGGCCCCTCGCGGCGAGCGCCGCGAGGGCCTCCGCCACCCGCGCCTCCCGGGCGACCCGGACGGATAACATGCCGGGTTCGGGGCCGTCGTGCACTTCGTCCTGCATCACCTCACGGAGCAGTGCCGAGGCCTCGGCGAGCCGCGCCGGATCCGCCACCTGCACGTGCAGCGCGCGGCTACCCACGGAGGCCTTGAGCTCGCGGCCCGACCCCTGGGCGATCACGCGGCCGTCGTCGATCACGGCCATGCGCTGCGCGAGGCGGTCCGCCTCCTCGAGATACTGGGTCGTGAGCAGCACCGTGGTGCCCTCTGCCGCGATGCCGCGCACCAGCTCCCAGACCTGGCTGCGGCTGCGCGGATCGAGACCGGTGGTGGGCTCATCCAGGAACAGCAGCTCCGGTCGCTTCGCCAGGCTCGCAGCGATATCCAGGCGCCGGCGCATGCCGCCGGAAAAGCTGCGTACCTGCCGGCCGCCCACGTCCGCCAGACCGAAGGCCACCAGCAGCTCCCGGGCCCGCGCGCGGGCGGCGCGCCAGCCGAAGCCGAGCAGCCGCGCCACGAGCACCAGGTTCTCCCGGGCCGTCAGGTCCTCGTCCAGGGAGGCGAACTGCCCCGTCAGGCTGACCTGCGCCCGCACCCGGGCGGCCTCCTGCACCACGTCGTGCCCGAGCACCCGCGCCGTACCGCCGGTGGGCCGCAGCAGCGTCGCCAGCACGCGGATGGTGGTGGTCTTGCCGGCGCCGTTCGGGCCGAGCAGGCCGAACACCGTGCCGCGCTCGACCCGCAGATCGATACCCCGCAGCGCCTCAGTCTCCCGGAAGCGCTTCTGGAGCGCCATCGTCTCTATCGCTGGTGTGGTTGTCATCCGCCTGCCCAATCTCTGCGCCGCCGCCCGATCTCCTGGCCCTGCGTGCCTTCAACGGTCCCTGCGCCGATGGCGTAGCTTCTCCGCTCCCCGCCGCGGCATCAATAGGCGGCGGCTGCTGCTGATGGGCGAACCGGCTGCCGTACGTCGGGAGTAACGGAACCTTCCGACTGGACGACTTAACCTCTTGTGCCTCGCCGGTGAGGGGCGGCCGGCAGACCGATCCGTTGTCCGAAACGAATTCGGTGTGAGCCATGCCGCGAGCAGTTCGATTTCTGGTCCACGAAGGCGCCCATCTCTGGGAGATCTCCAGTGCCCTGGAGGTGCTGAGCCACGCCGAGCTCGCCCGCCCGGGGAGCTACCAGTGGGAGCTGGTCGGGGTGCAGGACGGCATGGTGCCCACGGATCTCGGAGTCGAGCTGCGCGTGCACCGACCGGACCCGGGGCGCCTCACCACCCTCTTCATCGCCGGCTGCCCGGACTTCGTCACCACCCAGCCCCAGGCGCTCTGCGAGCTGGCCGTCACCCTGGCGGCGCGGGCGCGGCGAACGGTTGCGCTCTGCTCGGGGAACTTCGTCGCCGCCCGCGCCGGATTGCTTGCCGGCGCCCGGGCGACGGTGCACTGGAAGCAGCTCGAGGCCTTCCGCAGCCAGTTTCCGGAGGTGGAGATCGTGCCCGGTCGGCTGTATCTGGACCAGGGGCCGGTCTGGTCCTGCGCCGGCGACGTCTCCGCGCTGCACGTCACCCTCGCCCTCGTGGAGGCGGACTTCGGCCCGTCGCTGGCCTCCCGCGTGGCGCGGGACATGCTCATCTACACGCGGCGCGATGGCATGAGCCCGCAGATCTCCACGCTGCTGAACACTTCAACCAGCAGCAACCGCATGCGCCGCGTGGTGGGATTCATCCGCGAGCACCTGCGTGAGCCGCTGCCGGTGGAGCGGCTTGCGGAGGTCGCCCTGCTCTCACCGCGCCAGTTCACCCGCGCCTTCAAGAACGAGACGGGCATCACCCCGGCACGCTTCATCGAGCGCGTGCGGGTCGAGGAGGCGCGCCCGATGGTGGAGAACACCCGCCTGAGCCTGGGCGCCATCGCGAGAGAGGTCGGCTTCGCCTGCGAGGACCGGATGCGCGAGGCGTTCCTGCGCGTTCTTGGCCGCAAACCCACGGAGCTGCGTGACGGCCGCCGCACGGGCCCGATCGCTGCCTGAGGCCTGGCCGCCTCGCGGGCCTGTCGCCCGGCGCCGACAGGGCCCCGATCATGACGCTTTTCCGTGGTGATTCGACCTCAACCTTCCCGCGGCTCTTGCCTATCGTTCCCCCCGGATTGGCAGCCCGCCCGGCAGACGCCGGCGCGGTCCACTACAACCCGGAGGTCAAGAATGTTTACCGTGGAAAACCGTCAGCAGAGTCCGGCCGACGGTCCCCACCTCTGTCTGCGGCCCGCCTGCGGTGAAGACGTCGCGGCGCTCCGCGCCATGCATATCCTCAGCGTGCTGACGCTCTGCGCCAGGGACTACTCCGGCGTCCAGCTGGCGGCGTTCCTGAGCGACTTCGACACGACGGCACCCGATTGCCTCGAAGCTGGCCGACTCCTGGTCGCGACCCTGGACGGTGCGCTGGTCGGCAGCGGTGGCTGGCAGCCGACCGGGCAGATGCGCTGTACCAGGGAGGGCGTGCTACCCGAGGTGGAGATTCGCGCACTCTACGTGCATCCGGCGGCCGCGGGCCGCGGCGTCGGCGGGCGGATCTACGAGCACCTGGAGCAGGCCGCGGCGGCGGAAGGGCACGCCGGCAGCCTCGTGCTGCGCTCGACGCTCACCGCCGAGCGCTTCTACGCCCGGCGCGGTTTCCGGCGCATCGAGCGCACCGCGCTGCCGCTGCGCGAAGGCATCGCGTTTCCCGTCGTGCGGATGGCGAAGGCGCTTCACCTCCCGGCTTCCCTCGAGCCCATGGAAGGGCGGGCGGAGCAGCGCGCGCCGGAACCGATGCCGGAGGCCGGCTGATCGCGGCAACAGGGGCGTGTACCCCCCGCTGCGGGAGGATCAGTGCAATGAGCGCAACCAGCATCGACTACGATCCCGTCGCCGAGATCTACGATCTCTACGTCACGGCCGTCGATGACGTCCCGTTCTTCCTGCAGGAGGCGCAGGCGGCGGCCGGACCCGTGCTGGAGCTCACCGCCGGCACCGGTCGGCTGTCGCTGCCGCTGATCGAGGCCGGTGTGGCGCTGACCTGCGTCGACGTCTCGCCGCGGATGCTCGAGGTGCTCGACCGCAAGCTGCGGCAGCGTGGGCTGCGCGCCGAGCTGCGCTGCGCGGATATCTGTCAGCTCGAGCTGCCCGCGCGCTTCCGGCTTGCGCTGCTGCCGTTCCAGTCGTTCATGGAAATCACCGGCGAGGCACGCCAGCGCCAGGCACTCGCGGCCGTGCACCGCTGCCTTCTGCCCGGCGGGCGCTTCATCTGCACCCTGCACAACCCGGCGCTGCGCCGCCGCCAGGTCGACGGCACCCTGCGCCTGGTCGGCCGTTTTCCCCACCGGGAAGGCAGTCTCGTTGTCTCCGGCTTTGAGACCGGCGGCCAGCCCGTCGTCAACCGCCTGCAATTCTTCGAGTGCTTCGGCGCCGACGGCAGCCTGCGCTGGAAGCGCCTGCTACCGATGCGCTTCGAGCTGATCGAGCGCGAGCGCTTTGCCGCCATGGCCCGGGATGCCGGCTTCCGCGTGCGGGACGTCCACGGTCACTACGACCGCAGCCCCTTCGATCCGGCGCGCAGCCCGTTCATGATCTGGGTCCTGGAGAAGAAGGGCAGCGAGCGCGGCTCGCGGCGCCCCGCCATACCCCATCACACCGCTGTGGAGGACTGAGGCATGGATCCCACCGAACCGCTGCACGGCCGCTGCCTCTGCGGCGCCGTGCGCCTCGTGGCCACCCCGAAGAGCCACGAGGTGGACGTCTGCCACTGCAGCCTGTGCCGCACCTGGAGCGGCGGGCCGATGTTCGCCGTGGAATGCGCCGACGCCGTGGCGTTCGAAGGCGCCGAGCACATTGCCGTCTACCCCTCCTCGGACTGGGCCGAACGCGGCTTCTGCCGCCACTGCGGCACGCACCTCTTCTATCGGCTCCAGGCCGGTACCCACTACGCCCTGCCCGTCGGCCTGCTCGACGACCAGGACCGCTGGCAGCTCACCAGGCAGATCTTCATCGACGATAAGCCCGCCTTTTATTCGCTGGCGGAGGACACCACGAATCTGACCGCGGCGGAGGTGTTTGCGCTCTATTCCTCGGAGTGAGCGGTCATCAGCCCTTGACCGAACCGTCGACGCAGTCCGGGGCGCCGCAAAGGTACGGCGCCAGGGCGGCCTCGTCCCACTCGATCCCGGAACCGGGCCGATCGGGGACGAGGGCATGGCCGTCCTCGATGGCAAGCGGCTCGCGCAGGATGGGGTTCGCCCAGTCCACGTATTCGAGCCAGTGGCGCGTGGGCGAGGCGGCCAGGAGGTGGGCACTGACCTCGGGGAAGATATGGCTCGAGAGGGGCAGCCCTGCCGTGTCCGCCACCGCGGCGGCCCGCAGCCAGCCGGTAATGCCGCCGATCTTCATGACGTCCGGCATGCCCAGGTCGCAGTAGCCCGCGTCCAGGGCTGCCTGCATCTCCCGCGCGCCCCACCAGTTCTCTCCGGCCTGTATCGGGGTGGCAGCGGCGGCACGAATGCGTGCATAGCCGCGAAGGTCATCCGCGAGGGTCGGCTCCTCGATCCAGGTCAGGCCCTCCCCGGCCAGCGCCGCCACCCGGCACTCGGCCTCCGGCACGGAGAGGGACTGATTGTAGTCGCACATCAGACGCACCCCTTCGCCCACGGCCTCGCGAACGGCGCGGACCACGGCGAGATCGGTCGCGAGCTCCGGATAGCCGAGGCGGATCTTCACCGCCGGGAAGCCCGCCGCCACCAGCTCCCGCGCCTCCTCACCCGCGCGCTCCGGTCCGATCATCCCGAGACCGCAGCTGTTGTATGCGGGAATCCGCCCGGGCTGGCCGCCGAGAAGGCGCACCAGCGGCAGGGACCGCGACCGGGCCAGGGCGTCCCAGGCGGCCATGTCGATGCCGGCGATAGCCATGCCGACAATGCCGGTACTCCCCAGCAGGCGGAAGCGGGCGCGCAGGGAGCGCTCCAGCTCGTGCGGCGCAAGGGGCTGCCCCTGCAGCACCGGCGCGAGGCTGTGCAGCAGCGCCACCACGGGCCCCAGGGCCGGCGGCGTGTAGCAGAAGAGGTAGGTGTGGCCGGTCACCCCCTCCTCGGTAAGCAGGTCCACGAGTGCCAGCGGTGCGGTGCGGATGGTGCCGCCCCCCGTCACCAGCGGGCGGGGCATCGGCACGCTCGCTCCGCGCACCTGCAGATCGCGGATGGTCAGCTCGGCGGTCATCAGCGCGTCTGCCTCCCGGCCATCACTAACCCGTAGTCTAGCCGCCAGGGGGGAATGCTATCTTTCCGTGCGCTGCAGCCGGCGGATGACGTGCCACCCATGATCACCCTCTACCACTGCGTGAACGCCCGCTCCTTTCGCGTACTGTGGACGCTGGAGGAGCTCGGCCTGCCCTGCGAGCTGCAGGTGCTGCCGTTCCCGCCCCGCGTCCATCGCAAGGACTACAAGGCGCTCAACCCCATCGGCACCATTCCGCTGTTTCTCGACGGCCCGGTGCGCATGACCGAGTCGGTCGCCATCTGCCAGTACCTGGTGAGCCGCTACGGCCCCTCCGATCTGGAGGTGGGGAGCGCGGAGCCCGACTTCGGGGCCTACCTCAACTGGCTGCACTTCGGCGAGGCCACCCTCACCTTTCCGCAGACCCTCGTGCTGCGCTACAGCCGCCTGGAGCCCGAGGCGCGCCGCCACCCGCAGGTCGTCGAGGACTACACCCGCTGGTTCCTGGCACGGCTGCGGGCCGTTGACGCCGCGGTGGCGGACCGGGCCTGTCTCTGCGCAGGGCGCTTCACCATCGCCGACATCGCCGTGGGCTACGCTCTGCTGCTGGCCTCCGACCTTGGTCTTGGCGAGCATTTCTCCGCTGGCATACAGGACTACTGGCAGGGCCTGCAGGCACGCGACCCCTTCCAACGCGCGCTGGAGCGGCAACGCCAGGCGGCGCAGGAACAGGGTGTCTCACCAGAGCCGATTCCGCTGGCCGCCTCCTGAGCGCGGCAGCGAGGGCGCCACGGACAGCGCGCGGGCTGGCAATCCCTGTCTGCATGACACCTCCGAGATGACCGGGCTCAACGAGTGAGCTCGACCGTCAGACCAGGCAGGCCGATGCCGTCCACCTGCGTTCGCCAGACCTCGCCCGGGTGCACGGCGTGCGCCGTCGTGATCGTCCCCGTCGTGACCAGCTCACCGGCCTGCACCGGCGGCAACTGCGGCTGTCGCTCCACGGAATGGAATCATCCGGGACCTGACGGCTAACGTTTCGGTTCAGGCGCGCGAGGTACGCGCGTCGCCTGGAACCGATGGTTATGTATCGTCCTCGATCACCGGAATATCAAAATGCAGGACACTTTCCTTAGTTCCCAGTTTGGAGTAGAGGGCTATGGCCGCCTCGTCTTCCGCTCCGGTATCAGCTTGCACAAAGATCACATAGGCTCCCCGTGCCTCGCCTATTTTCCTGAGTTCTCGGATCAACGCGGTCGCGACTCCCTGCCGTCGGTGCTGGCTCGAAACAGCCAAATCGTAGATGTAGATCTCACTCCGCTCCTGTTCGAACTTCCTAAGCTCGTATGCGGCGAGACCACCCACAACCTTGCCATGCTTTACGGCCACCATGGCGATGAAGTAGTCACTGCCGAGCAATCGACGCATGTACTCGGCACCAGGACGCGCTTCTGCGTAGTTTTTCGGTTCATTGAATACCTCACCGAACGTGTGCAAGAGCGCGTCCATCAACTCCAGATCGTCTTCGGAAAGCTTTTGGACTGTGTAACAATCTCGCATCGATGACTGACGCTCCTACGCTACACAACGACCAAGCTCTGCGGCGGAAACGAAGCGCAGCGCAGTTTGCGTCCGAACGAGCGCCTTGTTAGCGATTTCGGCGATGCCTGCGGTCCGTTTGTATATTTACGGCAAAGACAACTGCTCGACCTGACTTTAATGTACTTCTTATAGCTGATTCCAAATGCTTAGATTGCGCAATTGTTGTACCGACCCACCCACCGGAGGCAATCGTGACAAACTCGGTATTATCAAAATATCGGCGGACATTATTATACGAAAGGCGTTTCCCCCCTTTCGGACCAACCGTCGTTGGATGCTCTGAAAGAAGGTCCCAATAGTCGAGCGGGAGATACATGCCTTTCACCAGCCCGATATTATCTGGATCAAACACTAGCCTCGGGCAGATTTTTAGAAAGAACGGATTTTCTGACAATCTAAAGCCGTCAGCTTCGGCATTGGGACCAACCTTACGAAGCTCACTTAACACCAACCTCATGCGATCTATTTCGTCTGAAAGCTGCTGATTTGGAAATCTATATACGGCTTGTCCACCTTCCTCCTCCATCGCTTTATACTGAACCATGAGAAAGCATGAAAATGTTTCGTTGTAGTAGATCAGATCGACGCCCAGTTGTTTCTCCAAAGGAAGCCGGTTGGCTAATACCACTGTCAGTTTTGATTGTGTATTCTCGAAAACAACCAATGCATGACTTGTGTGTCGAATGGCTTCATACCCTGGCAAGCTATTTAAATCATTAACTACCATAGGATCTTCACGAAGCCTTACTTGTTCTAAACCATCGAGGAATGAGGTGGTTGTTCCCTTATCATTAACATCCCAACCGTAGATCTCATCCCGACCAATGCCTGCGATCGTTAATGCCGTCGCAACAGCTTCTTTTTGTTCGGCCAGGGTCGCCCGCACTTGACTTGAGAGATTCTGTATACGCCTATACCTAGCCTCACTGAATCTGGACAGAATGCGTGAGGAATCAGGCGCAAGCGAACTGACAATATTGAGAAAGCTTTCGAAGCTTTTAGGCGGGAGCAATCCTCCAAATGCAATTTTCTCTGAGACCTTTTTTTTGAGTTTATTAGGAACCCTTTTTTCTATGTCATCGATATCCACAGGTGATTTTAGGGTGTATATATCATGCAGATTCAATCTGCGCATATCGGTACCAGCTCTCGTACCTCGTTTGCCGAGAGCGATATCTGTTAATTTATTTGAGCTATCTATGACGAAGCAAGCCAACGGGACATTTCGACTATGAGAGAACTCTTGAACCGGCTCACCAAAAGTGTCGTAAGGATTGTGCTCAAACGCATCCTTTCGATCGGGAGACAACCTAACTACATATCCTCCTGATTTGCTCATCAGTGATCCTCAAGCTTTCTTCAACGGCTAACGTGCGGCTTCAGCCGCCAAGGTACGAGGTCGGCTGAAAGCCTTGGTTAGGCACACCCATATCGCTTCTCCCATTCGAGAAACTCCGCCAAGCTGCGCGCGCGGAGCAATTGGCCCGCATAAGCAAGGAACTGGCGAATGTATAGCGTTGCTTTCCAATCTGTACGACTACGGGTTCCGTAGAGGTAGACGTATGGGCCGAAGCAGCCCTGCGTGCCTTCCTCAAGCGACTGATCGAAGTTTATTTTTCGGGCATGAATGATTTTATTACAAGCCTCACGAAGCGAAAGCCTCTCTTCCTTGTCGGCCGTTTGTAGGAATCCGCAGAAGAACGGATTTTTTTCGTCGGAATCCGCCTCCGACTCGTCATCGAGCATGCGTATGATGGTTGCGGATTGAAGCAGAATCCGACTCGCCTCATCACAGAAGAATTCTTTCTCCAAGTCCTTTAGCGCCTGATGCATATCGACCGATAGATCTTCCCTTTCGTCCGACAAAGGACCGCTACCTTCAAACTGGCACGCGAGGCGATACACGTCGAGCCGCATTGGCTTCAGATCGAGCGAGTGGTTCTTATTAAATTTGGGGTTCTCAATTTCCGCCATAGCAATAGACGCCTAACGCTCAGCTTAACCGGGCGGCTTTGGAGCGCCAGCGGAAAAGCCGGTCCGAGTTGAAGCTGTTGTTAGAAGGGTTACCGTTCATAGCTCTCTCGCACATCCTCCACGAGCTGAGCACACGTTCTTAGTACGACGAGCGATGAACGTACTAGCGCCTCATTACGACCAGGCTCCATCTCACCATCCGGTAGATGCTTCCCCCCATGGAATAGATTGTTGCGCACCGTTCTTATCATCAGAAGGAGTTGCTGGAGTTCTCGTTGTTGTGGATCAATCACAAAATCACAAAACTTGACTCCGTTGTTCTCAGTGAGAACCTGCTTGCGGGGCGGGCTCTCCCAGAGATACTCGACCGCGTCCCTCAGGTCTTCCCTTGATTCAGCATGGAAGAGTTCATCAGCTTCATTGGCAAATCTATCCCACGAGGCAGACACGATTCCTCCGTTCCCCACGGCAAATCGCGTCGCCTTCAGCGCATACTCCATCCTCGCGAAAACCGCCATGAATTCGCATGCTAGTTCGCCTGGCATATGTAGATGTCGGAATGCGTTGTCCATGTGCCCCTTCTAACAGTGATTGGCTCGCCGGCGCCGATATCGAGTAGCTGTGCCGGCGTGATATCTCTGGTGCCGTTGCGGCACGGACCGCGCCAACTCCCCGATCCCATGTGGTTTTCGCTCCCAGCGTGTCTTGCGTGCCTGGATATCACGCCGGCACGTTGACGCGGCTCGCTTGAAACTGTACTTATATACAGTATGCACGGAGGTAGGCGAATGGACTCGCAACGCAAGCCCCGTCTTATGGAGCGTGTTCGGCGCACACTCCGGACCAAGCGCTACAGCCGCCGCACCGAGAAGTCCTACTGCTACTGGATCCGCTACTTCATCCGCTTTCACGGGCTTCAGCATCCTGCCGCCATGGACGCGCGCGAGGTAAGGTCCTTCCTCGAGCACTTGGCTGTCGAACGGCACGTGGCGGCGGCGACGCAGAACCAGGCGCTGAACGCCATTGTCTTTCTGTATCGCCGCGTGCTGGAGCAGCCGATCGGCAACATCGGGGCGGTCACGCGCGCACGGCGCACACGCCGGCTTCCGGTGGTGCTCTCGCATGCCGAGGTGCTTCGGGTGCTCGCCTGCATGCGAGGGGATATACGGCTGCTCGCAGAGCGGATGTACGGGAGCGGGTTGCGCGTTACGGAAGTGTCGCGTCTGCGGCGAAAGGCTGTGGGCGTGGTCAGGCAGAGCGGGGCAAGCGGCGCCCGTGCAGCGGGCGTTCGGTTCGAATGGCGGGATGCTGCATCCTGAGCCTGGCCGGCGATCCATTGCGCTGCCCTCATCCCGTCCGCAGGATCCCGGCACGGGCACGGCCGGGAGCGTCACCCCTGCCGAGTCTAGCGGCAGAGCATGGCGCCGTCACGGTAGCGGGAACCGGCGCACGTCCTCGCATGAGGATCGCCGGGGCGGCGGGTGGGCAGCCGAAGGCGCTGGCCCGCCGCGGCGTGCCCTGGGGGAGCGTACTGTCGAAGCCCGTTCCGCGGTTGGAGGCTGCGCGGTGAGTCCGCAGCGGCCGCCGCGGGGAATGGCCTGCCGGTCCGCCTACTCCGCGACCGCCGCCGCGCTCAGCTTCTCCAGCGCCTCGCTGATGTTCTCCACCGGCGGGCAGTCGGCAGCGTCGTGGCGCTGGGCGATCCAGGCCGGGTCGTTGTAGCCGAGCCAGGTCTGGCCGTCCTCGTCTTCCCAGACCAGCGCCTTCAGCGGCAGGTCGATGCCCACGGACTGGGCGCACTGCATGAACGGCGTCCCGCCCCTCGGGTTGCCGAAGATCAGCACTTCCGTGGGCCGCAGGTCCATGTCCACGCTCTCGGCTCCCTCGGCGTGGTCGATCCTTGCGAATACGTTGAGCCCCTGCTCCTCGACGATGGTCTCGAAGCGGTCCATGGTTTGCCTGGGTCCATGAGGGCTCTGCACCCTGACCAGGCCGTCGGCGGCCCATACGCCGGTGGTGGTGCCGAGCAGAAGAGCGACGGCGATCCGCTGAATACGTTTCATGGCGATGCTCCAGGGATTGTTTTCGGTGTCATTCAACGACGAGGCCCGGAACCCCTGCCCGGCCCACACCCCCTGCGACAGCCCGGGCCGACTTTCGGTTCGAGGCGGCACCCGTAATACCGTGCTAAAACGCGGGAAACCACGCGGCTGCCTTTGCTGATGACGAACGACCTGCCCATCCCCCTCGAACAGGTTCTGGACTTGCTGCTCGATGCCGTATGCGCCGTCGACGCGCAGGGCCGGTTCGTCTTCGTCAGTGCGGCGGCCGAGCAGGTATTCGGTTACCCGCCGGAGGAGATGCTCGGCCGGAAGATGATGGATTTCGTCTTCGAGGAAGACCGTTCCAGGACGATGGACGCGGCGCGCCAGGTCATGGCGGGGCAGCCGCTGCCCCATTTCGAGAACCGCTACGTGCACAAGGACGGGCGACTGGTCCATGTGATGTGGTCGGCCCGCTGGTCCGAGGAGGCGGGGCTGCGGATCGGGGTGGCCCGGGATGTGACCGAGATCCGTCACGCCGAGCGGATGCAGAACGCGCTCTACCAGATTTCCGCGGCGAGTCACCAGGCCGAGGGTCTGGACACACTGTACCAACGCCTGCACCGCATTCTGGCGGACCTGCTGCCGGCGAGCCACTTTACGGTGGCGCTCTACGAGCCCGAGACCCAGCGGGTCACCTACCCCTACTGGCAGGATCCCGAGCGGCCGACACCGCCGCCGCAGCCCCTGGAGGCGCATCTGGTCAGCACCCAGGTCATCCGTACCGGGGAGCCGATCTGGATACCGGACGAGGACGGCGGCAGTACCGGCGCCAACGGCCTCCAGCTGGCCAATGTTGATGCGCAGGCCTGGCTCGGCGTGCCGTTGCCGATGGCGGATGGGGTGATGGGGGCGCTGGTGATGCACTCCGGCAGCCGGCCCCTGCGCTACAGCCGCCAGGATCTGGAGCTGCTGCAGTTCGTCTCGCTGCAGCTGGCCGCCGCCATCGAGCACCAGCGCGCCCAGGCCTGGCTGGAGCATGCCGCCCGCCACGATCCGCTCACCGGCCTGCCCAACCGCTGGATGCTGCAGGACCGCCTGGAAGTGGCCCTGCGCTGGGCCCATCGTTACGAGGAGCAGGTCGCCGTGGTGTACCTGGACCTTGACGGCTTCAAGCAGATCAACGACCGCTGGGGCCACGAAGCCGGGGACCGCCTGCTGCAGGAGGTGGCGCGCCGCCTTACGGGCTGCGTGCGCGAGGCGGATACGGTCAGCCGCGTCGGGGGCGACGAGTTCGTGCTGGTGCTCAACAACATCGACGGACGCGAGGCCGCCGAGCGCATGCGGAAGAAGATCCACGCCGCCCTGGAGGCGCCATGCGCCATCGGCGAGGGCCGGGAGGCCGCCATCAGGGGCAGCATCGGGCTCGCCCTCTATCCGGAGGACGGCGAAGACCGCGAGACCCTGATCCGGATCGGCGATGGCGCCATGTACGCCGAGAAACGCCGGCGAGGCTGATGCCAGCACCGGTGTGGCGATGGATCCAACCCCCAGGCGTGAATCGGTGAGATATGGGGGCTAATCCTCCGCCATCTCCAGTACTGAGGCGACGATATCGTTACGGGTCAGAATGCCGGCGAGCTCGTTGTCCCGGAGCACCAGCACCCGGCGGAAGCTCTGGTTGACCATCAGTCGCGCCACATGGCGCACGTCCAGCTCCGGATGGACGGAGATCGCGGGCTTGGAGCAGACGTCGTAGACGTTGATGAGGTCGATGTCGCCCTCCTCCGCCACAATCGTGCGCAGGATCGTGGTGTAGGTGACCAGCCCGTAGGCATCGTGCGGCCCACGCTTCTCGACCACCAGGGATTTGACGTCGCGGCTGCGCATCAGCTGCATGGCCTCGCGCAGCGAGGCCAGGGGCGAGATGGTCACCACGTCGGTCTTCATGATGTCCTTGACGAGCATGCTGGCTCCCCTTGTCAGATCTCGCGCTCCAGCTGCGATTCGAATCGCTCCAGCTGCTGCAGGTCGATACCGGCGAGATGCTCCAGCGGCAGGGTGAACACGACGCCCTTGCTGCCGTTCTGCAGGTCGAGGTCGCGGGTCAGCGCCTTCAGCACGCGTACCGAGAGCTTCTTCTCCAGCACGAACAGCAGCACCGACTGGCTGCCCTCATAGGTGAGACCAAAGAAGGTCTTCTTCTCCTCGATGCCGATGCCGCGCCCACCGAGTATGGTCACGCCGCCGGCGCCCGCGTTCCTGGCGGCGTCGATGGCGGCGTCCTCCATGTCCTCGGCAAGCACGGCCACGAGCGCTGCAAACTTCATGATTCCTGCACTCCTCTCGCCCGAACGACGAGATCCGCGACGATAGCGTAGAGCATGACGGTAATGATCGGGAAAATGGACGCGAAGGCGATCAGGCCGAAGCCGTCGACAAGCACGTTGCGCCCCTCGATCGCGCTGGCGAGACCGATACCCAGCGCGGTGACCAGCGGCACGGTGACCTCGGAGGTGGTCACTCCGCCAAGGTCGAAGGCGAGCGGCACGATGAAGCGCGGCGCAAGCCAGGTCAGCAGGATCACCACCGCGTAACCGCCCATGATGTAGTAGTGAATGGAGTCTCCGGAGATGATCCGGTGCACGCCGATGGTGATGCCAATGGCCACGCCGAGCGCCACCAGCATCCGGATGACACTGCCCCGCAGCCGCCCGCGAGCGGCGTCTTCAGCCTGCTCGCCGATGGCGATCAGCGCCGGCTCCGCCATGGTGGTGGCGAAGCCGATGGCGAACGCGAACAGGTAGACCAGCGCCACGCCGTCCCGGGCGATAAGCTGCGCCGCCATGCTCTGGCCGATGGGGAACAGCCCGAGCTTGAGCCCCAGCACGAAGGCATAGAGGCCGACAATCACCAGCACGAAGCCGACCATCGCCCGGTGCAGGTGGGCGATGCGCTTGCGGATCACGAGGTACTGGAACACCAGCACCACGACGATGATGGGCAGCACGTCCCGGACCATGCCAAGAAGGTCCGCGCCCATGCCACGCAGCAGGCTCCCGGCCTCCGGCTCCGCGGGCGCACTGTCCTCCGGCGCGATGACCGCCCCACCCGTGGCTGCCGCCGCCCCGGGGTCGCCGAAGGTGTACACGGCAATCCCGTAGAGCTGCACCGAGATCATCGGCACCATCACCGCCAGCGCCACCAGACCGAAGCCGTGAATCAGCGCGTTGCGGCCGCGGATGGAGGTGGCGAGACCAATGCCGAGGGCCGCGATGAGCGGTACGGTGACGATGTTGGTGGTCACGCCCCCGGAGTCATAGGCAAGGCCCACGATCTCCTCCGGCGCGAAGAAGGTCACCGCTACCACCAGCACGTAGCCGACGATCATGTACCAGTGCAGGCTGTGGCCGAGCACGATGCGCACGATCCCGAGCGCAGTCACCGCGCCCACGGAGGTCGCCACCAGCGCGCGCAGCACGAGGCCGTTCACGCGGCCCTCGCTGATGACCTCCGCCTGCCCGGCCACGGCGATCAGTGCCGGCTCGGCGATCACCGCGGCGAAGCCGAGACAGAATCCGAAGGCCATCAGCAGGATCAGCGAACCTCGCCGGGCGAACTCGTTGGAGAGGTTCTTCCCCACCGGGAAGATGCCGAGCTCCAGGCCCTGAAGGAACAGCGCCACGCCCAGCACGACCACGCCCAGCCCGAGGGTCATGGTCAGCCAGCCCTCCGGCACTTCCCGCATCACCACGAACTGGAAAAAGCCTACGACCAGGATGATGGGCAGGAGATTGCGGAAGGCATGCCAGACCATGCCGTAGAACTCGCGGAGCGCCGTCACTGCCCTCTCATATCCCTTGCATCCACACGGTCGACGCAGCCGGCAGGAAAGACCCTGTTCGCGTGTCGGTCATGCCGGCGTGCCGCAGAGCCGACAGTCTACTCACGAGCCCGGCCAGACCGGATGTCTCACCGGTTCGCGGCTGCGGACGCGGATCGGTACGACAGACCGGCGGGTCCTGTCGGTGATCAGCGAGGCTGGGAGAGAGGTCGCCGCAGGCTCTGGCGCCCACTCCGGCCGCGAGTCGGCGGATATCGCCACCACAACAGCACCACGATCCCGGCGAAGACGGTATAGACCACGGCGAACACCCACATCGGCGCCTCGTGGTAGATCAGCGCCCGGACCCCCTGCTGTATGAAGCTGCCCTCATAGCCGGCGCCGCCGCCCTGCCGGCGTAGCCAGACCTCCAGCGTCGTCAGCGGGCAGAGCGCCCCTAGCCACGCCTGGGCCACGACGACGGCGATCAGGAGGAGATGCGCCACCCGGTAGGCCGGCCGGTTAACCCACTGCCAGCCCCACCGGTTGCCGAGGGCGATCAGCGGCGGGCCGCTCACCACGAACAGCACCACTGCGAGGTGGAGCAGCAGCACGGCATCCGCGAGGGCCTGCACGGCAGTCTCCGTCTCAGCTCAGCCAGCCGAAGCGGTCCTCCGCGGCGCCGGCCTGGATGTCGGTCAGCGCCTGGCGCAGCCGCCGTGTGTTGGGCCCGATGCTGCCATCGCCGACGCTGTGGCGGCGACCGTCACGAATCAGCTCGCCGACACCGGTCAGGACCGCGGCGGTACCCGAGAGGGCCGCCTCGCCGAAGGCCGTCCAGGCCAGCAGCTCGTCGACGCTGAAGTCCCGCTCCACCACCTCGTAGCCGAGATCGGCGGCCAGAGTGAGGATGGAATCCCGCGTCACGCCGTGCAGGAACGAGCCGTCCAGCGGCTTGGTGAGCACCCGGCGGTCGTCGATGAGCAGGAAGTTGGAGGCGCCGGTCTCCTGGACATCGCCGCCCGGGCAGAACAGCACCTGATCGGCGCCGTGCTCGCGCCGCGCAGCCACCACATGGCGCATGGCGGAGGCGTAGTTGCCGCCGGTCTTCGCCTGCCCGAAGCCGGGAGTGCTGCGCATGCCGTGCTCCTCGATGAGCACGGTGAGCGGCCGGCCGCCGCCGCTGAAGTAGTCCCCCACCGGAGAGGCGAGGATGTACAGCAGCGCCTCCGCGGGCGGCGCGCCCGCCGCACCGATGTTGGCCTCGGTACCGATGAGCGTCGGCCGCAGGTAGAGCGCACCCGGGGGATGCGGGGTATCGTCGCGGTTGGCGGCGACGGCCTCGCGGATCATGCCCTCCACCACCTCGACCGGCGGCAGCGGCAGGCAGAGCAGCTCGGCGCTGCGCCGCAGCCGCTCGGCGTGGCGGTCGGCGCGGAACAGGCGCACCTGGCCATCCGGCATGCGAAAGGCCTTGAGCCCCTCGAAGCAGCTGCTGCCGTAGTGCAGTACGTGGGCGCCCGGATGGAGCGCAAGCGGCGCGACGGCCTCCACCGCCGGTCCTGACCACTGCCCGCCGCGATAACGGGCGACGGTCATCCAGTCGCAGAACACGGTGCCGAAGGCGGCGGGCGTGGTGGGCGGCGCGGTCTGGCTGGCGGTTTCCGGCGGCATGATGGCACCCGTGAGGTCGGACCTCACTACCTTAGCGGATCAGGCGGCCGGCCGGCAGCCCTCCCGGATACTCACTGATCGTTTCGGAAGTACGGTCAGGTCTCAGCGGGCAAAACCGGGAAACCGCGGATGCTCGTCGAGGATTTCGTCCCAGTCCGCACAGTCGGCAGTGAACGCGTGCACCTTGGCGACCTCGCCGAGTGGCGTATCCAGGGTGCCGATCCGCAGCCGGCGCACCTCGGGCTGCCCGTCACGGGCACTGAAGAAGGGGCTCCCGCAGCGGCTGCAGAAGACACGCTGCTTCCCGGGCGTGGCGCGGTATGCCGTCAGCAGCCCCTCGCCGGCGGTGATGCGAAGCGCCGCCGTATTCACCACCGCCACCGCAACGAACGCCGAGCCGGAGGCCTTGCGGCACTGGCGGCAGTGGCAGAGCGAGATCCCCTCGATGGGCGCGTCGAGCTCATAGCGGACGCCACCGCAAAGGCAGCCTCCGCTGTGAATCGGCGCCCCGTTGTCCTGGCTCATGGATCACACCTTGCGCGAGAGCACGAAAAGCACCGAAGCCGGCGTATCGGTACCGGGCAGCCGCGGCTCGAGAAGGTCCTCGATGACGAAGTCCGCGCTCCCGAACAGCCCGCTCCAGCCCTCGAAGGTCCGGAAGTACCAGGGGGCCGGCTCACCGAACCCCTCGCCGAGCCCCGCCCAGGAACCCTCGCGCCAGCCGTCTCGATAGGCGCCGTCCGCGCAGGCCAGCGGATGCAGCGTCTGGATCACCAGATAACCCTTTGGCGCGAGCCACCGGGGCACCGCCTCGATCACCGAGGCCGTCGATGCCTTGCCGAGCAGCGAGAAGTTGCAGACCGCCACATCGAAGGATCCCGGCTCCGCCAGGGGCAAGCCCCCGGGCGCGCCCAGGTGCTCGTAGTCAACACGGTGAAACGTCCCGCCGCCGGCGGCGCGCGCCGCCGCTACCAGCTCCGCACTGCCGTCGATCCCGGTGACATCGATGCCCTTCGCCGCGAGGGCCCGGGCGAGCCAGCCCTCACCGCAGCCGATGTCCAGCACCGATCGGGGCGCAAGCGCCTGGACGGCCGACAGGATGGCGGCATCCGTCGCCTGCCGGCGGCTGGCGATGCAGCCGCCGCGCACGGCTTCCGTCCATGGCTCGCCGTTGGCCTGCCATGCGGCACGGATCCGGGCCTCGTTGTCGGTGGTCTGCTCCAGGCTCCGGGCTCCCTGTTGCGCGCAGTGGCAGGCCAGGGCCGCGATGGGATCAGGATCCCTCCACGATCTCGGGCCAGCGCCGGTCACCGAGCTCGATGAACCCCGGGATGTCCTGCTCCCAGCGGCGCTGAATGGACTCACTGTAATTCAGGTAGAGCCGGCCATCCACGATCTTCCACGCATGGGGATCGATGGAGTAAAGCTCGCCCTTTTCCGCCACCGCCCAGGCGCAGAACCCGCCGTAGGCCGGCGCGTAGGCCTCCGGGTCGGCCAGGAACCGCTCGCGGTGCTCCGCCGAGGCGAAGCGCCAGGTGGCGCCGTTCCACTCGGCCTCGAACTGCGGGCTGCCCGCCACGGGTTCGCCCTCGGTGAAGTAGGCCACCGGATCATAGCCACGGATGGCGTAGCCGTCCGCGACGAACACCGGGCCGGACTCGCCCGCGGCGATGGCCTGGCCCCCGGACTGCCCGAGCGGGTTGTACAGCAGCAGGCCGCCGCCCACGGCGAGAAGGACCGCCAGGGCCATGAGGATGCGGGGTCGTGGAATGCGCTTCATGGTTCAACCTCCCGGCAGACGCCAGCGGCGCTGCCCAACATCGGATTGGCGTGGAAGGCCTGGCCACCGGCAGCGAACCGACGGCCACGGCCAGGGAACGCCGGGAGAGTGCCCCGCGGGCCGGCAGCCCGCCATTCGCAATTGCCCTTAGCGGTTCCCCGCAGCGGCACGACCGCCGCCACCCCTACTCGCCGATATCCTCGTTCCAGACCTCTGGGGAGTCCGCGATGAAGCGACGCATCAGCTCGACGCACTCGTCGAGGTCCAGCACCTCCACCGCCACGCCGCGCTCGCGCAGCAGGGCCTCCTCGCCGAGGAAAGTGCGGTTCTCGCCGATCACGACCCGGGGGATGCCGTAGAGCAGGATCGCCCCGCTGCACATGGGGCATGGCGAGAGCGTTGTGTAGAGCACACTGTGCCGATAGACGGAAGCGGGCTGGCGGCCGGCGTTCTCCAGCGCGTCCATCTCGCCGTGCAGGACCACGCTGCCCCGTTGCCGGCGGCGGTTGTGGCCTCGGCCGATAATCCGCTCGCCGTATACCAGGGCCGAGCCGATCGGTACACCGCCCTCGGCGAGGCCCTGACGCGCCTCTTCGATTGCTGCCTGCATGCCCGCTTCCACGTTCGCGCTCCCGGCTGTTCCACACCCGCCTTCAATGTTGCCACGCGGCGCCCTGCACCCGCCCGGCAGTCGAGCTGGACCGCCCGCGGGTCTCCACCGCGGCCGTCGAAATATGCCATGCTCCCAGCCTGCGTGGGCGGCCTGCCGTCCGGATTAGCGGCCGGCTCGGCCGATCGGCGCAGTGCCCCACGCGGGCCAATGACCTAGGAGAAAACTATGCGACTCGCAGCAACACTCAGCGCTCTCGCCCTGCTCGGGGCCAGCGGCATCGCCGCCGCCCAGAGCGAGGTGAATGCCCCCTGGACCAATCCCCAGGGCCAGCCCTGGACCAACGAGGCCGGCGAATGCTGGCGTGAGCCAGGCACGGATTCCGGCCCGATCGAGGCTTGCGGCGACGCCATGCCGGAGCCGGAGCCAGAGCCGGAGCCGGCCGCCGACAGCGATGCCATGGAGGACGAGCCGGAGACCGTTACCCGCGTGCAGGAGCTTGAGCTCGACTCCAGAGCCCTGTTCGAGTTTGGCTCGGCGCGCCTGACCCGCGATGGCCGCAACGCCATTCGGGAAGGCCTGGCCGAGGCCGGCGGGGACTGGCGGCTGCAGCGGGTGCGCGTCATCGGGCACACCGACCGCATCGGCAGCGCGGAGGACAACCAGCGACTGTCCCGGCAGCGGGCCGAGTCCGTGGCGTCCTACCTGGAGAGCCGCCCGGAAACCGACGGCGTGGAGATCGAGGCCGTCGGTCGTGGCGAGAACGACCCCGTCGTCACCTGCGAGGACGACCTGGGCCGTGAGGCACTGATCGAGTGCCTGGCGCCCAACCGCCGCGTGGTGATGGAGCTCGAGCTGGAACGCGAGGTCCAGCGCCAGGTCAGCGAGTAACCGCCGCCACCCCCGGGCGCCTCGCGCCCGGGGGCGGGTTGCCGCCTGCTTGCGGGAGGCGGACAATCCCGTATTGTCCGCCGCCAGAGACCCAGTGCCCGATGGCTGTCACTCCCGACACGGATCTGTCGACCGCCGCCAGCCCGCCTACCGCTGAAAGCACCCTCCAGTCCGTCTTCGGCTACAGCAGTTTCCGCGGCCGGCAGCGAGAGATCATCGACACGGTCTGCGCCGGGCGCGACGCCCTGGTCCTCATGCCCACCGGCGGTGGCAAGTCCCTCTGCTACCAGATTCCCGCGCTGCTGCGCCCCGGCGTGGCGGTGGTGGTCTCGCCCCTGATCGCGCTCATGCAGGATCAGGTGGAGGCCCTGCGCCACAATGGCGTGCGCGCCGCGGCCCTGAACTCCGGACTCGATCCGGCGGAGCGCCGGGCCACGGAGCGTGCCCTGGACGCCGGCGAGCTGGACCTGCTTTACGTCGCCCCGGAGCGGCTGCTGTCGGACAGCTTCCTCGAGCGGCTGGCACGGCTGCCCATCGCGCTCTTCGCCATCGACGAGGCCCATTGCGTCTCCCAGTGGGGGCACGACTTCCGCCCGGAGTATCTGCAGCTCGGCGTGCTCGGGGAACGCTTCCCCGGCGTGCCCCGCATGGCGCTCACCGCCACCGCCGACGAGCGCACCCGCGAGGAGATCCGCCGGCAGCTGCTGCCCGCGGACGCGGCGGTATTCATCGCGAGCTTCGACCGCCCGAACCTCACCTATCGCGTGGGGCTGAAGGACCGCGCCCGGGATCAGCTGCTGCGCTTCATCCGCGAACGCCACGCCGGCGCCTCCGGCATCGTCTACTGCATGTCGCGCAAGGCCACCGAGCAGATCGCGGATTTCCTTGCCGGCCACGACATCCCCGCCGTGCCCTATCACGCCGGCCTCGACGCCGCCACCCGGCGGCGCCATCAGGAGCGCTTCCTGCGCGAGGAGGGGCTGGTGGTGGTGGCGACGGTGGCCTTCGGCATGGGCATCGACAAGCCGGACGTCCGCTTCGTCGCCCACCTGGATCTGCCGAAGACCCTCGAGGCCTATTACCAGGAAACGGGCCGCGCCGGGCGCGACGGCCTGCCGGCCGAGGCCTGGCTCATCTACGGCCTGCAGGACATCTACCGCCTGCGCCAGATGATCGCCGCCTCCGAGGCCCCGGAGGCGCACAAGCGTCAGGAGCGCCAGCGCCTGGAGGCCCTGCTCGGCTACTGCGAGGCCACCGGCTGCCGGCGCCCGGTGCTGCTCGGCCACTTCGGCGAGTCCCATCCGGGCGGCTGCGGGCGCTGCGACAACTGCGAGCAGCCCCCCGAGACCTGGGACGCCACCGAGGCCGCCCGCATGGCGCTCTCCTGCGTCTACCGCACCGGCCAGCGTTTCGGCGCCGCGCACGTGGTAGACGTGCTCCTCGGTCGCACCAGCGAGCGCATCCAGCGCCTTGGCCACGACCGGCTGAGTACTTTCGGCATCGGCACCGGGCACGACAAGGGCACCTGGCAGTCGGTGCTGCGCCAGCTACTGGCCGGGGGCTATCTGGAGGCGGACCCGGAGGGCCACGGCGGCCTGCGCCTCGCCCGGGGCTGCCGGCCGCTCCTCCGGGGCGAGGCCACCCTGCAGCTGCGCCGGGACCTCCCCGCGGCCCGCAAGGTGCGCAGCGAGCGGGCCGCGAAGGTACGCCCCGAGGACATCGCCGTGGACTCGGCGGCCTGGGCCGCCCTGCGCAGCAAGCGCCGCGCCATCGCCGAAGAGGAAGGCGTGCCGCCCTACGTCATCTTCCACGATGCCACCCTGCTCGCCATGCTCCACGAGCGCCCGCGCACCCTGCAGGAGTTCGCCGCCCTGCCGGGCGTCGGCGAGCACAAGCTCGAACGCTACGGCGAGGCCTTCCTGGAGGCTCTGAGCGAGCTGGAGCGAAGCTGACGGTGGCACGCCAAAAGGCGCCGACACCCAACACAACGACACAACGAGCACAACGGTACACAACGAAGAGAGGAGGATTTCGTTGTGAATCGTTGTGCCCGTTGTGTCGTTGTGTTTAGAGCGGCCCTCCACTAGCCCGCACATCTCGCCGATTCACGGCTGCGGGCGCAGACACTCCTAGCCGAAACGTTCGCCGGCCCGGAACAGGGCCTCGCGGCGGTCGGCCGGGAGGCGGGCCCAGATGCGGTTGATGCCGCTGATCACGGCGCGGATGGACGCCGTCACGATGTTCGGATGAATGCCGACACCGTAGACGTCGCCGGGGACCCCATCCGCGGAGAGCTCCATGAAGCAGACGGCGCGGGCATCCGAGCCGCGGCCCATGGAGTGCTCCTCGTAGTGCTGGACGCGGACATCCGCATCCAGGGCGGCGAGCAGCGCGTCGATGGGGCCGTTGCCAACGCCGGTCAGCGTCTCCTCGCGGCCCTGCTCGCGTACTCGCAGGCGGATGCCCTGGCGGTCCTCGACGTCGAAGAGGCTGTGCCCGAGGTAGTCCACCGGCTCCTCGAGCACGAGATACTCCTGCTCGAAGATGCGCCAGAGCTCCTCGGCGCGGACCTCCTTGCCGGTGTCGTCGGTCCAGGCCTGGACCACCTGGCTGAACTCCACCTGCAGCCGCCGCGGCATGGCGAGCCCGTACTCGCGCTCCATCAGGTAGGCGATGCCGCCCTTGCCGGACTGGCTGTTCACCCGGATCACGGATTCATAGGTGCGCCCGAGATCCCGCGGGTCGATGGTGAGGTAGGGCACCTGCCAGGGGCCGTCCTCCTGCTGCACCGCGAAGCCCTTGCGGATGGCGTCCTGATGGGACCCCGAGAACGCCGTGAACACCAGATCGCCGACATAGGGATGGCGCGGGTGCACGGCGATGCGGGTGCAGTTTTCCACCGTGCGCACGACGTCGTTGATGCGCGAGAAGTCGAGCCCCGGATGCACGCCGTGGGTGTAGAGGTTCAGCGCCAGCGTCACCAGGTCCACGTTACCGGTGCGCTCGCCGTTGCCGAACAGGCACCCCTCCACCCGGTCCGCGCCGGCCATCAGCGCGAGCTCCGCCGCGGCCACCGCGGTGCCGCGGTCGTTGTGCGGGTGGACGCTCAGCACGATGCCGTCACGCCTCGAGAGGTTGCGGTGCATCCACTCGATCTGATCCGCGAAGACGTTGGGCGTGGACATCTCAACGGTAGCGGGGAGGTTGATGATCACCGGCCGCTCCGGGCCTGCCTCCCAGACCTCGGTCACGGCATCGACTATGTCCCTGGCAAAGTCCAGCTCCGTCGTGCTGAAGGTCTCCGGGCTGTACTGGAAGCGCCACTCGGTCTGCGGGTTGGCCTCGGCGAGCTCGCGGATCTGGCGCGCGCCACGCACGGCCATGGCCATTACGCCGTCCCGGTCCTGACCGAAGACCACCTCGCGAAACACCGGTGACGTGGCGTTGTAGACGTGCACGATCACCCGCGGCGCATCGCTCACCGCCTCCATGGTGCGCTGAATCAGCTCCGGGCGCGCCTGGGTAAGCACCTCGATCCACACGCCCTCGGGGATGCGGTCCTCGTCGATCAGCCGGCGCACGAAGTCGTAGTCCGTCTGCGAGGCCGACGGAAAGCCCACCTCGATCTCCCGCAGCCCCACCTCGGTGAGCATGCGGAACAGCTCGAGCTTGCGCTCGGCGTCCATGGGCTCGAACAGCGCCTGGTTGCCGTCGCGCAGATCGGTGCTCATCCACACCGGTGGACGGGTGATGAGCTGATCCGGCCAGCTGCGGTCGGCGAGCTGAACCGGGCGGTACGGGCGGTATTTTCGCGATGGATCCTGAAGCATGGTGTTGCCCTTTCTTCGCTATGCCTGTTGAGCGTTCGGCGCGTCGGCTGCCGGGCGGGCTATGGCCCGCGCAAGGCCCGGCAGCCGCTGGGCAGTCGAAGAAGGGGAACTGGGTTGGTTCGCATCACCGGGCTCCTGTCCGGTCACGGGTTGGCTCCGCCGGGTCGGCGGTGCATCTCAAGGCTCAGCGGTTTGGGGGGGTGTGGATCAGCTGCGCGCGCGGCGCAGCAGCAGCCCGCCGGACAGGAGCAGCGGCAGGCGGAGGGCGTTCGGCAGGTGGCGAGGGTTCCACAGCATGGCCGCAGTAAAGCGCTCAAAGCGCGGTGGCGTCAACCCCGGCCGCGGGATCCCCCCACCCGACAGCGTGAAGACCCGGTAGCGACACGCGCGTATCCGCGATGCTGCCGGCTCATCGCGTGCGGCGGCAGGGCGATGCGCGGGCCGTTCTCCCGGGACACGCTGGAAGGACCCTCAGGGACTCCCAAGGCCCGCTCGCATGGCGGCGAGCCAGTCCGTCGCCCCCGCGTCGGCGGGCAGCTCGGCACCAGGGCGGCGGTCCTCCTCCACCACCGGCTGGCCGCGGCGGATCTCCTCGACGAAGGGAGAGACGGCAACGCTCCGCACCCCCTGGCCATCCCCCGTATCCACCCGGTCGGCATGGTGCAGCATGAGGGCGTCCCGCGCGCGGGTAACGGCAACGTAGGCGAGCCGGCGCTCCTCGGCCAGGTTCTCCACGACGCCGTCGCGGGCCATGGGCAGCAGCCCCTCGCTGAAGCCGAACAGGTGCACCCGGCCCCACTCCAGGCCCTTGGCCCCATGGATGGTGCTCAGCGTAATGCGCCCGGACTCGGGCTCCGCCTCCTCGGTGCCGGTGGCGGCGATCTCCAGGGCCGCGGACCAGCGTTCCGCATCGCCGCTGGCGGCGGGCAGCCCCTGCAGGCGCCGCTGCATGGCGCGCTGAATCGCGGCGAGCCGCGCCCGTACCGGGCGCCAGCCGCGCTCCACGGCCGGCGCCTCCGCCTTGCGTCCGCCCGCGGCGGCGCGGATGCGGCGCTCCAGCCAGTCGCGCACCAGCGGCGTCTGCAGGCACCAGCTCTCGAGCCCTGCCGGCCCCTGCCGGGACAGGGCGTCAATGGCGCGGGCCAGGTCGGCCACTCCGGCCGCACCCTTCGGTGACAGCCGCCCACCCTGCGCCAGCGGATCGCCGCCGGCGTCCAGCAGGCGGCCTACGCCCCGGGCACCGAGGCCCGGCACCAGGTCCGCCAGGCGCGCGAGGGCCCGCATGTCCCGCCGATTGGCGGCAAGCCGGCCGGCAGCGAGCATCATGCGCACGTCGGCGTGGGCCAGCAGATCCATACCGGCCTTGACCCGGTAGGGCAGCCCCCGCCGCAGCAGCGCCGCCTCGAGCGGGCGGGCCAGACGGTTCTTGCGGTAGAGCACGGCCAGCTCGTCCGCCGGTGTGCCGGCGTCCAGGGCGTCCTGCAACGTGGCCGCCACGCCCTCGGCCATGCCCTCGGCATCACCCCACAGTCGCAGCCGGACCGTCTCCTCCGCCGCAGGGCGCACCGCATAGGGGTGCTTCTCGAGGCGCTCCAGGTTATGGCGCACCAGGGCGACGCCGCCGGTGACGATGGCCGGCGCGGAGCGATAGTTGCGCTCCAGGCGGTAGACGGCCGGCGCCTCGGCGGCGATGAAGTCCCGCAGGTTCTGCGGCCGCGCGTGCCGCCACTCGTAGATCGCCTGATCATCGTCCCCCACCAGCACCACGGTGCGGTCCTGGGGCGTGAGCAGACGCAGCAGGCGGAACTGTGCGCCGTCGGTGTCCTGGGCCTCGTCTACGGTGATGTCGCGCAGGGCACCCGTGAGCCGCGCGCAGAGCGCCGGATCGCGGCGCAGGAGCCGGGCCGGCAGCAGGATGAGATCGGCGAAATCCAGCATCGCCGCCTGGCGCTTCTCGCGGTCGTAGCGCCGCAGGCGCTGCAGCAGCCGCGCGGCCGCCACGGGCCCGAAGCCCGCAGCATCACAGAGGTCCCGGGCGGGTTCCAGGTCGGCGTCGTCGGTCAGATCCAGACCCGCGGCGCTCAGCGCCTCCTGCAGCGACAGCGCCCGCCGGCGCCGCTCGGGGTCGGAGAAAGGGCCGGCCAGCAAGGTGTCGAGCATGCGCCGGCTGTCCTCGGCGTCCATCAGCGTGGCGTTGGGCGGCACGCCGATGGCCTCGCCGTGGGTGCGGAGCAGGCGGCTGCCAAAGCTGTGGAAGGTGCCGATCCACGGTGGCGGCACGGCACCGTTCAGGCGCGCCGCCAGACGCTCGCGCATTTCGCCGGCGGCCTTGTTGGTGAAGGTGAGCAACACCATGGCCTCGGCCGGGACGCCGTCCTCCAGCAGCCGGCGGCGGGCCCGCTCGGTGGTACAGCGGGTCTTGCCGGCCCCCGCGCCGGCGAGCACCACCGCCGGGCCGCTGCCGTGGGCCACGACGCGCGCCTGATCCGGATCGAGCATGCCGCCCTCCTCTGCCCTGAAGGCGCGCAAGGATAGCAGCCCGGCCGCGCGGTACACTGGTGTGCATGGCGTCCGCCCATGCCTCCCCCGCTCCGCCCCGCGAGCGCGCCAGCTGGCGCGATTACCTGGGCGTGTTCCGCTACAGCCGTCGCGCCGTGGCCCTGGTCTGGCAGACCAGCCGCCCGCTCACGGTGGTGCTCGCCGTGGCCACGGTGGTGGCCGGCCTGTTGCCGGCGGCCGCGGCATGGGTCGGCCAGCTCATCGTCGACGGCGTGGTGGCCGCGGTGCAGGCCGAGGGCGCGGTCGCGCTGGCGCCACTTTTCTGGCTGGTCGCCCTGGAGGGCGGCATCATGGCCGGCATCGCCGGCAGCCAGCGTGCCATTCAGACCGCCCAGTCACTGCTCCGGGCCCAGCTCGGCCAGCGCGTCAACGTGATGATCCTGGAAAAGGCCCAGACCCTGCAGCTGGCCCACTTCGAGGACTCGGAGTTCTACGACAAGCTCACACGCGCCCGGCGCGAGGCCTCGAGCCGGCCGCTGAGCCTGGTCAACCGCACCTTTGGGCTGTTCCAGAACGGCATATCGCTCACGAGCTACGCCGCCCTGCTGCTCGGTTTCTCGCCCTGGGCGGTGGTGATCCTGGTCGCCGCCGGGCTGCCCCAGTTCGTCTCCGAGGCGAAGTTCTCCGGCGACGCCTTCCGCCTGTTCCGCTGGCGCTCGCCGGACACGCGCCGGCAGATGTACCTGGAGACCGTGCTCGCCCGGGAGGACAGCGCCAAGGAGGTCAAGCTCTTTCAGCTCGGGCCGCTGCTCCTGGAGCGCTATCGCGACATCTTCCGTCGCCTCTACCGGGAGGACCGCAACCTCACCCTGCGCCGCGAGATCTGGGGCTTCGTCCTCGGTCTGGTGGGGACCCTCGCCTTCTACGCCACCTACGCCTGGATCGTGGCGACCACCGTCGCCGGCGCCATCAGCCTCGGCCAGATGACCATGTACCTCGCCGTCTTCCGCCAGGGCCAGGGCGCCGTGAGCGCGAGCCTCGGCGCCATCGGCGGGATGTACGAGGACAACCTCTACCTCTCCAACCTCTACGAATACCTGGAGCAGCCGGTGACCGCCGTCCACGGCACCCGCACCGCGGGCGAGCGCCCCGGTGACGGCCTGCGCTTCGAGGGGGTGAGCTTCAGCTATCCGGGCAGCGAGGCACCGGCGCTGCAGGACATCTCCCTGACGCTGGCACCGGGCCGCAGCCTGGCCCTGGTGGGGCGCAACGGCTCCGGCAAGACCACGCTGATCAAGCTGCTGGCCGGTCTCTACGAGCCGAGCGCCGGACGCATCCTGCTCGACGGCACCGATCTGCGGGACTGGGACCCGGAGACCCTGCGCCGGCGCATCGGGGTGATCTTTCAGGACTTCATGCGCTACCAGCTGCCCGTGGGCGAGAACATCGGCGCCGGCGACGTGGAGCGCTTCGACGACGAGTCCCGCTGGCGGGAAGCGGCGCGGCGCGGGCTGGCGGACGACTTCATCGAGGAGCTCCCCGGCGGCTACCACGCCCAGCTCGGACGCTGGTTCCAGGACGGCCGCGAGCTCTCCGGCGGCCAGTGGCAGAAGATCGCCGTGGCCCGCGCCTTCATGCGCCAGGGTGCAGACATCCTCGTCCTCGACGAGCCCACCGCAGCCATGGACGCCGCCGCCGAGGCGGAGATATTCGAGCACTTCCGCAGCCTGACCCGGGACCGCATGGCGATCCTGATCTCGCACCGCTTCTCCACCGTGCGCATGGCCGACGAGATCGTGGTGCTGGACGACGGCCGCATCCTCGAGCACGGCAGTCACGATGCGCTCATCGCCGCCGATGGCACCTATGCCCGGCTGTTCCGACTGCAGGCGGCCGGTTACCGTTAGCAGACCCGATCATTTGCGTGACTCGGCCATGCGTGGGTGGCCTCTCGCCACGACGCCCTGGGTGGGGCGTCGGCCGTGCCAATACGGAGCGACCGCTGATCGGCAAACCGGCACTGGCGGTGGCTGGCGTCTTGTGCGCCGCGGCACGGATGCCTATCTTGCGCCCACCCTGAAACGCATTCCGAGGTGGAGCATGACCCGCAAGCCGTCCGATCTGCTGAGCACCGCGGCGGAGGCCGCTAACGGCGGCGGCAACGACCAGCAGCGCCGGCTGCGCGCCCTGACCCTGAGCCGGGCCTCTGGCCGTGCCGGCCGCCGGGCCCGCCGCCTGCTGCAGGCAGCCCGCCAGCGTCAGGGCTGACGCCCAGGCCGCGGCGTGGCGGACTGGCCCAGCGGGGAAGCGACCTGAGCGCACGCGTGGCCGCCCGGCAGGACTGGCCGCCCGGCGAGCGGCGGCTGCTCTGGATCGAAGGCGAGGCGGAGGCCTGCCGGGAGGACGCCCGAGCCTGCCTGCATGGACTCGACCCGGCGCAGGTCCTCTGGATCGGCAGCCCGGCGCCGGACGGCGTGGCCTCGCTGCGACCGGGTCACGGCAACCGCGCCCTCGGCGGAGATCTGACGGCGGCGGTGCTTGACGCCCACAGCGGCCTCGATCCGGACGACCTGGGCGCGCTCGGCGGCGCGCTCCGCGGCGACGGGGCACTGCTGCTGCTGACACCACCGGCCGACGACTGGCCGGCAACGGCCGATCCCGCCCTGGAGCGTCTGGCAAGCCATGGCTGCCCGCCCAGGCGCTTCCAGGGTCGCTTCCTGACCCGGCTGATCCGTCTCCTCGCAAGCCACCCGGCGGTCAGGCGTTGCCCCGTCGGCGAGGTGGCGCTCCCGAGCTGGCGGCCGACGGCCAGCGCGCATGACCCCGAGTGCCTGACCGACGACCAGGCCGACGCCGTGGCAGATATCCTCGTCCATGCCCGCGCCGCCACACCCACCCCCCTGCTGCTCACCGCGGACCGGGGTCGGGGCAAGTCCGCGGCACTGGGCATCGCGGCCCGCCGGCTGCTGGCAGCGGGGACGCCGGTAACCGTCACGGCGCCCAGCCGGCGTGCAGCCGCGGCGTTGTTCCGGCAGGCCGCGCCCCGGGAGCCGGCGTTCATGCCACCCGAGGCCCCGCCACCCGAAACGGGGGTGCTGCTGGTGGACGAAGCGGCCGCGCTGCCGCTGCCCCGGCTGCAGGCGTTGCTGGAAGGCCGGCCGCGGGCCGTGCTCGCCACCACCATCCACGGCTACGAGGGCACGGGCCGGGGCGTCGCGCTGCGGTTGCTGGAGCACCTGACCCACCGCTTCCCCGGCTCGGGTCAGCGCCATATGGAGGCCCCCGTACGCTGGCGCGTCGGCGACCCGCTGGAGGCGTTCGTGTCCGAGGCCCTGCTGCTGGATGCCGAGCCCGCCGCGCTGCCCACCGGAGGCTCCCGACCCTCTGCGGTCCACAGCGTCGACGGCGGTGCACTCGGCGCCGACGAGGCCCGGCTGCGCGCCGCCTTCGGGCTGCTGGTGGCCGGCCACTATCAGACCCGGCCGCGGGACCTGCGCCAGCTCCTCGACGACCCGGAGGTCCGGCTCTGGCTCGCCCTCGAGCAGGATCAGGTCACGGGCGTGCTGGCGGCCCGGCCCGAGGGCGGATTCGCGGCGGACCTGACCCGCGAGATCTGGCTCGGCCGCCGCCGCCCGGCAGGACACCTGATGGCCCAGTCCCTGGGGTTCCACGCCGGGGTCGCCGACGCCCCGCGGCATCGCGGCCTGCGCATCCTGCGCATTGCCGTGCATCCCGCGCGTCGGCGCTGCGGCCTCGGCTGCCGGCTCGTGGCCGCTGCCCGCGATCAGGCTCGCCGCGATGGCCTCGACTGGCTCGGCGCGAGCTTCGGGGCGACGCCGTCCCTGCTCCGGTTCTGGCGCGAGGCCGGCCTCGAGCCGGTGCGCGTCGGCAATCGCGCCGACGCCGCCAGCGGCAGCCATGCGGTGATGGTGCTGCAGCCCCTGAGCACCGCCGGCGAGGCCCTCTACCACGAGTCCCGGGAGCGCCTCGCGAGGCACTTTCCGAGCCAGCGACGGCATGCGCTGAAGGCCATGTCCCCGGCCCTGGCGGCAGCCGTCGTGGCCGGCCTGCCCACACCCGCCAGCGGCGCGGCCATCGACGCCCGGGACCTCTACGCCTTCGCCCACGGTCATCGCAGCCTGCTCGATACCCATGCCGCCCTGACTGCCGTTTCCGGCTGGGACCCCTGGCGCGATACCCTGCGGGAGCGCGATCGGATCCTGCTCGAGGCCGCCGTCGAGCATCCCGCGGACCTGCCGGCCATTGCCCGCCGCACGGGCCTCCGCGGGCGACGGGAAGCGCTGCAGCGGCTCCGGGCGCTGGTTGCGCAAGGGCCGCTCGCTGGCACTGACGGGGCCGACACAGGTGGCGGGGCCTGACCGTGCCCCCGGAAGCCATGCCCGGCGGCCGAGGCATGGGCAACAGCGCATCATCGGGAGGCATCATGACGGCCCTGCGGGAGCAAGCCGGCGCTGACCGACGCAGGTGCGCCGCGGCGTCGGGCGAAGAACGCCGGCTCGCACGAGCCCGCCTATCTCACCGATCCACGGCTGCGGGCGCGGATCTGGCGGACAAACCTGCGTTGCGCTCGGCTCGGGTGCTCGACGTACTGTCGAGTACGCCTGCGCGCCCGTGCTCTCCCGCGCCTTGTCTTGCCCGCCATCTCCACGCCCTCGCTTCGCGAATCGGTGAGATAGGCGGGCTAGCCCTGCTCGCGCTCAGCCTCATTCTCGGAGGCTGCGCGGCGCCGTCGCCGACGTCCGCGCCCGGGACGCTGGACCGGCAGCTCCCGATGGGCGACCTCGCCGCCCGCGCCTACGTCTGCGACAACGACAGCCGGCTTGTCGCCGAGCGAGCGGGCGAAGACCGCCTCTATCTCTTCTTTCCCGCCCGTAATGTCGAGCTGGAACGCGTGCCTGCGGCCTCCGGCAGCCGCTACCTCGGTGCCGAAGGCGTCAGCTTCCGCAGCGGTGGCCGGGAGGCGCGGGTAACCACCGCCGACGGGCGCACGCTCCATTGCGAGGAGGACCGCTTCGGCTCCCTGGTAGAGGACGCGCGGCTGCGCGGCGTGGACTTCCTTGCCGTCGGCAACGAGCCGGGCTGGCGGCTGGAGCTCGGCCCGCGGCGCACGACCCTCGTCACCGACTACGGCACGCGCACCTTGCGCTTTCCGGCCGCGGACGCAGAGGCCCGGCTGGCGCGGGAAACCGGGTTCGACCTGACACTGGAAACCGACGACGCCCGCCTCCGCGCCGCGCTGACCCCGGCCCCCTGCCGGGATGACATGAGCGGGCGGGCGTTCGACTGGCAGGTGGCGCTGGAGCTCGACGGGCAGGCCCTGCAGGGCTGCGGCATCGCCCTGCACTGAGGGCGTGCCCGCCTCCGCAGGCCCCGGGCTGCGCTGCTGCCAGGGAGGCCCCTGACAGCAGCAGGTTCAGGCGAACACGCCTACGGCAGGAACATCAGGCCAAGGCCGATGACCACGCCGGAGAACAGCAGGACCATGAGGCAGTAGCCCATGATGTCCTTGGCCGAAAGGCCGGCGATGGCCAGTGCCGGCAGCGCCCAGAACGGCTGGATCATGTTGGTCCAGGCGTCCCCCCAGGCCACCGCCATGGCCGTGCGCGCGGCGTCCACGCCCAGGGCCTCGCCGGCGCCGAGCATGATTTCCGCCTGCACCGCCCACTGGCCGCCGCCGGAGGGCACGAAGATGTTCACGATGCCGGCGGAGAGGAAGGTGAACAGCGGAAAGGTCACCTCGTTGGAGATAGCCACGAACCCCTCGGACAGCGTCGCGGCGAGCCCGGAGTCCGTCATCATGCCCATGATCCCGGCGTAGAACGGGAACTGGATGATGATGCCGGCGGCACCGCCCACCGCCTCCCGCACCGAGGCCAGGAACCGGGACGGGCGCCCGTGCAGGCAGATGCCGAGGAAGAGGAACAGGAAGTTGACGATGTTGAGGTTGAGCCCGCCGTTGTTGACGAGGAAGTAGTAGGCGACGAACACCAGGCCCATGACGCCGATGGCGAGCCCCAGCGTCAGGCTGTTCTCCACCCTGTCCGCCGGGCGCTCCCAGCGCAGCTCGGATTCTTCTTCCGCGGCGGCGAGCCGGGCCGGATCCACCTTCACCGCGTCCTCCGGCCGGCCCAGCATGGCGCGGTTGATCAGCGGCACGAGCACGAACAGCGCCAGCACGATGACCAGGTTGAAGGTCGCGAAGATGGTCTCGCTGGTGGGGATGACGCCGATGCGCTCGGCGGTGAAGTGCCCCTCGGTGGCGATCACCAGCGGCACGGAGCCGGCCAGGCCCCCGTGCCACACGAGGAACCCGCTATAGGCACTGGCGATCAGCAGCTTGTAGTCCACGTCCGGCACTGCCTGGGCCAGCTGGCGGGCGAACAGGGCGCCGATGACGAGCCCGAAGCCCCAGTTGATCCAGGCCGCGGCGAGCGAGACCAGCGTCACCAGCACGATGGCCTGCCCGGGCGTCTTCGCGGTCCCGGCCAGGGCCCGCAGGATGCGCTTGAAGAACGGAGTGCTGGCGAGCACGAAGCCGGTCACCAGGATCAGCACCATCTGCATGGAGAAGGTGAGCAGGTTCCAGAAGCCGTTACCCCAGTGCTCGACCATGGCAACGGGCGTCGCGCCCTGCACCAGCATGCCGGCAACGAACACCACCAGGGTAAGCAGCAGCACGAGTACGTAGGGATCGGGCAGGTAGCGCTCCACCATGAAGACGGAGCCGCGGGTCATGCGCTTGAACATGTTCTCTCCCCCGGACGGTTGTTTGTTGGCCCAAGACGGGCGCGAATCGCTTCACACCGCGGGCGCAGTCTATCCGCTCACACGGCGGCATTGCGACACGGGACGCGGCACCGCCCGCAGGCCGCGTGAGCAGTCCGCGGCCAGCCCGCATCCCTCACCGATCCGCGCCCGCAGCCGTGGATGGGTGAGAGATGCGGGCTAGTCATCACCGGTATACTGGCGGGCTTCGGTAGCGGCCGCGCCAGGCCCCCGGAACGCCCTCAGGCTGCCGCGGTCTGACCGCGGCAGCGCGCCCACGCAGCGAAGGACCCCAGCCCATGGCCGACGACCAGATCCGTATCCGCGGCGCCCGCCAGAACAATCTGCGGAACCTGGACCTGGATCTGCCGGTGGGCGAGATGATCGTGGTTACCGGCGTCTCCGGCTCGGGCAAGTCATCCCTCGCCTTCGACACCATCTACGCCGAAGGCCAGCGGCGCTACGTCGAGACCTTCTCCCCCTACGCCCGGCAGTTCCTGGACCGCATGGACCGGCCGGCGGTGGACCGGGTGGAGGGCATCCCGCCCGCCATCGCCATCGACCAGACCAACCCGGTGCGCACGTCCCGGTCCACCGTCGGCACCATGACCGAGCTCAACGACCACCTGAAGCTCCTGTTCGCCCGCGCCGCGCGCCTCTACTGCGGCGGCTGCGGGCGGCGGGTGGCCCGCGACACGCCGGACGGCGTATTCGCCCGCCTTCAGGCCCGCTGCCCCGGTGCCCGCGTGCTGATCGGCTTCGACGTCGAGCGCCCGGAGAACTTCGACGAGGCGGAGGTCCGCCAGCTGCTGGAGGGCCAGGGCTACACCCGGGTGCGCCGGCTGGACATGACTCGCCTGCGGGTAACCCAGGACCGGGTGCGGGTCGAGGAGAGCCGCCGCGACCGCATCGTCGAGGCGGTGGAGGCGGCCTTCGCCCATGGCCGCGGCGAGGTGGTCGTGGAGGAGCTGGATGATGCGCGCCAGCCGGTTGGCGAGCATCGCTTCTCGCGCGATCTGCACTGCGCGGACTGTGACCGTCACTACCGCGAGCCGGTGCCGAGCCTGTTCTCGTTCAACTCCCCCTTCGGCGCCTGCGAGACCTGCCGGGGCTTCGGCCGCATCATGGGCATCGACTATGGGCTGGTGATCCCCGACGGCGGTCTGAGCCTGGCCCAGGGTGCGATCCGGCCCTGGCAGTCCGGCCGCTCCGCGGAATGCCAGCGCGACCTGCTGCGCTTCGCCCGCCGCCGGGGCGTGGCCACGGACGTCCCCTGGCGCGACCTGCCCGAGGCCGACCGCCGCTGGGTGCTGGAGGGTGAGGGCGACTGGGACGAGCCGGACGCCTGGTACGGCGTGCAGCGCTACTTCGACTGGCTGGAGTCGAAGAGCTACAAGATGCACGTGCGGGTGCTGCTCTCCAAGTACCGCAGCTACGACCTCTGCCCGGCCTGCGAGGGCGCCCGCCTGAAGCCCGAGGCCCTGCTCTGGCGGCTGGGCGGCCATGACGACGCCAGCGCCGCCCTGCCCCCGGACGAGCGTCACCGCCCGCGCGGCAGCACCCTGGGCGACGACGCCTTCCGCGGCCTGCCGGGGCTCAACGTCCACGACGTCATGCGCCTGCCGCTGGCCCGGGCGCGCCGGTTCTTCCAGGACATCCAGCTGCCGGCGCCCATGGACGAGGCGGCGGAGCTGCTGCTGGAGGGCATCCGCACGCGCCTAGGATTCCTCGGCGAGGTGGGACTCGGCTATCTCACACTCGACCGCCAGTCACGCACCCTCTCCGGCGGCGAGGTGCAGCGGATCAACCTGACCACGGCCCTCGGCACCTCACTGGTGAACACCCTGTTCGTGCTCGACGAGCCGAGCATCGGCCTGCATCCGCGGGACATGGACCGCATCGTCGCGGTCATGCACCGGCTGCGGGATGCCGGCAACACGCTGCTGGTGGTGGAGCACGACCCCCAGGTCATGCTCGCCGCCGACCGGGTCCTGGACGTCGGCCCCGGGCCGGGGGAGCGCGGCGGGCGACTGGTGTTCAACGGCAGCCCGGCCGCCCTCGCCGGCGAGCCGGACTCCCTCACCGGCAGCTATCTCGGCGGCCGGCGCCGGGTGGTGGACGACGACCGCCCGCGGCGGCCCGCGCCGGAGCGCTGGCTTACGGTGCGGGGCGCCGCCGCACACAATCTCAGGGGCATCGACGTGGCGCTGCCCCTGGAGCGCCTGGTCTGCCTCGCCGGGGTCTCCGGCTCCGGCAAGTCCACGCTGATGGAGGACATTCTCTACCGCGGCCTGCGCAAGCAGCGTGGCCACGCGGTGGACGCCCCGGGCAGCCACGTCGCCATCGAGGGTGCCGACGCCGTGGACGAGGTGGTGCTGGTGGACCAGTCCGCCATCGGCAAGACCACCCGATCCAACCCCGCCAGCTACGTGGGCGCCTTCGATCCCATTCGCAAGGCCTTCGCCGGCGAGCCGCTGGCGAAGGAGCGCCGCTACACCGCCGGCACCTTCAGCTTCAACGCCGGTCAGGGCCGCTGTCCCGCCTGCGGGGGCAACGGTTTCGAGCACGTGGAGATGCAGTTCCTCTCCGACGTCTATCTGCGCTGCCCGGAGTGCGACGGCCGCCGCTACCGGGACGCCGTGCTGGACGTGAAGCTGCCCCCCTCCCGCGGCTGCGAGGCCCCACCCGCCTCGGTGGCGGAAGTGCTGGAGATGACCGTCACCGAGGCGCTCGCCTTCTTCGCCGACTACCCGGATGTGCTGCGCGGGCTGGAGCCACTGCAGGCGGTGGGCCTCGGCTACCTCAAGCTGGGCCAGCCCGTACCCACCCTCTCCGGCGGCGAGGCCCAGCGGCTCAAGCTCGCCGGCCATCTGGCCAAGGCCGGCGGCCGGCGCCGCCGCGGGCGGACGCTGTTCCTGTTCGACGAGCCCACCACCGGCCTGCACTTCCAGGACATCGCCGTCCTCCTGCAGGCCTTCGAGCGCCTGCTGGAAGCGGGTCACTCGGTGGTGGTGATCGAGCACAACCTGGACGTGATGCTCGCCGCGGACTGGATCACCGACCTTGGCCCCGAGGGCGGCGAAGGCGGCGGCCAGCTGGTGGCCGAGGGCACGCCGGAGGTGGTGATGCAGGTAGCGGAGAGCCACACCGGACGGGCGCTGGCCGCCTACGCCGCGCGCCAGGCGGCGGCAGCGGGAACGGCACCGACACAGCCCGTGGCGGCGGCGCCGCCGCCGCGAATCGCGGAGGCTCCGGGGGTGTACCGGAGCCTCGAGAGCGCGGCAGAAGCGGGGATTCGCGGCGAGGGCGCCGCTCCCACAGGGGCTGTCGGTGCCGTCCCCGCGTCCGGCAACCGCCGGGCCATCACCATCCACAACGCCCGGGAGCACAATCTCCAGGGCGTGGACATCAGCGTGCCGCACAACCGCCTGACGGTCATCACCGGCATCTCCGGCTCCGGCAAGAGCACCGTAGCCTTCGACATCGTCTTCAACGAGGGCCAGCGCCGCTATCTGGAGTCGCTGAACGCCTACGCCCGGCAGTTCGTGCAGCCGGCGGCGCGGCCGGACGTGGACGCCATCTTCGGCATCCCGCCGACGGTAGCCATCGAGCAGCGCACCAGCCGCGGCGGCCACAAGAGCACCGTGGCGACGATGACGGAGCTGCATCACTTCCTAAGGCTGCTGTTCGTGAAGCTCGGCACCCAGCACTGCCCCGACTGCGGGCTCGCCATCGAGGCCCGCAGCGACGCGGAGATCGCCGCCCACCTGCTGGCGGCGCACCGCGGCGAGCGGGTCACGCTGCTGGCACCGCTGGTGGTGGCGCGCAAGGGCTACTACACCGACCTCGCGAAATGGGCCGCCGGCAAGGGCTTCACCCATCTGCGCGTGGACGGCGAGGACCGCCCCACCGACCACTGGCCGCGCCTCGACCGCTACCAGGAGCACGACATCGACCTGCCCGTGGCCACCGTGACCGTTGACCCGGCCCGGGAGGGTGAGCTGCGCGACGCCCTCGAGCGGGCCCTCGCCTATGGCAAGGGCAGCGTCCGGATCACCGCCGGCGATGGCGAGCCCGCGCTGTACTCCACCGAGCGCGCCTGCCCGGGCTGCGGGCGGAGCTTCGAGGCGCTGGACCCGCGGCTTTTCTCCTACAACTCGCGCCAGGGCTGGTGCCCGACCTGCTTCGGCACCGGCGCGGTGCTGCCGGGATTCGACGCCGAGCAGACCGGCGAGGAGAACGCCTGGCGCAGTGAGGATGCGACCGAGGTCCGCACCTGCCCGGCCTGCCACGGCCATCGCCTGCGCCCCGAGGCCCTGGCCGTACGCTTCCTCGAGCGCAGCATCGCCGACTACGGGGCGCTGTCGGTGGACGCCGCCGAGGCATTCTTCGCCGAGCTCGTGCTGGCCGGCCGCGACGCCGCCAT